>JBFMBT010000013.1:0-38475 GCA_040754875.1 Verrucomicrobiota bacterium | reverse complement strand
GACCGACCAATTGATCGCCTCGTATGCGCGCGTGGGCGGCATCAATCACCTCGACGGAAAAAATCTTCCTTCCAAAACCGCCATCGTCGGCATCACGGTGGATTTGCTGCGGCTGCTGTTCCCGGGCTTCTTCGATGAACACACGATTCATTCCTCGGAGTTGAAGGTCGAGACGGCGACCTTGATGGATTCGGTGTCGGGCCGGCTGGAAGACGAATTTTACAAGAGCCTGGAATATCATCCGCCGGAGACGGTGGGCAAACGCAACCTGCGCACGGCGGCGCATTCGCTCACGCTGGATTACCTGGGCAGCCTGCCGCGCATCCGCGACCTGTTGCAAACCGACGTCGAGGCGGCCTACAACGGCGACCCGGCGGCGCTCAGCAAGGAGGAGGTCATCGTTGCGTATCCGTGCATCGAGGCCATCGCCGTGCAACGGCTGGCGCACGAGCTGTATTTGAGGGACGTTGCGCTCATCCCGCGCATCATGACGGAATGGGCGCACAGCCGCACGGGCATGGACCTGCATCCGGGCGCGCAAATCGGGACGCACTTCTTCGTGGACCACTGCACGGGGACGGTGGTGGGCGAGACGTGTGTCATCGGCGACCACGTGAAGATGTATCAGGGCGTGGGCCTGGTGGCGCGGTCGCTGGCGGGCGGGCAGGCGTTGCGCGGGCAGAAGCGGCACCCGACGATTGACGATCATGTGACGATTTACGCGGGGGCGACGATCATGGGCGGGGACACGGTGGTGGGCGCGGGCAGCACGATCGGGGCGAATGTGTTTCTCATGCACAGCGTCCCGCCGAATTCGCTGGTGGTGAACGAGGACGTGAAGGTGAAGGTGATGAACAAGAAGGATCGCGAGAAGGCGCGGGGGGACTTTCAGATTTGAGGGGGGACGTTGAATCGTTGAGTTAGAACGGGGAAAGATAGAAGTCATTTGCCGACTCGAAGAATCCGTGCTTTAACTGTCCATGATGGCATCACATCTTCCATATCTTCCATGAATAGTGAGGATCCAATAAGAGAGGCATTGGCACTTTGGGAAACATCATCTGGAATCCCGCACTTTCCACCCTCAACACCTAAACCAAGAGCGTTGGTCATCGTGGACAAGATCATTAAAGAGTGTCCTGATGCTGAGGAGCGTTTGATGCCATTGGTTGGGCATCAAAATGCATTGGTCATTGCGTTTACGCTTTTGACTTTGCAAAAACTCCAAGCGAGCCGATGGGAAAGTCTCTGGCGTCAGTTCGTAACGGATGAACGAAAAGTTCCTGTGTGCACTGGTAGCTTCGTGTTTGAAAAAACACTCGGCGACTTCGTGAAACGGTTGCTTGTTGAAAGCGAAGAGCAGAAAAAGCATGGCCAACGCTCTTAACGCTTCAATTCAACGGAACGCAACGCCATTTCCCCTTGCCGCGTTGGCGGGCTTTTCGCATCCTTGCGCGCGCATGGCGGAGCGAATGATGTCAGAGGTTTTGACCAAACCGGACGCCGCGTTGGAAATGACGTTGCGGCCGTCGGTCTTCGCGGATTTCACCGGCCAGCCGAAGGTGAAGGAACGCCTCGAAATCGCCGTCCAGGCCGCCAAGCAACGCAGCGAACCGCTGGACCACATTCTGTTGAGCGGCCCGCCCGGTCTGGGCAAGACGACGCTGGCCAACATCATCGCCAAGGCGATGGGCGCGAACATCAAGTCCACCAGCGGGCCGACGATTGAGAAGGCGGGCGACCTGGCGGGGTTGCTGACCAATCTCGAAGAAGGCGATGTGCTGTTCATCGACGAAATTCACCGCCTGCAAAAGACCATCGAGGAGTATCTGTATCCGGCGATGGAGGATTTCAAGCTGGACATCATCATCGACCAGGGCCCCAACGCGCGCAGCGTGCGGCTGAACCTGCCGCGCTTCACGTTGATTGGCGCCACCACGCGCAGCGGCCTGTTGACGGCGCCGTTGCTCACGCGTTTTCCGGTGCGCGAGCGGGTGGATTATTATCATGCGGCGGACTTGAACAGGATCGTGCTGCGCTCGGCGCGGTTGCTGGGGGTGGAAATCGAGGAGAAGGGCGCGCTGGAAATTGCGCAGCGCAGCCGGGGCACGCCGCGCATCGCGAACAACCTGCTGCGGCGGGTGCGCGATTACGCGCAGGTCAAGGGCACGGGCCACATTTCCGTGGACATCGCGGACCGCGCGCTGGCGATGCTGGAGATCGACCGGAACGGCCTTGACGAAATGGACAAGCGCATTCTGGAGACGATCATCACGAAGTTTGCGGGCGGGCCGGTGGGGGTGAATTCCCTGGCGGTGGCGGTGGGTGAGGAACCGGACACGCTGGAGGAAGTGTATGAGCCGTATTTGATCATGGAAGGTTACCTGAACCGCACGTCGCAAGGGCGCGTGGCCACGGAATTGAGCTACAAAAAGCTCGGGTTGAAGGTGAACGCCGGGTCGCAGGGGCGGTTGTTGTAGTGGCCGCCTACCCGATCATGTCGTAGGTCCACGGCTTGCGCATCTCGCGCGCGATCCATTTGTCGGCGTCCTTGTCGCCGGCGAATTTTTCCTTCTTCGGGTCCCAATTGAGCTTGCGGCCCAGGCGCAGGGCGATGACACCCAGATGGCAGACGGTCGCGGAGCGATGGCCGACCTCGACGTCGCAAATCGGCTGTTCGCGCGAGCGCATGCAATCGAAGAAATTCTTCATGTGGTCGTCGCTGGCGTACAGGCGGGTGGCGTTGGAGGGCAACGCTTCTTCGAGCAACTCGGGCTTGCTGGCCTGGATGTTGCCGCGCGTCACCCAGACCCATCCGTCGCTGCCTTGGAAACGCACGCCATGTTGCTGGCCTTCCTTGTTGACGACCGCGCCGTTCCACGCGTTGGCGGACGTGCTCCGGCAATGATGAACCACGCCGTTGGCATAAGTGTATTTCACTTCATACTCGCTGAACGCGGAGAATCCGTTGGGAATCATTTCCACCAGCGGTTTGGCCTCGATGCTCACCGGGCCGCTGCGGTCCAGGCCCATGCCCCACAGAGCGATGTCGTTGTGGTGCGCGCCCCAGTCGGTCATGGTGCCGCCGGAATATTCCCACCAATAACGGAAGGTCACGTGCGTTCGTTCCTTCACGTAATCGAGCTTCGGCGTCTGGCCCAGCCAGTAATCGTAATCAAATCCTTCCGGCGGCGTGGACGGGCTGAACGGTCCTTCGCGCCGGCCCGAGGGCAACCACACGTGAATCTCCTTCAATTTGCCGATGCGCCCGTTGCGCACCAGTTCGCACGCGAGGCGGAATTGTTTGTTGCTGCGTTGCTGGCTGCCGGTTTGGAGAATGCGCCTGGTCTTGCGCGCGGTTTCCACCAGCCGCTTGCCTTCGTCGATGGTCAACGTCAGCGGCTTCTCGCAATACACATCCTTGCCCGCGCGCAACGCCGCCATGGACACCAGCGTATGCCAATGGTCCACGGTGCCGCAGATGACGATGTCGATGTCGTCGCGTTCCATCACCTTGCGGAAATCCTTGTACGTGGTGGCGTCGGGCCACATTTTCTTCGCCTGCGCGAGTTGCGCGTCATCGACGTCGCACACAGCCACAATGCGGCCGAAGCGCGAGGCGTTCTTGGCGTCGCCGCGTCCCATGCCCCCGCAACCGACGAGCGCGACGGCGGGTTGGTCATTGGGGCCGAGCGGTTTGGTGGCGGCTTGAGCGGACTCTTCGAGAAACCAGCGCGGCAACGTGGCGGCCGCGGCCATGGCGGCGGTGCGGCGGATGAAATGACGGCGGTTCAACGAAAACGGCTGGGGTGTTTTCATGGTTTGAAATTTACCTAAAAGGGCGGGCGAGAGCAACGCTGCTTCTGTTTTTCAAGGTTGTTAATTCCGCGCGTTTCTGCCTAAATCCGGGGCATGAAGACGAAAGTTGGTGGTTTTCTTTGGGTTTTGGCGACGACGCTTTTCCTCGCCACATTTGCGCGCGCCGCCGAGGTGACCGCGTTTGATCTGGTCAAGGAAGGCAACCGTTACATCGGCGAACAATCCAAGGACCGGGTGGTCCAAATCCGCTCGGACAAATCCGTGGGCGGCATCACACCCAACATCTGGTACGTGGTCTATTACGACGAGACGGCCAGCCTGAAGGCGGTGGAGGTCAAATTCGGCGGCGGCAAGATGATGGATGTGAAACGCCCGTTGCGCCTGCTGGAGCCGATCCGCGACCGGCACTTGGAATTGAACCGCAAGCAGCTCAAGGTGGATTCCGATGACGCGCTGAAGAAGGCGCTCAAGGAGCCGATTCTTGAGAAGCTCACCATCAAAGCCACCTCGATGAAGCTGGAAAACAGCGACAACGGCCCCGTCTGGAAAATCAAGCTCTGGGCGGCGAAGCTCAAACAGCCGACGCGTGACGTGGACATCGGCGAAATTCATCTCGCCGCCGAAGACGGCAAGGTCGTGAAGCTGGATGTGCATATTGACCGCGTGGATTAAGCGGGGCGTGATGCGTGATGCGTCCGAAGAGAGGTGGGTCGGGGTTTGAGCACGGGAGTCGCGAACGGGCCCGAGGTTCTGGCACGCGTGATTTTCTCATTGTAAGCCCCTGCGCGCATTGCTAGTACTTCTCATCATTACCCGTCGCATGACTCAACATCCGTATCTGGGAGTGTTATGAAACTGAATGTACCCGTTTTCTGCCTTTCGGCGGCCGTTGCCGCAGCCGCGCTGGTGGGGTGTTCCAAGAAAAAAGAGGAGGCTGCCAAGCCCGCCAGCTCGAGCGACAAGAAGGAATCAAAACCTTCGTCACCGCCGGTGGACCTGACCCTGAAATGGGAGCCGGCCAAGAAATATTCGTTCCGCCAGGAATCCGCGTGGGAGGTGGAAACCCGCGTCTCCGCCGGCCAGGCGCAGCAAAGCACCAAAGTCGAAGTGGCCGATTCGCAGGACTTCGCGCTCACCGTCGTGGGCGAGCGTCCCAACGGCGCCGGGCACGAAGTGGAATTGGAATTCATTTCGCGCAAGGTCGAAGCCAAGGTGGCGGGCATGACCAACATACCCAGCACGGTCGCGCGCACGCTGCCGACTTTTGATTCCGCGCAGCCCAAGTCGCGGGACATGAGTCCGGTGGCCAAGGCGTACCGCAAGCTGGTGGGCGTGAAAGTCGGCTTGCTGACGGATGCGGCGGGGAAAATCGACGGGGTGAAGGATTACGCCGGATTTCTGAAGAAGATCACGTATGGCAGTTCGCCCGCCTCGCCGGAAGTGGCGCTGCTCAAGGTCGCCTTTACCGAGGCCAACCTCAAGAACATGGACCTTCTGCCGCTGGCCGCGCCAAGCAAGCCCGTGCGCGAAGGCGACAGTTGGAAGACACCCGCGCAGGTGAGCCTGGCCAATGCCGGAATGGGAATCCTTCCCACCGAGCTTACGGTCACGTTCAAAGGCTACGAAGAACGCGACGGCAAGAAGCTGGCGAAACTGGAAACGCAAGCCGCCTTGGTGCGGCCCGGAACCGCCGCTCCGGCGGCGGCGCCCGCCGCGTCGGAAACGCCCGACGAATCAGCCTCAGCCGACCCGCAAAACGCCAGCCGCCTCAAGCAGATGCGCGAACAGGAGGCCGCCATGGCTGCGGACAGTGGGGAGCCGGCGCCCGCCAAATCGGAAGCGCCCTCCAGCGATTCGTCCGCGGCGCCCGCCACGGTTCCCGGCCAGATTGGCACGGTCACGGGGCAGGTGTTGTATGATCCGGAACTGCGCATGATTGTGGAGGCGGCGCAGACCACCAAGATTTCCGTTGAATCGCCGGCGGCCCAAGGTCGCACCGTGACGCGGCAGATAACGGTCACCACGACCAACAAGCTGCTGGATTCGGACGCGAAACCGGCTGCCGCCCCCAAGGCCGAGGAACCCGCCAAGGCGGCGAAGTAATCACTCCACGTACACGAACGCGTTGAGGTTGAACATCGCGCGGCACAGTTCCGTCATCGGCGAAGCCTTTAAAAACTCGCGCGACAACTCCAGTTCTTTGGCCGTCGGCCGCCGCCCCAATGCCAATCGATAGAGCACCGTGACGCGCTCCTCATCGGTCGCGGCTTCTTTTTCCAAGCGCGCGGTGGTGGCTTCGGTGGCGGCAACGACTTCCTCCGCGTTCAGCAGTGTCAACGATTGCGGCGCCGTCGTGCTGCGGCCGCGTTCGGGACAACTGAGATTGCTGTCCGGCGCATCAAAGACTTCGAGGAAGGGAAACCGCAGGTTGCGCCGGGCAAAGATGTAAATGCTGCGCCGCTGGTGGTCCTGCTTGTCGGAGCTGGCGGTCCAGCCCTTCGCGCCTTGAAACAGATCTTTGGGAATCGGCGGGAACACTCCTGCGCCGCCCATCTTCAAATTCAACAGCCCGCTGATGGCCAGCAGACTGTCGCGGATCACCTCGCCCTCCAGCCGCGTGCGCTGGCGGCGCGAGAACAACAGATTTTCCGGGTCGCGCTGGAGCGTGTCCGGCGCGGCCAGCGCGGATTGCTGATACGTGGACGAGAGCAATATCAGCCGGTGCATTTGCTTGATGCTCCAGCCGCGCGCGACGAATTCGGCGGCCAGCCAGTCGAGCAATTCAGGGTGGCTGGGCGGCTGGCCGCGCAAACCGAAGTCGCTCGGCGTCGGCACAATGCCGCGCCCGAAATGATGCTGCCAGATGCGGTTGACCATTACGCGCACGGTCAGCGGGTTCTCCGGGCTGGCGACCCAGTTCGCGAGCGCGGAACGGCGCGACGTTTCCGCCTTCACCGGCCATTTCTCCGCCACCACGCCGGGAAAACCTGGCGTGACCTCCTCGCCGCGATTGCTCAATTCGCCGCGAATGAGCACGAAGGTTCTGGGCGATGCATTGGTGTTTTGCAGCGCCATCGTCCGCGGCAACTCCGGTGGTTGCGGCAGTTTCTTCAATTCCGTCTTCAACTCGCCATGACGCTGGCGGTCCGCCGCCGACATCAGTTTGGAAATTTCCTTTTCGTTCACTTCCACCATCGCGGCGGTTTCGAGCGCGAGATTCGCCTGGTCGGTGGTGCGTTGTTCCGCCGGCGTGCGGTGAGCTTCCTGCGCCTCGGGCGAAAGCTTGCCCAGCTTTTGTTCGAAAATCTTCTGCCGGTATGGCGCCTCCAATTCCTTGAGCGCCTGCATGGCTTCGCTGCGTTCGAGTGCCGCCATGCGCTCGTCGTAAAGCGCCTTTTGCTGCGGCGTGGGCACCGGCAGTTCGCGTTGGAACGCCACCGGCGTGAAGAATGCCTGCAATGAATAATAATCCTTTTGCGACAGCGGCTCGAACTTGTGGTCGTGGCAGCGCGCGCAGCCAATGGTCAGCCCCAGAAACGCCAGGCCCGCCGTGTCCGTCATGTCGTTCAACGTCAGATGCCGCCGCAGCATCTGATCCGATGAATCGACCATGTCCGGCCCGAGGAGATTGAAACCCGTGGCGATGAGCGCCTCGTTGTCGCCGGGAAACAATTCATCGCCCGCGAGTTGTTCCCGGATGAAACGGTCGTATGGCTTGTCCGCGTTGAACGCGCGGATGACGTAATCGCGATAGCGCCACGAATGCGGGCGCACGGCGTCGTGCTCGAATCCATCCGTCTCCGCGAAACGCGCCAAGTCCAGCCAGTGGCGCCCCCAGCGCTCGCCGTAATGCGGCGAGGCGAGCAACCGTTCAACCAGCTTTTCGTATGCCTTGGGGGACGTGTCGTTAACGAAGTCATCGATCTCGCGAGGCGTGGGCGGCAGGCCGATGAGGTCGAGCGTCACGCGCCGGATGAGTTGCTCACGCGTGGCGGGCGGCGCGGGGCGCAGGTTTTTCGCTTCGAGTTGCGCGAGAATGAAACGGTCGATGGGCGATTGGACCCATGCTTCACGCTTCACGGCCGGCGGCTCGGGCCGTTTCACCGGTTGAAACGCCCAATGATTGCGTTCCGAGTCGGTGAACGGCGAATCGCTTTTCGCGGCGGAAGCTCCGGCGGTTTTGTCCACCGCGCGCGCGTAGGGAACTCCGTTCCCGATCCACGCTGCAAAAGTTTTGATGGCCGCCTCGGGCAGCTTCTTTTCCTTGTACGGCATGCCCGGGTCCTTCTCGTGCGTGAGCATCTGGTGAAACAGGCTCTTGGCTGGCTGTCCGGGGACCACCACCGCGCCGCTGTCCCCGCCGCGCAACAAGGCTTCGCGCGAGGTCATATCCAGGCCGGCCTTGGTCTTTTCGCCGCCATGGCAGCGGACACAATGCGTTTCCAACAGAGCCAGCGGATCCACCGCGCTTTCCGCGCCGGACGCCGCACCGACCGACAACAGCGCGCCAAGGGCGGCCGCTGGCAGCCAGAAGCGTTTGGGCAGTCGGGTCAGCATAACACGGGTATCGCGGCGATTATGGGGAAGGGAACCTTGCATCGCCAAGTGGTTTTTTGCCCCACGCATCATGGAGGGGATCCCTTTCATGTTTAGTGAACCCCGGTGAACCCCGCGCCACCGCCCTTTTTCATTTGGCGCATCCACCGTTTCCATAGCACCATGGCAGCGCCTATGAAACTTCTCGCGCTCGTTCTCCTGGCCCTGCCCGCCGGTTTGATGGCCGCCGAAAAAAATCGTCTCGCGTCCGACGCGCCGCACGCGTTCATCGCCGCCGGTTACCTGAACAGCATTCATTCCGCGGCTTCGTTCTCGGTCATTGCGGGCGGCGAGCAAAACGTGATTTCGACCAATTCGCCCTACGCCTTCATCGGCGGCGGGCGCGGCAATGTCATTCAGGTCAATTCTTCCGCGGCGGCCATTGTCAGCGGCTTTGGCAACGTCATCGAACGCGATGCTTCCTACGCGGGCATCCTCACGGGCTGGCTGAACAGATTGCAACCGGGCGCGTTTTATTCGGTCGTGGGCGGCGGCCGCTTCAATGTCATTGGCGCCAATGCCTATGGCACAACCATCGCCGGCGGCTTCACCAACACGGTCGCGACGGATGCGTTCGGCGCCGCCATTGGCGGGGGGACCAGCAATCACGTCGCCCGCGCGGCCTACAAATCCGTCATTGCCGGAGGCGACGCCAACGCCGTCGGGCCGGACTCGACCTACGTGTCACTCGGCGGCGGGCGGCAGAATCAGGCGGGCGCTTCCTACAGCACCATCGCCGGCGGCAATGGCAACGTGACAGCGGAAAGGGCCTTTTACGCGACCATCCCCGGCGGCCTGCGCGCGCACGCGGCGAACTTCGGGCAGATGGCCTATGCCGCCGGCCGGTTCTCCGACAACGGCGACGCCCAGACCTCCACGTTCGTCCTGCGCCAGTTCACGCTGGATGAAACGGAAACCGAATTGTTCCTCGACGGCGCCGCGCGCCGCATCGCCGTTCCCCCCGGCGCGGCGTGGAGCTTCGATGCTCTCCTGGTGGCGCGCAGTGAAGCGGGCGCGTCGGTTGGATTCCAAATCAAAGGCCTGATCGAGAACGAACGCGGCGTCACGCGCTTCGTCGGCCAACCGCAGGTCGCCAGCCTCGGCCAGGAGGCCGGGTGGTCCGCGTCCGCCCAGGCGGATGACGGGCATGACGCGCTCGTATTGAAAGTGCGTGGCGAAGCCGGGACCAGGGTTCGCTGGGTTGCCACGCTACGCACCGCGGAGGTCAGGTTCGGCGGCGAATGATTACGCCGCACCGGCGGTGACCGGTTCCGCCGCGGCGGATGATTTCAAGAAATCCTCGTAGGCCAGGCGGATGCCGGTTTGCAGGTCGATTTTCGGCCGCCAACCCATGGCATTGATGCGGGAGCTGTCCATGAGTTTCCCGGGCGTACCATCGGGATGGGACGCATCCCAGGCGATGGCGCCTTCGAAGCCGATGATGCGCTGGATGGTTTCCGCCAGTTGGTGGATGGAAAGTTCCGTGCCGCTGCCGACGTTGATGAACTGTTCCTCGCTGTATTGTTCCATTAGGAACAGGCAGGCGGACGCGAGATCGTCGGAATAGAGAAACTCGCGCATGGGCTTGCCGGTGCCCCAGCAGACAACCTGGTTTGCGCCGCGAACTTTCGCTTCGTGGAATTTGCGGATGAGCGCGGGCAGGACGTGGGAAGTCTGGAGGTCGTAGTTGTCGTTCGGCCCGTACATGTTGGTGGGCATGGCGCAGATGAAGTCGCAGCCATGCTGCCGGCGGTAGGCCTGGCAAAGTTTGATGCCGGCGATTTTGGCGACGGCGTACCACTGGTTGGTCGTTTCGAGCGGCCCGCTGAGCAGATATTCTTCCCTGAGCGGTTGCGGCGCCTGCCGGGGATAGATGCAGGAGCTGCCGAGGAACAGCAGTTTGCGCACGCCGGCCTCCTTGGCGCCGTGGATGAGGTTGTTTTGGATCTGCAGGTTTTGGTGCAGAAAATCGGCGGGATACTGGTCGTTGGCCAGAATGCCGCCGACCTTGGCCGCGGCGATGAAGACGTATTCGGGGCGTTGTTCGGCGTAGAATTTACGCACGGCCGCGGCATCCAGGAGGTCGAGTTCGGCGCGGGCGCGTCCGATGAGGTGGGAAAAGCCGCTGCTCTGGAGATGACGCCAGATGGCGCTGCCCACCAGGCCGCGGTGGCCGGCAACATAAATACGGGCGTTCTTCGCGATTGCCATGTGCGGGTCAATCTACGCTTGGAATCGTGGCGCGGGCAAGCCGGGGAAAAGCTTCAAGGCAACAACTCCAAGCGCCAGAGAAACTTCAAAGAGGTGCGATTAGCAGGTTGGGCGGCGCTCCGGCAAGAATCAAAGGAAATCTCCACGCGCTTCGAATGGCAAAGCCCTGGCCGGCTGAAGCCGGGACGCCGAACGAGCACGAAGGTGGAAAGCGGCTTGAATGCCCCGGGTGCTTGCGGATACTCGACGGCATGAGTGCTCTGAAAGATCGGGTGAAAGTGGTGAAGGGCGACATCACGCAGCAACCGGTGGATGCGATCGTCAACGCGGCGAACACGACGCTGCTGGGGGGCAGCGGTGTGGATGGGGCGATTCATCGGGCGGCGGGGCCGGAATTGCTGGAGGAATGCCGCAAGCTGGGCGGGTGTCCCACGGGCCAGGCGCGCATCACCAAGGGCTACAAGCTGCCCGCCAAATGGGTGATCCACACGCCGGGACCGTTCTGGGGCGGCGGCGAGTTCGGGGAGGACGAGTTGCTGGCCGGTTGTTACCGCAACAGCCTGAAGCTGGCGGCGGAAAACGGGGCCAAGTCGATTGCGTTTCCGGCCATCGGGACGGGGGCGTACCGGTTCCCGTTGGAGCACGCAACTTTTATTGCGGTGGGCGAGGCAAAAAAGTTCCTGGAGACCAACACGACGGTTGAGCAAATCGTCTTTGTTTGTTTTGCGGACAAGGACGTCAAGTGTTACGAATACGTCGTGAACACTCTTTTCGGTTGAGGGAGCGCAGGTTGCGCGCCTCCACGGCTTGATTTTATCCCTGCCACCGGGAGTGCGTTGACGCATTGAATTGATGAAGCCTTATTCGGAGATGACGAAAGCGGAGTTGCTCCAGCGGATCAACGAACTGGAGCAGGAAGGCCGCACGGCGACCGAAGCGCGCGAAGGGGAGGTGTCTTCGGAACGCCAGCGCGCCAGCTCGGCCATCCGCGACCGCGAGGAACGGTTGCGCGCCATCCTGGAGACGGCGGTGGAGGGGATCATCACGATTGACGAGCGCGGCATCATTGAATCCGCCAATCGCGCCGCCGAGAGGATCTTTGGCTACGCGGCGACGGAAGTCATCGGCAAAAACGTCAGCGTCCTGATGCCCTCGCCGTATCGCGAGGAGCACGACGGTTACATGGCCAACTACCTGCGCAGCGGCAAGGCGCGCATCATCGGCATCGGCCGCGAAGTGGTGGGCCAGCGCAAGGACGGCTCGGTGTTCCCGATGGATCTTTCGGTGAGCGAGGTGAAACTGGCGGACCGCCGTTTGTTCACGGGATTCGTGCGCGACATCACGGACCGCAAACGGGCCGAACAACAACTGGCGGAGCTGGCGGACAACCTGGCGGAAAAGAACAAGGAACTCGAAGCCATCGTGTATGTGGCGTCGCACGACTTGCGCTCGCCGCTGGTGAACATCCAGGGATTCAGCAAGGAATTGACGCACACGTGCGCGCAGGTTCGCAAGCTGCTGGCCAGCCAGAGTGAGACGAGCCTCGCGGAATTGCGGCATCTGCTGGACAAGGATGTGCCCGAGGCGCTGCAATACATTCAGGCGGGCGTCAACAAGATCGACGTGTTGCTGTCGGGCTTTCTGCGGTTTTCACGCCTGGGCCGGGCCGCGTTGAAAATCGAACCGGTGAACATGAACCGCCTGCTGGCGGACGTCGCGAAGTCCATGGAATTCCAGCTCAAGCAGGCGGAGGTGAGTTTGAATTTGCAGCCGGTGCCCGATTGCCTGGGCGACGCCACGCAATTGAACCAGGTGTTCACCAATCTCATCGACAACGCCATCAAGTATCGTTCGCGCGAACGCAGCGGAGAAATCAGCATCACCGGGCACACCGATGACAAACATGCCGTGTATCACATCGCGGACAACGGCATCGGCATCCGCGCGGAGCATCAGCACAAGATTTTCGAGATCTTCCACCGGCTCGATCCCTCCGCCACGGAAGGCGAGGGATTGGGTTTGACCATTGCGCAACGGAGCCTGGAGCGGCAGAACGGGCGCATTCGCGTGGAATCGGAACCGGGCAAGGGGAGCCAATTCACCGTCTCCCTGCCCAAGGCGCAACGCACGAAGGAGCCACATGAACTCAAGCCGTGAAGTCATCATCCTCATTGCCGAAGACGATCCGGGCCACGCCCGGTTGATCGAGAAAAACCTCTCGCGGGCCGGGCTGCACAACCCGATCGTGCGGTTCGAGAACGGCCAGGAAATCCTGGATTTCCTGTTCATGCGCGGAGATGGTCCCAAGCGCAGCGTTCACAAACCCTACCTGCTGCTGCTGGACATCCGCATGCCCAAGGTGGACGGTGTGGAGGTGCTCCGCCAGGTCAAGGCCGACGCGGACCTGCGCAAGATTCCCGTGGTGATGCTCACGACCACGGACGACCCGCGCGAGGTGGAGCGTTGCCACGACATCGGGTGCAACTGTTACATTGTGAAGCCGGTGGATTACGAAAAATTTGCGGACGCGATCAAACAACTGGGCATGTTTGTGTCGCTGGTGCAGGTGCCGGAAATCAACGGCAAGAAGTAGATGCGTTCGATGAACGAAGGGTCTGCCACCATACTGATCGTGGATGATGATCCGGGTGTCTGCCGGCTGATCGAGCGGTCACTGCGCCGGGAGGGGTATCGTTCGCACAGCGTGGGCACCGGCAAGGAGGCGTTGGTCTGGCTGGCCGACCATGCGGCGGACCTGATGCTGCTGGACCTGAACCTGCCGGACATGATGGGGCAAAAGGTGCTCCACGAACTGGCCAAGGCCGGGCGCACGCTGCCGTTCATCATCATCACCGGCCGGGGCGACGAACGCGTGGCCGTCGAAATGATGAAGAGCGGCGCGATCGATTACGTCGTCAAGGATCGCGATTTTCTGGAACTGGTGCCGCGCATCCTCTCGCGCGCCCTCAACCAGATTGGCTACGAAAGGAAACTGGCCGCGGCGGAGGAAAATCTGCGCAAGGAGCACGCGTTCATCTCCGCGGTGCTGGACACCGCCGGCGCGCTGGTCGTGGTGCTGGATCGCGAGGGGCGCATCGTGCGCTTCAACCACGCCTGTGAACGCGCCACCGGTTATCGCTTAGAGGAAGTGAAGGGACAAAAGGTGTTTGACCTCTTCATTCCGCCGGACGAGCGCGCCCAGGTGCAGGAGGTCTTCAAGCACCTGGCCTGCGGCCTGCGCCGGTCGGACCATGAGAACCATTGGCTGACGCGCCACGGTGGCAAGCGTTTCATTCAATGGTCCAACACGATTTTGCTGGCCGCCGATGGCTCGGTCGAGCACGTGATCGCCACCGGCATTGACGTGACCCACCGCAAGGAACTGGAGCGCCAGCTCGCGCAGGTGGAGGAGCAGGTCAAGCAGCGCATCGGCCGCGATTTGCACGACGACCTTTGCCAGCGGCTGGCGGGCATCGAAATCATGAGCCAGGTGCTGGAAAAGAATCTCGCCGCAAAATCCAAGCGCGAGGCCGCCAGCGCCGGCGAAATCTCGAAGCTCATCCGCGAAGCCATCGCCCACACGCGCGACCTGGCGCGCGGCCTCACGCCCGTGGTGCTGGAGTCCGAGGGCTTGATGTCCGCGTTGACGCAACTGGCCGCCTCCACGCAAAAGATGTTCCGCATCCGCTGCGTGTTCGAGTGCGACGAACCGGTGCTGGTGCCGGACAACACCGTGGCCACGCACTTGTATCGCATCGCGCAGGAAGCGGTGAACAACGCCGTCAAACACGCCGAGGCCGGCGAAATTGAAATCCGGCTGACCAAGACTCCCGAGCGCGTCACCCTTTGCGTCAAGGACAACGGCAAGGGCATCCCCGAGAAGATCGCCTCGGGCAAGGGAATGGGGCTGGGCATCATGCAGTACCGGGCCGGCGTCATCGTCGGCTCGCTGGCGGTCGAGCGCCTGCCCAAGGGCGGCACGGCGGTCATTTGCTCGTTACACACCGCGGGCACCAAATCAAAGAAAGGCGAGGCATGAAACTCCGGAAGACACCGGCAGCTTCAGCGGCGAAACGAATCCTCATCGTCGATGATCATCCCATCATGCGCCAGGGCCTGGCCCTGCTCATCAACAACGAGGCCGACCTCGCCGTCTGTGGCGAGGCCGAAAACGCCCACCAGGCGCTGGAACTGGTCGAAAAAACCAAACCCGACCTCGTGCTGGCGGACATCTCCATGCCCGGCAAGGGCGGCCTTGAACTGGTGAAGGACATTCACGCGATGTATCCGGACGTTTATGTGCTCGTGCTGTCCATGCACGACGAATCGCTTTACGCCGAACGCGTGCTGCGCGCCGGCGGCCGCGGTTACGTCATGAAACAGGAGGGCGGCAAAAAGCTCATCGACGCCATCCGCCAGGTGTTGACGGGGCAGATTTATGTGAGCGGCCAGATGTCGGCCAAGATTCTGGAAATCTTTTCCGGCCGCCGGCCCGAATCGTCCAGCTCGCCCGTGGAACTGCTGACCGACCGCGAATTCGAAGTGTTCCAGCTCATCGGCAAAGGCAAAAGCACCCGCGAGATCGCCGAGGAACTGCACATCAGCATCAAGACGGTGGAAGTCCACCGCGTGAACATGAAGGAAAAGCTCAAGCTCCAGACCGCGCCGGAACTGATTCATTACGCCGTGAGGTGGATTGAGACGCAGTCGGCGAATGGGAAATGAGGGGGAAGCCTCAAGGGGCAAACTCCAAACTCCAGGGAAGCACCGGGTGAAGGTAAAACCGACATTCGAAGCGCGAAATCCAAAACAAATTCGAAGGACGAAATTCAAAGGGAGAAACCAGAAGGCGCCGTGGAGGATTGAAGACTTGACGCGCAGTTGCTTGCGGACCGCGCGGCTGTCCTCAGCCGCAGCGCGCGGCGAGCGAGAGTCGGCTGAGAGGTTCGTTTGAACGTATATGCGTGTGGCACCGCACCGAACGACATCGAAGTCAATCCATTGTCTCGGTTGCATTCCACACGCTGCGGCTGAGGACAGCCGCGGTCCGCAAGGTAGTAGGTTGGGATGCGTGAACCGCGGCAGCCGCGCCATGCTTTAAGCGCGACGGAGTCGCGCGGACCGGTTACCGCATGCTGCGCAGATACTGGCAGAGGGCGGTGACGTTTTTGATGAACGTTTCGGATTGGATGACGCCGTTGGGTGAAGCCTTGTTAAAGCCTTTCATCGAACGCGCATCGATCCAGGCGCCGCGCGGGTCCATGGCCGAAATGATGGCGCGCACTTCGGCGGCGGTTACGGTGGGCGCGGGCGGTTCGCCGGTGCGGCTGTTTTTCAACCGATTGTACTCTGCTTCGATGGCATCCAAACGCGACTCCACGATGAAACCGTAGTGGTCGGGCGATTTGCTGAAATCGTAGGTGAGGTTGTATTGCTTGCCGACGACGACGAACGACAGCGGCTTGTTGGTCTGCAATTCATAAAAGCGCGCCAGACGGCCATCCTTGAGCCGCGACTTCTTCAAATACGTCAGCGCGCGCGGGAATGGCTCGAGATATTTTGCCTCACCGGTCTTGCGGTAGAGGCGGAGCAAGGCTTCCAACGCGTATTGTGATTCGAGCCCGCTGATGGCGGGCGGCTCGAACTTGCGTTCCCACACCGGCTGCATCTTCGCGTCGTATTGTTGCGCCCACGCAGGCTGCGGGTCGGGCATCTGCGCGAGGAGGAAGAAATCGCCGGCGCGCTTCGCCGATGCGAGGAACCGTTCGTCGCCATAAATCTCATGCGCCAGCAGCATCGTTTCCACCATGTTGCCCGTGATGTCGTCATTGATTTGATAACGTCCGGTCCACGCATTGTCCCACGTGCGCGACCACGTCCTGGGATAGGTGGCCTTGAGGACCGGATACTCGGACACCTTGTGCGGCTCGGGCCAGCGGTCGTAATTGTGATGCCACGCGCCGCACGGATATTGCGCAATCATCACCGAGCGCAGGGCGTAATTAATGCTGTCCTTGATGGCGGCGTCTTTGAATTGCAGCGCCTTGTCCATGCGCATGAGGAAACGCAACGCGGCGGGCGTGGTGTCGTCGTCAATCATCGTGAGATTGTCGGTGTCGCGCCCGGATTTCGGCGGGCGATAGGAGGCGTTGTCGCGATAACCCTGGCCGCGCCGCTTCGCGGGATCGAACTCGATGCTGTAATACCAGCCGCCAGAAAGCCGCTGGCCTTTGACGAGTGTGTAAGCGGCGGCCTTGGCGGCGTTGAGATGCGCGGCATCGCCCGTGACTTCCCAGACATCCAGCAACGCCATGCCCACGGCGGGCGTGCCGGGCGGCTGGACCCAGCACATGGTCCTGGTCGTTTCGCCCTCGCCTTCGCTCAAGCGCAAATCGCGGCTGTGCCGCCAGACGTAGCCGCCCTGGTTCGAGCAGTTCTGCGCGTAAAACGTCGCGGCCTTTTTCAACGCGGCTTCCGTCTCGGCGCGGGTGGGAGTGTTTCCGGCGGCATGGGTGGCGCAAACGGACGCGAGGGTGAAGACGACCAGGCACGTGAGGGCGCGTTTCATGATCTTGGTTTGACGGCGCACTCTAACAAATTGCCGGGCGCGCGCAATGATTCACGGACGCTTGCTTTTGCCCGAACGGCCGTTATCACTTGGGTATTCCATGAAAAAGATGCTTGTTGCCGTTGGCGTGCTGCTCGCGCTGTGCGCTCCATCCTTCGCCGCTGCGCCGCCCAACATCGTTTTGGTCGTCGCCGATGACATGGGTTACGGCGACACGACGGCAAACTGGAAAACCGACCTGAAAACGCCGGCCATCGATGAAATCGCGCGCCAGGGAATCCGCTTCACGCAATTTCGCGTGAACCCGTTGTGCGCGCCGACGCGGGCATCGGTCATGACCGGCTTGTATTCGCTGGAATGCGGCATGTGGCGCGGGCCGGGTGAGGATTCGCGCGGACCGGAGCCGGACGCCGGCTGGCCGGAGTCCGCCCGGCGCATCAAGGACGACATCCTGCTGCTGCCGCAACTGCTCAAGAAGGCCGGTTACGCCACCGGCATGTTCGGCAAATGGCACCTGGGTTATGACGCCAAGAATCTGCCCAACGCGCGCGGCTTCGACGAGTTCGTGGGCTTTCTCGGCGGGGCGCATCCGTACTGGCTGGGGCGCAACTCACGCATCCTGCGCAACGGCCAGCCGTATGAGGACGCGAAAGGCCACACGACGGATTTGTTCGCCGACCACGCGATCGCCTTCATCAAGGCGAACCGGGACAAGCCGTTTTTCTGTTACGTGCCGTTCAACGCCGTGCATGGGCCGTTGCGCAGCGAGGACCGCGACGCCGATTCCGGCAAGCCCGAGTGGCTGGCGCGCTACGAGAAGGAAGGCGTGGCGCAACCGCGGCGCGATTACAACGCCGTGATGAGTCATTGCGACGCGCGCGTGGGCGACATCGTGAAGACGTTGCGCGAACTGGGCCTGGAGTCGAAGACGCTGGTCATCTTCATCTCGGACAACGGCGGCATTCTGGAAAAATATCCGTCGAACAACGGCCCGTTGCGCGGCGGCAAAGGAACCACGTACGAAGGCGGCATCCGCGTGCCGGCGGTGATGCAATGGCCCGGCGTGATTCCGCCGGACACGATCAGCGACGCCAATGCCGTGCATTTCGATTTGTTCGCGACGATACTCGACGCGGCGGGCGTGCGCGTGCGGGCGAAGAATGGCGGTTTTCCGGTGCACGGGCTGAGCCTGCTGCCCCTGGCGAAATCCGGCGGCAAGGCGCAACTGCCGGACCGCTATTTGTTCTGGGATTTGTATGGCGACATCGGCGCGTTGCACGGGAAGTGGAAACTCGTGGGCGAAATTCCCAATCACCACGGCAAGTTCGATGTGGCCGTGCGCAATGCGGAAAGCACGAAGTTCGCGCTCTTCGACCTGGCTGCGGACATCGGCGAAAAAACGGACCTGGTGGACAAGCATCCGGAAATTTACCGCGACTTGAAGGCGCGTCACCTGGAGTGGCTGCGGCAGTTCGCGAAGTAAGTCACTTGTCCGATGCCGGAGCCGCGGCGAGGATCGTCTTCCGCGTTTTTGCGTGGGCTGCAATCGCCACCCGCCCGAAAACCCACACGCCGAGGAAATCGAACAGCAAATCCACCCAATCAAACCGCCGCGCTGGGATGAACATTTGCGACGCTTCCTCCAAGGTGAGCAGCGCGAGCAGAATCACGCTGCCCGCCAGGAACGCGCGGCCGGCAATGCGGACACGCGGACAGCCCCAGTCGAAGAAAACCGTGTGCCGATGCGTGTCCGCGCAATAGATGATTAAACGACCAAGGCCGCGTAGAGGAACGCCACGATGCGCACGGAGTGCTTCACGCAGGCAAGTTCGGCCAGGTAGAAGCATTTGCCAAGCCGGTTCTTGAGCGGCATCGACATCGGGTGTTGCATCTGGTAGTTTACTGTCGATGTTTTCCTCGACGGAAACCGGTTCGTGTTCTCGCCAACGCTCGCACGAGTGGATCGATAAGCGCAGCCTGGCGATGGCACGCGCCATTGCGGCGAAAGTGCGTCGTAATCCGCACCTGTTGAAAGTGGCGAAAGCCAACCTGGCAAGGTGGCGGAAAAATCAGAGACCGTGGCCGCCCGCATTGCGCGAGTGGGAGGAAATCCTGGACACTTGCCCCGTCGAAGCTGTCCTGGAGATTCTGACCGAAGATTCCGAAGAGGGTCGCCGTCGCCGCCAATCCAATCCATTTCCTGGAGTTTTGACACCGGCCGAAAGGCAGTCCATTTTCGACCGGCATGAACTTCAAGGAGCTTGAACATCTGCTCGCGTCGGCTTGGTCGTTGGCCAGGGAATCGGACTTTATCATCATCGGTAGCCTGGCAATCCTTGGCAAGTATCCGAAAGCGCCTGTGGAATTGCTGGTTTCAAGAGAGGCAGACATATATCCAAAGCATCATCCGGAGGGCGGCTTATTGATTGACCGTTCGCTGGGAGAGCACTCCACCTTTCACGAAACTTACGGATATTTCGCGCACGTTGTTGCTCCCGAACTGGCGACGCTGCCGGATGGTTGGGAAGGCCGGCTGGTTCGCCTCAAGACGCGACGGACCAAAGGAGCAACCGGCTGGTGCTTGGAACCGCATGATCTCGCTGCGAGCAAGCTGATCGTCGGCCGTAGAAAGGACGTTGATTTTGTAAAACAATTGCTCTCGAAGAAAATGGTTCGCCTCAACACCCTCCGGCGACGCATCAAGGCCCTGCCGGTATCGGACGCCCGGCGTGAAGAATGCATGGAGCAGTTGGAGGGAATCCTGGCAAACATCAGGACAAGCAAACGGCGCAAGGCAACCTGAGCGAGCCAGTTTTCGCTTGCTTCCCTGCCCGCCTTGAAACGAAATCAGCACGTTATGAATCCACGCCTTTCCATTGCGCTGGCCGCGTTGCTCGCCGCGGCTTTCACCGGCTCCGCCGCCGAACTCCGCCTCGGCATGATCGGCCTGGACACCTCGCACGTGCCCGCTTTCACCAAGATGCTCAACGACCCCAAGGCCAAGGGCCACGTCCCCGGCGGCAAGGTCGTGGCCGCGTTCAAGGGCGGCAGCCCGGACATTGAATCCAGCGCGTCGCGCATCGACAAGTTCACCGAGCAGCTCCAGAAGGAATTCGGCGTGAAGCTCTACGATTCCATTGAGGAAATGTGCCGGCACGTGGATGCCGTGCTCATCGAAAGCGTCGATGGCCGCCCGCACTTGCAGCAGGCGATTCCAGTGATCAAGGCCGGCAAAGCGTTGTTCATCGACAAGCCGATGGCCGGTTCGCTCAAGGACGCGGTGGAGATCTTCAAGCTGGCCGAGAAACACAACGTTCCCGTGTTCAGCTCGTCGTCGCTGCGTTACGGCAAGAACACGCAGGCCGTGCGCAACGGTTCGGTCGGCAAGGTCATGTATGCGGACACCTCGGGCCCCGCGAGCCTGGAGCCGCATCATCCGGACCTGTTCTGGTATGGCATTCACGGCGTCGAAGCGTTGTTCACCGTGATGGGCACCGGTTGTGAAACCGTGCAGCGCGGCACCACCGCCGACGGCAAGATCGAAGTGACCGGCACGTGGAAAGGCGGGCGCACCGGCATCTACCGCGAAAGCAAGGGTTACGGCGGCACGGCCAAGGGCGACAAAGGCGAAGCCCCGATTGGCACGTCCGATGGCTACGGACCGCTCGTCGTGGAAATCATGAAATGCTTTCAAACCGGCGTCGCGTCCGTGCCGAAGGAGGAAACCATCGAAATCCTCGCCTTCATGGAAGCAGCGGACGAAAGCAAGCGCCAGGGCGGCAAACCGGTGAAGATTGCCGACGTATTGAAGAAAGCCGGCTGGAAGGCGAAGTAAGCGGCGATGCGGTTGCATTTCGGCGCGGCTTGGATGAAAGTGTCGCGTCCATGAGGATTCACTGGTTCGGGGAACAACTTCGCCGCCTGACAGCACGCGCGATCATCGCGCCTTGCCTGTGCCTTGCGCTGACGGCTTCGGGCCAGGAGCCTGACGCGTGGGCCGTCCCGCAAAAACTTCCCTCGGCATCCATCGAGAATCTGTTCCATCTCACGCCGCGTGTGTTCTCCGGCGGCACGCCCAAGGACGATGCCGGCTTCGCGCAACTCCAGCGCCTCGGCGTCAAGACCATCATCAGTGTCGATGGCGCCCGGCCCGATGCCGAGGCCGCCCGCCGCCATGGCATCCGCTACGTGCACCTGCCCATCGGCTACGACGGCGTGCCGGCCACGAACGGACTCCGGCTCGTCCAGGCCGCGCAAACACTTCCGGGCCCCGTGTTTGTGCATTGCCACCACGGCCAGCATCGCGGGCCCGCCGCGGCGGCCGTCATCTGCCGCGCCATCGATGGTTGGAGCGCCGGCCGCGCCACCGGCTGGCTCCAGCAGGCCGGCACCTCCACAAATTACCCCGGCCTCTACCGCACCGTGCGCGAGTTCACTCCGCCGGCGCGCGAAGCATTGTCGCGTGTGCCCAAGGACTTTCCCGAACACGCCAAAGTCGAAGGAACGGTCGAATCAATGGTCCACATCGATGAATCGTGGGACCGGCTCAAAGCCATCCGCGCCGCCGGCTTTCGCACGCCCTCGGACAAACCCGATTGGTCGCCGCAAAACGAAGCGGCCATCCTTCGCGAACTGTTGCGCGAACTCGACCGCTCACCCGACACCCAACAGCGCGGCCCCGAATTCCTCGCGTCACTGCAAGCCACCCTCCGCGCCACCGATGAATTCCACGCCGCCATGGCCCAGCATATTTCCACGCCAGGCGGTTCGTCGCACGAGCGGCTGGAAAGCGCCTTCCAATCCGTCGCCCGCTCCTGCGCCGCCTGCCACAAGCAGCATCGCGACTGAGTGCAAAACTCCGGCTTGCCTCCTCCGCCCGGCCTGTTAGAAACACTTTGGCAGGTGTGAATCCCTCGGCCTGAACGCAACTTCGGATGGGAGTCTGCGCAGTGACATTGGAAACCGGGCAGCCGAGGCCCGGTTTCAGACGTGCCTGTCATTACGTTATGAATTGGTTGATGTGTCGTTGGGGGAAACTTTTCCTCGTTCGCCGGAAGTCCTGGCTGTGCCTGGCGTTGGCCGCCGTTTTGGCTCAAGGCGGTTTCACCGCGCCGTTGCGCGCCGCCGAGCCCGGCAAGGGCAGTGTCAGCGCCTGGAAGAAGCACAAACAAAACGGCGAAAAGGCCAAGCGAGAAGGGCGGTTCGCCGAGGTCGAGGAACATTTCAAGGCCGCCTTGGCTGAAGCGGAGGGCTTCAGTAAGAGCAACGGCTACCGCCTGGCGGAAAGCTTGCAGGATTTGGGCGTGTACTACCTCGACATTGAGGATGACGCCGCCAAAGCGGAGCCGTTATTGCGCCGTGGCGTTGAAGTCCTTGGCCAGCAGTACCGGGCCAGCAGCCCGGAAGTAGCTCAAGGGTTGGTTCGCTTGACTCGCGCCTGCGTGGGGGTCAAGAAACTCGACGAAGCGAAACAACACGCCACACGCGTGCGCGCAATCACAGTGCAACACCAGGGAGCCTTCGGACAAGGTGTGGCCGTCAGCGATTTTCTGATCGGGGAAATTCACGCTGCCAAAGGCGAATGGGCCGAAGCCGAAGCCGCGTATGAAAAAGCTCTCAAAACATTTGAAACCTCGCGCTCATTCGCGGTCGGAATAGGGGGGCCCTTTTTAAATGACTCCCAGGTGATTTACGAACGCACCAACCCGTACTTTGGCGGCGTGGCCCACTGTTTGAACAGCCTCGTGCAAGCCCGTACGCGGCTTGGGAAAATTACCGAAGCGGAATCAGATTACCGGCGCATGCTGAAAACGATTGAAAAGCAGTTCGCCAAGGTCCCCGGAGCACTCACTGGGACGCTCGTTGACTTTGGCCGCTGGTGCCTGGCGCAGAAGAAGTACGCGGACGCCCAGTCATTGCTTCAACGCGCCATTGATATCGAGACCAAGAACGGCACGCCAAACCCGCAAGCTCACAAATACATCCACATCGCCCTTGCCGGCGCCCACCACGGTCAGGGCAACTTTGCCGAGGCCGACAAATACCTGGCCACAGCCATCAATGCCGAACGCGCCCTTTATCAAAAGGCGCCACCCACCGACAGCCACGTGCTCTACGCTTGGTGCAAACGGTTGCACCAAGTCAACCCGGACCTGGCCGGGCAAATCGTCGGAACCGCATTGGCGGTCAAGCAGAGCGTTCTCGAAGAAAACCGCGAACTGGCAAATTGGTTTCACGCAGCGGGCGCTTTGAATCACGATCTTAAAAAATGGGAACCCGCTGAAAAATACCTGACCCGGGCGCTGTCGATCCGTGAAAAGGCCCTGGGCGTGGACCATCCGGCTTCCGCGGACGTACTGGAGATGCTGGCCAGCGCGCGCATCGAGGCGAAGGACCAGTCCGCCGCCGAGGCACTGCTGCGCCGCGCCATCGCCGCCCACGGCAAGGCCTCCAACGTCGATTACCCGAACCTCGTGTCGGCCATCGACCTACTGATCACGCTGGCCAAGTCATCGAACAAAAACGACGCCCTCCCCGCGCTTTACCAGCAGCGCCTCGACGCGAAAGAAAAGCAGCTCGGCCCCGATCACATCGAGGTCGCCCAAAGCATCGAGCAACTCGCCGACCTCTGCCTCGCACAAGAGCGATTCAAGGAAGCCGAGCCGCTGTGCGAGCGCATGGTGGCCATCGAAATCAAGCAGCGCGGCTTGAAGAATTTCACCGTGCTCGCGCCGCTGGGCAAACTGGCGACGGTCTATCGCAAGCTTGGCAAGGACGCCGAACTGGTGGAAGTGTTGAAAAAGCAGATGGCGGTGGTTGAAGATACCTTCGGTCCCAAACACAAGGCGTTGCTTGCCTCTTTGGACGAATACGCTCAGGTCCAGCGCCGCCTCAAACACGACCCCGAAGCCGCCGAAGCCGAAGCCCGCGCCAAAGCCATCCGCGCCGCCGAAGGGCAATGAACGGCGAGTCACCAGTTGGTCGATTTGGCGGGGTTTGGCTGGCCCTGGCCCTGGCGCTTGTTCAATGCGGTGCGATGCGGCTGTGCGCGGGTGAACCACCCGGGGGCAGCACCAAAGTCTGGAAACAACATCGGGCACAGGCGGAAACCGCCCTGGCAACGGGAAACCTGGACGATGCACTGAATCATTTTGAAAAGGCGTTGGCGGAGGCCGAGAAGCTGGGCAAGCGCGGGCAGGATGAGGTTCTTCAAAGCTTGCAGGACCTCGGCCTGTACCATCTTCACGCCCGTTGGTCGCCAGCCCACGCTGCGCTTCTGTTGCAGCGCGCACTGTCCGTCGCGAAAGGCGCCTACCGGTCACCCAGTTCCGAAGTGGCCGTTCTTCATCTGCACCTGGCCAAAGTCCACCTGCACATGGCGCACATGAAGGAAGCGCAAGCGCACCTGGATCAAGCGCGGGCCATCCTGTTGCAAAAGTATAAATCGCCCGGCAAAAGACTGGCGCCGTACGATTACCTGCAAGCGGAGATTGATGCCGCGCAACGGCGCTATGCCGAGGCGGAGAGGGCGTACGAAAGCGTTCTGAAATCGACCAAGCCGTCGGTCCCGCTCTGGCCGCTTTGGAAACGCGTGTCGCAACCGGTCGGGGATCCGTCCGCCATCATCGGGCGCACCCAACTCCCCGCCTACCACGGCGCCGCCGCTTGTCTCTACGGCTTGGTCGAGGTTCGCACCAGCATGGACAAGATCCCCGCGGCGGAGGCTGATTTCCGGCGTTTGCTAAATCTGCTTGAGAAAAACCTGACCCTGCCCTCCGCCACTATCAGCGCCGTAAAGGCCTTTGCCGAATGGAATTACTGGCAGGGGAAATTTCCGGAAGCGGAAGCCCAGACCCGCCGCGCGATAGATTTATTGGAAAAATTTTTTGGTCCGGACGCCAAAGCCAGCGAAAACATGTACATGGCTTTGGCGCACATCTGCCAGATGCAGGGCAAGACCGAAGAAGCCGATCAGCACCTCTCGCACGCCCTTGCCGTGGCGCGTATTCGCCTTGTGCCGATGCCTGAACCCGGTGGTAACACATTGTTGGAATGGGCAAAACTTGAGGCTCTATCTGACCGCAGGTCCGCTGAACGGCTCGTGTCGGAAGCGCTGGCGATCAAACAAGCCGCTTTGGCTTCGGACGACCCTGAACTGGCCGATTTTCTTCAAGCCCAGGGACTGTTTCATCTTGAGATGGGCCGAACCATTGACGGCGCGCGGGCACTTTACCACGCGCTGGCCATCCGCGAAACGGCGTTGGGACCCAATCACCCCACTGCCGCCGACCTTTTGGAAACTCTGGCTGGACTGCATCTTGCCGCCAAGGAAAACACCCAGGCGGAAACCCTGTTGCGCCGCGCCGTCGCCGCCCGCGGCAAGGAGCAAATCGTCAACTATGAAAAGCTGGCGCTGTCGCTCAACCGCCTCATCGGTATCTACAAGCTGACCGGCCAGCAAGCCAACCTGCCCCCGCTCTACGAACATTTGATCCACACACGGGAAAAGCAGCACGGACAGGAGCACATCGAAATTGCCCAAAGCGTCGAGCAATTGGTTGACCTTTATCTTTCCGAGGACAAGTTTGCCGAAGCTGAACTCTGGTGTGAACGAATGCTCGGGATCGAAGAGCGGCAGCGTGGGGCGAAAAACTTCGTCCTGCTCGCCCCGCTGGGCAAGCTGGCCACTGTCTATCGCAAGCTCGGCAAGGATGTCGAACTGGCGGGCGTGTTGAAAAAGCAACTGTCCCTGATCGAGGACACCTTTGGCGCGAAGCACAAGGCCTTGCTGACTTCGCTGGATGAATACGCGCAAGTCATGCGCCGCCTCCAGCGCGACCCCGAAGCGACTGAAGCCGAGGCCCGCGCCAAAGCCATCCGCGCCGCCGAAGGGCAATAGGCCACTCCCACCACAAACGCGCCGTTATCGGGCGGAATCGGGCGGAACCGGCAGGTTGTCCCACGTAATCCCACGTAATCCCACGTAATCCCACGTAAGCGGGGATGCGTTGAACCGTTGAATCGCCACCAAGCCCTGGACCGCGCGACTCCAGTCGCGCTTACGACATCGCGTGCCAGCCAGGTCGCACCGCATGGATTCACCACACTGCACGCAGGCAGGATGCGGCAGGATGCCCGCGCTCCGGCCCCTCGTCATTCGTGATTGCCACCCCGCCTCCACCGCACATGCCGGACCACCAACCCGCGCTTCTCCTCGGACGCCTCACGCCTCACACCTCCACCGTCTCCCCCGGCCCCGGCTGAAACACCTTGATCTTCGGGTGACGGGCGCGGATTTGTTGCTCGAACCAGTTGCGCGACACGTCGTCGCCGTGGCCCAGCACGACCACGCGCGGCTCCACCTGGCCCACGAAATCCAGCAACTCATCGCGGTTGGCGTGCGCGGTCAAATCGAATTCGTCCACCTCGCACTTGCGGGTGACCTCGCCCGCGTGGCCGCTGAACACGAACGTCTCGCCCGGCTTGGCCGCCTTGAGCCGGCCGCCCGGCGTGTCCGGGTCCGCATAACCGACGAAGAAAATTCCATGGCGCTCGTCTTCCATCATCCGCACCGCCAGGTCATGCGCGGCGGTGTTCTCGCTCATCATGCCCGCGGTGATCACAAACAGCCGGCCGCCGCTCAGTTTGATTTTGTCGATTTGGTTGCGGTCCAGCACGGTGAGGTTGAGCGCCTCGTGCAACTGGAGGTTCGTGTGATTGCGATGCGTCCGGTGCGATTGCAAATCGTAAATCTCGGTGAACACCCGCCCCAGCCCGCCGATATAGACCTGCTGCGACTTCAACCGCCCCTCGCCCATCAGCAGCGCCAGCAGCGCCAGCATCTCCTGCGTGCGCCCCAGCGCGAACGTGGGCAGCAACACCGACCCCTTGCGCTTGAGCACGCGGTCGATGGACGCCGCCAGCCGCTCGATCTCCGCGTCGCGGCTGAAATCCGCCGGCACCGCCCGGTTGCCGCGCGTGGTTTCCATGACGAGCACGTCCGCTTCCACGTCCTCGAAGCGCGCGCCCTTGAGGATCGTCTGGTCGCGGAAACTCACGTCGCCCGTGTAGAACAGCGTCTGCTTCTTCCCGCGCACCATGATGCCGGCCGAGCCCAGCGCATGGCCGGCATCGAAAAATTCCAGCGTCGGCGACGCAAAGCCCGCGCGCGTTTTGTGGAACGCCGCCCATTCCACCTCGCGATTGTATTTGAACCCTTGGAACAGCGGCGCGATTTCGTCCACCTCGTCGTGGGTGAACAGCGGATATTCCTTGATGCCCAGTTCCTCGCGCTGGCGGATCATCACGTTGACCGAATTGTGCAGCACGCGTTCCACCAGGAAATAGCTCAACTCCGTCATCAGCACGTGCGCGCGCGGAAAATGGCGGATAGCCACCGGCAGCGAGCCCACGTGGTCGTGATGGCAATGGGAAATCGTCACCGCATCGAGGTCCTGGTCCTTGATGAGGTCGTACAACGGCATGGACTCGCGGCCTTCGCGTTTGGGGTGCGTGCCTGCGTCCATCAACAACCGGTGCCCGTCCATTTCGACGAACCACGCGCTGGCGCCGATGTCCGTCGCGGGGTTCAGGTTCGTAATCCGCATGGCTTATTCATACCCGCCTGCGCCGCGCCATGCATGGAAAAAAGCGCGAATCCCGGTGATCCAGGGGTGCGATCAGAAGCGGGTAACGACACGCCAAGGTTCGGAGTCCCGCCTTCAGGCGGTTGGGCGTCGTCCCGTCAACAATCAAAGGAAATCTCCACGCGCATGGAATGGCAACGCCTTGGCCGGCTGAAGCCGGGACTCCGAACCTCCCACATTTAACCACGCCCGATCGACCACGTTAAAGTTGATGCGACCTTGATTGAACTTTGCCCGATTTGGCTGGCCAGAGCCGGCTGGATACACTACATGGCACGGGCCATATATGATTTCGGAAACAGGTGACAAGGGCTCCCGCTCGAAGCAGACGCTCAGCAGTTTTATCTTCCTGAGCCGCTGGCTGCAGGCCCCGCTTTATCTCGGCCTTATCATGGCCCAGGCCGTGTACGTTTACCGGTTCCTCCTCGAACTCTGGCACCTCATCGCCTTCGCCCTGCTCGGACATCCCCCGCCGGCTTCCATCCCGCGCGACGTTGTGGACGCCGAGACGATTGTCATGCTCAGCGTGCTGGGACTCATCGACGTGGTGATGATCGCCAACCTGCTCATCATGGTAATCATCGGCGGCTATGAAACCTTCGTCTCACGGCTGAACCTCAAGGGTCACCCGGACCAGCCCGAGTGGCTGTCGCACGTCAACGCCGGCATCCTCAAGGTCAAGCTTGCCACCGCGCTCATCGGCATCTCCTCCATTCACCTGCTCAAGACCTTCATCAACGCCGCCAGCCTCGACGACAAAATGATGAAATGGCAGGTCATCATTCACGTCACCTTCGTGGCCTCCGCCGCGGCGCTGGCGTGGATCGACCGCTTGACCTTCACACCGTCAACGAAGGCCCACTAAGGGACGGTCGATTTCTCCAAGGCTATTTGGCGGTGTCATCCGCCATGCCGTTTGCGTTGCCATCTTGCGGCACAAAAGTATCGGCATTCGCAACTTAAATAGCGGTTTTCCATTCGCCGCGCGTGTTAGCTGGCAGGCAATCCCGGCGTGCCAACGATGCCTCTTGACGATGTTCGAGCCGCCGCGTCAGTCTCGTTGACCAGCTATGAAATCCACCGCGCTGCTTTGCGCCGCCTTGGCACTCGCTTCCGCCAGCTTCACCCCCGCCGCCGAAACGCAATATCTCGCCGGCGTCGCCAGGGTGGACATCACGCCGGATTATCCGGTGCGCCTCAGCGGCTACGGCAATCGCCGCGCGGAGTCCGACGGCATCGCCCAGCGCATCTGGGCCAAGGCGCTCGCGCTGGGCAGCGACGTGGAAGGGCCGGCCATTCTCATCACGGTCGATAACCTCGGCGTGTCCGCCAAGATTCGCGCGGAAGTGGTGCGCCGGCTGGCGGCCAAAACGAAGGTCACCGACGACCGCTTCGCCATTGCTTCCAGCCACACGCACACCGCACCAATGCTCACGGACGTGGCGCCCAATCTGTTCAGCATGGACATTCCGCCCGAGCACCAGAAGAACATCGACCGCTACACGCGCGAACTGACGGATGCGCTGGAGAAGGTGTCGCTCGAAGCGCTGGCCGCGCGCAAGCCGTCCAAGCTCGCCTATGCCATCGGCAAGGCGCAGTTCGGCAAGAACCGCCGCACGCCCAATGGCCCAACCGATCCCGATGTGCCCGTGCTGCGCGTGACCGGCGCGGACGGCCAGGTGCGCGCGGTGCTCGCCAATTACGCCTGCCATTGCACCACGTTGGGCGGCGACTTCAACCAGCTTTGCGGCGATTGGGCGACCTTCGCGCAGGAAGGCATCGAACGCGATCATCCCGGCGCGATTGCGCTGATGGCCGTGGGCTGCGGCGCGGACCAGAATCCCCAGCCGCGCACCGGCCTCGAACTGGCAAAGAAACACGGCGACGAAATTGCCGCCGAGGTGAAGCGCTTGTTCGCCGGTGAACTCAAGCCGGTCAACGGCGCGTTGTCCGCGCGCACCAAACGCATCGAGCTGCCGTTTGACACGCTGCCCACGCGCGCGCAATGGGAGGAACTGGCCAGATCCAAGAGCGTGCCCGTCGCGTATCATGCGCAAAAGAATCTCAAACGCCTCGACCGCGGCGAAGCGCTCCCCACGAAGCTGCCCTACCTGGTGCAGACCTGGGCCTTCGGCAAAGACCTCGCCATGGTGTTTCTGCCCGGCGAAGTCGTCGTGGACTACGCCATCCGCCTGAAACAGGAATTTGACGCCGCGCGTGTGTGGGTCAACGGCTACGCGAATGACGTGCCGTGTTACATTCCCTCGCGCCGCATCATCAACGAAGGCGGTTACGAAGGCGGCGGCGCGATGGTGTATTACGACCGGCCCACGCGCTTCGCCCTGGCGGTCGAGGACTTGATTGTCGGCGCCGTCCACGACGTGACGCCCAAGGATTTTCTGGCCGCGCCGCGCAAGTTCGGCCATCCCGCACCCAAGACGCCCAATCAGGCGCTCGCCTCGTTCGTCACCAAGCCGGGCTTCGGCGTCGAATTGATGGCCGCCGAGCCGGACGTCATCGACCCCGTTTACATCGACTTCGCGCCGGATGGAAAACTCTGGGTCGTCGAGTTCCACGATTACCCGATGGGCTTGCATGGCAATTACGAGCCGGGCGGGCGCATCAAGTTTCTGACCGATACCAATGGCGACGGGCGGTACGACAAATCGACGTTGTTCCTCGACGGCCTGCCGTTTCCCACCGGCGTGATGGCGTGGGGCAAGGGCGCGCTCATCTGCGCCGCGCCGGACATCCTTTACGCCGAGGACACCAACGGCGACGGCAAGGCCGATCTCAAGAAGCCGCTGTTCACCGGTTTCATCACGGACAATTACCAGGCGCGCGTCAACGGCCTGAGCATCGGCCTGGACAACTGGGTCTATGGCGCGAATGGCCTGCGCGGCGGCATGATCGAGTCGCTGATCACCGGCAAAAAGCAGGACCTCGCCGGGCGTGACTTTCGCATGAACCCCGACACCGGCGCGTTTGAACTGGCCTCCGGCCGCGCGCAACAGGGACGCGTGCGCGACGATTGGGGAAATTATTTCGGCTGCGCCAACAGCCAGTCCGCCTGGCACAACGCGCTTCCCGATCACCACGTGAAGCGCAATCCCAACTTCCGCGCGCCCGACCCGAGCGTGAACCTCGCGAGCTGGCGCGACGGCGAGCGCGTGTTTCCCGTGAGCGAACTGGTCGAGCGCTTCAATCGCCCGGACCAGGCGAATCGCGTGACGTCCGGTTGCGGCATCGGCCTCTATCGCGATACCGTGCTGGGCGCGGATTATTACGGCGACGTGTTCACCTGCGAACCCGTGCACAATCTCGTGCGCCGCCTCAAGCTCGTTCCCAACGGCGTCACCTTCGCCGGCCAGCGCGCCTCGGACGAACAGGAATCCGAATTCTTCGCCTCCACCGATCAATGGTGCCGCCCCGGGCAAGCCACCACCGGCCCCGACGGCGCGTTGTGGATCGTCGATATGTATCGCCACGTCATCGAGCATCCGCGCTTCATTCCCGCCGAACGCCTCGCGCAACTTGACCCGCGCGCCGGTGACAACCTGGGCCGCATCTACCGCGTCTATCCGCGTGGCGCGCGGCTCAAGCCCATTGCGGACCTCACGAAGCTGCCCATCGATAAACTCGTTGCCGCGATGGATTCCTCCAATGGCATCGAACGCGACCGCGTGCAGCGCGAACTGGTTCATCGCAAGGACGCATCGGCCGTCGCGCCGTTGAAGGAGCTCGTGCGCAAAACCAAGTCGCCCGCTGTGCGCGTGCAGGCGATGGGCGCGCTGGAACTCTACGGCGCCGCCACGCCGGAGGTGTTGTTGCCCGCGTTGAAGGATTCGCACTGGGCCGTGCGCGCGCATGCGGTGCGCTTGAGTGAACGTTTTTTGGGCAAGGACGCGAGTGTGTCCGATGCCGTGCTCGGGCTGGCCGCCGATGCCGACATTCGCGTGCGCTATCAAGTCGCCTTCAGCCTGGGCGAGTGGAACGACGCGCGCGCCACGCAGGCGCTCGGTGACATCGCCCGCGCCGACATGGGTGACCAGTGGCTGCGCGCCGCCGTGTTGAGTTCGGCCACCTCGCGTTCGCCCGAGTTGATTCAAGCCGTCATGCGCGCCCCGGCCGAGGCGCCCGGTCGCGGCGAAATCCTTGGCCAATTGATCGCCACCGCCTCGGTCGCCGCTTCGAAGGATGCCTTCGGCAAAATCCTTGCGGCCATCGCGCCCGCCAAAGGCGCCAGTGTTGCCGCGTGGCAGTTGACCGCGCTCGCCGGCTTGCAGGACGCGCTGGAACGCCAGCGCATCGCCATCCAGAGTTTCGCCAGTTCCAAGGACGCCGAAGTCAGCGCCGCTGCCGCCGAGGTGGAGCGCGCCTTCGCCGAAGCGCACGCCATCGCCAGCGACCGCACCCAAAAGGACGCCACGCGCGCCGCCGCCGTCCGTTTGTTCGGCCGCGGTTTCAACGATGCCAACGCCGACCTGCCCAAACTCGCCGAATTTCTTAAGCCCGGCACGCCAACGCCCGTCGAGCAGGCGGCGCTCGAAATGTTCCGCCGCCACCGCGGCGCGCAGGTGCCTGCGTTGTTGCTTGCCGGTTGGGCGCGCTACTCGCCGTCCCTGCGCGGCGCCGTCGCTGAACTCGTGTTGAGCCGCGCGGAATGGACGCCCAAGTTTCTCGATGCCGTCGAGCAGGGCATCGTTTCACCGCAGGAAGTGCCGGTTGCCAATCGCGACCGGCTGTTGCGCACTGCCGAAGCTCCCATCAAGGAACGCGCCAAACGGCTCTTTGGCCAGAAGGGTTCGGAAGCGCGCGCCGCCGTGCTTGCCCGCTACCAGACCGTGGCCGATATGAAGGGCGACGCCACCAAAGGCTTCGATATCTATCTGAAGAACTGCGCCAGTTGCCACGCCATGCGCGGCCAGGGCTTCGACGTCGGCCCCGACCTCACCACCTATCGCAACAAACCCGTCGCCGATTTTCTCCTCGGTATCCTCGACCCCAATTCGATCGTCGAACCGCGCTACGTCAGCTACAACGTCGAGACGAAAGACGACCGCTCCCTCTCCGGCGTCGTGCAAGGCGAAACCGCCTCGAGCATCACGATTGCCCAAGGCGGCGGCGTGAAGGAAACGGTCCTCCGCAAAGACATCACCAGCATCAAAGCCTCGGCGCTGTCGCTCATGCCCGAAGGCCTCGAACAAGCCATAACTCCCCAAGCCATGGCCGACCTCATCGCCTTCATCAAGGAGACGAGGTGAAATAGACACCTAAAAAAAGCCAACCAAAAACGTCGCCAAGAATGAGGCCGCTGCGAACTTCAACGTAACGAACCAATCAACGTCGTCCCTCCAAAGTTGCACGAAGGAGCCAAAGAACAAAATCAGAAAGCACAACACATATCCTTGTTGAACGATTACTTGTGTATTCAGGATATGACGCGTTGGAGAATTGGTTTTGATACAATAAAGCTTGAAGCCGATGAACAGGAGCCAGGCAATGGTCGCATACGCTTTGAACGGAAAGAGCGCCAGGCGCAGCCACCCGTCGCCGGACTGTGGAATACCGATCCATCTCGGGAAGTGGGATTGCTCATCTTCGATTCTGTTAATTGGAGAACTCATCGCACGAAACCAGATTGCAAATCACCCGCCCGTGTAGATCAGAACAAGCAACACAACTGGCACCACCGCAAATAAGAATGTGTTCAACGAATCATCCGATTCTTTCCGGCAAACCTGAACAATGGCGCCCGCCATCAAGACAAGCGCCGCTGGAACGTAACCTGAGAGAATGGCCCCTTCGGTCATTGAGAATCCGTACGCCGGCGAACTGGCAACGGAACAACCTAAATGGAACAACTGCAAGAACGGGTAACCAGTCGCGACATACGCTTTGAAAGGCAACAGCGCAATGCTCAACCAGGCATCAATCGACTTTGGAACACCAATTCTTATCATGATACAGGCACACTCATCCCAAGACTGTTAAATGGAGAACCCGCCGCCCTGAATGTTTTATATATACACCCGCATGACCTCTTTTGCCAGCTCAAGATGAACTGCGTTAGTTAGCGGTGGTTGCATCAGGCCGCATCGCCAATCACCGAATGCGGGAACCGGCCACCCTCTCCTTGGGGAGAGGGCAGGGTGAGGGGGACCGCGGCATCGCAAATCTATACGGCACCGAACGCAAACACCGAGACTTCGCAAACCCGCCTTCGCCAATCGCAAATCGCAAATCAAAAATCGCAAATCCCATGCCCCGCCTTCCCGACACCATCGCAACTTACCTCGCCGACTTCGCGCCCAAGGGCGAACTCATCGGGTATTGGATCGACAAGCGCGGCGATTACAACGTCCTCGTTGTGTATGTGCGCGACGGCGAAACGCGCTTCAACGTCGGCGCGTTCCCGCCTGTCGTTGGCCATTGGGGCCACCAACTTTTCGGCGGCGATTACGACATCGAAGGCATCAAACACCACCTGGCCTACGGCCTCTGGGATGCGCCCGAGGAAATCAAGGAGCGCGTTAAAACCATGCTCAACTCAATATCTCGCGAATAACATTGCCGTGGACGTCGGTGAGGCGGAAGTCGCGGCCGCCGTAGCGGAAGGTGAGGCGTTCGTGGTCAACGCCGAGGAGATGAAGCATGGTGGCGTGGAGATCGTAGATGGTCGCCAGCTTGTCCACGGCGTAGTAACCGAGGTCATCGGTCGCGCCGTGGACGGTGCCGCCTTTGATGCCGCCGCCGGCAAGCCACAGGCTGAAGCCGAAGGGGTTGTGGTCGCGGCCGTCGCTGCCCTGGGAGAAGGGCGTGCGGCCGAATTCGCCGGAGAAAAGGATGAGTGTTTCGTCGAACAAGCCGCGCGCCTTGAGGTCCTTGATCAAACCGGCGATGGGCTGATCCACCTGCGCGGCCATGGCAGTGTGGCCTTCCTTGAGTTTGCCGTGCTGGTCCCACGGATTGGGGCCCTGGCCGGCGCCGATCTCCTGGGGGAGACAACTGAGTTCCACAAAACGCACGCCGCGCTCGATGAGGCGGCGCGCGACGAGACATTGCTTGCCGTAGGCGGCGGTGGTCTTGCGCGGCGAGTCGAGCCCGTAAAGTTTCTTCGTGGCCTCGGTTTCGCCGGAGAGGTCGCACAATTCGGGAACGGCGGCCTGCATGCGGTAGGCGGTTTCGTAATTGCGGATGGCGGCTTCGACGGCGGGCTCGGTGGTGCGGGCGGCGAAGGGTTCATCGAGCGAGCGGATGAAGCCGAGCCGGCGGCGTTGCAAGGCATCGGCTTCGCCAGGCTTCACGTTGGGCAGAGCGGGGTTTTCATCGACGCGGATGATGCTGGCCTGATGTTGCGCGGGCAGGTAACCGCTGCTGAACAAACCCACGCCGCCGTGGGGCGCGACGGCTCCGCCGCTCTGCAACACAACGAAGCCAGGGAGATTCTGGTTCTCCGTGCCCAGGCCGTAACTGACCCACGCGCCCGCGGTGGGATGGCCCATGAAGGGAAAGCCGGTGTGGAAGAAATAATTGCCTTGCGCGTGTTCGTTGACCTTGCTGGTCATGGAGCGGATGACGGCGAGGTCGTCGGCCAGTCCGTTGAGGTGCGGGAACATGTCGGTCATCACGATGCCGGACTGGCCGCGCGGGGCGGCGGTCCAGGGGCTGGCCATGATGTTGCCGTTGTTGTTGAACATCGTGGGCTTGACCGGCACGGGCATGGGCTGGCCGTGGCGCCTGGCCAGCTCGGGCTTGGGGTCCATCGAGTCCACGTGCGAGACGCCGCCGCTCAGGTAACAGAAGATGACGTGTTTGACGCGCGGACGAAAATGCGGCGCGGGCGCGGCGCCGAAAGCCTTGCTGCCCGCCAGTCCGGCCAGCGCAAACCAGCCGAAGCCCGTGGAAACGCGCCGCAGCATTTCGCGGCGCGACAGCAAACGCGCCGGCGGGCGATGCGGGAAGAGCGAGGGCGCGTTCATGGTGTCAGTCAGGGAATATAGATGAATTCTTTCGCCCGAGGCAAAAAATAAGTGAAGGTCAAAAGTGTTGAAAAGTTGAACCGGGGACTGAGTGAACCACGGATGGACAATCAACACGAATTACGGCGAAATTGGGGCCCGTTCAAAGTTCCGGGTTCAAAGTTCAAAGTTCAAAGTTCGGGCCAAATGAACGATTCAACTTTTTCAACGATTGAACGCATTTGGGGCTTCCTCCACGCTTGCTTCCGGGGCGGTGTTTCTTAAAATCCGGGCACGCCATGAGACGTGGGAGATGAATGGTGCCCGATGGCGGAGGATTTACGCCTGGCGGCAGACCTGAGTGGGCAGTTTGCGGAATCCAGAAGTTGGAAAGCGATCCGGCGGAATTTGAAAGGGCTGGGCCATGGGGGATAAACGCGAAACGGATGACAACAAGGTTTCCGGGTCAGCACTGGTGCAACAGGCGGTTGCTCGTTTGCCGGATGGCTACCCAAGCTTCTTGGCGGACATCAAACGGCGGGTCCAGGCGGCTCAAGTCCGGGCCGCTCTGGCCGCCAATGAGGAATTAATTTCGCTGTATTGGGACATTGGACGAGCCATCCACGCAAAACAGACCGAACAGGGATGGGGCGCGAAAATCGTTGACCAACTCGCCACGGACCTGCGGCGCGAATTTCCCCAGATGGAAGGATTCTCGCGCCGGAACATCTACCGGATGCGCGCCTTTTATGTGGGCTGGGGCGAAAATTCAATTGTGCCACAGGCTGTGGCACAATTGCCCTGGGGTCACAATGCTGTTCTACTGGAAAAGCTGGCAGACCGGAATGAACGCCTTTGGTATGCCCGGGCCGCACTCGCCCACGGATGGTCGCGAAACATTCTGGCGCTCCAAATCGAGTCCCGCCTCCACGAACGCCAGGGCGCGGCCGTCACCAACTTCGCCGCCACGCTTCCGCCGTCTCAATCCGATCTTGCCCAACAAACCCTCAAAGACCCTTACATCTTCGACTTCCTCACGCTCGACGCCAGCGCGCGCGAGCGCGACCTTGAACTCGGCCTGCTCGATCACATCCAGAAATTCCTCGTCGCACTCGGTGTCGGCTTTGCGTTCGTCGGGCAGCAATACCGGTTGGAAATTTCGGGCGAGGATTTCTCCCTCGACCTGCTTTTCTATCATCTGCGCCTGCGCTGTTTCGTGGTTGTGGACCTCAAGATGGAAGGATTCAAGCCCGAGTTCGCCGGGAAAATGAATTTTTATCTCTCGGCGGTGGACGATCAATTGCGCCATCCGGACGACCAGCCGACGATTGGCCTGCTGCTCTGCAAGGAAAGGGACCGCCTCGTTGTCGAATACGCTTTGCGCGACGTGAAGAAGCCGATTGGGGTGGCGGAGTGGAAGACGCGGCTCGTCGAATCCCTGCCGAAGAAGCTCCAGTCCAGCCTGCCCACGATCCAGCAGATCGAAGCGGAACTGGCGGGCGACTTGCGGGCGATAAAACCTCGCTCAAAAAAGAAGCAGGCGGGGAAAAAAGGCCGGGCGTGAGCGGGTGGCAATTGGGGAAGAGTGGGAAGAGTTTCAACAGTTCAACGTTCCGGGTTTAATGTTAAGCGGCCCTCAACTCACCATGCTCTCAACCAACAATTAACCACAGAGGCACCGAGACACAGAGGCAGGGAGGCGGCAGAACAATGCAGTTGGCCACAAAGAGGCGCAAAGAAAAGGAAGGCTTTGGTCTGGCGAATGTTTGTCAACCGAATGGCGAAGGCGAAACCGTTGACCACGGATGGACGGATCGAAGGCGAACTGCGAAGGGGCGACGGGAAGCATTCGGAAGTATTCAGCAATCCGTATTCAGTTTTCAGTGTGCCGATTTAACGATTCAACTTTGCAACGATTTAACGCATTTGGGGCTTCCTCCACGCTTGCTTCCGGGGCGGTGTTTCTTAAAATCCACCCAGGTTCTGAAACGGTTTCGGTTCTCGCCGGGTCAGGGCTTGGGGATATAAACCATGAGCGCATCCAAGAAGGCCACCATCGAAGTCCAAGGAACAGCCATCACAGTTCTCACGGCCAAGGATGAAGACTTTATTTCGCTGACCGACATGTTGAAAGCGAAGGACGGTGATTTCTTCATCTCCGACTGGCTGCGCAATCGCAACACGGTCGAATTCCTCGGCATTTGGGAAACGGTCCACAACCCCAAGTTTAATTATGGCGAATTCGCCATAATTAAAAGTCAGGCCGGCCTGAACAGCTACAAGCTCAGCGTCAAGGATTGGGTGGACAAGACCAGCGCCATCGGTTTGAAAGCCAGCGCCGGCCGGTACGGAGGCACGTTCGCGCACAAGGACATCGCCTTTGAATTTGGCATGTGGATCAGCCCCGAATTCAAGATTTACCTCATCAAGGAGTTCCAGCGCCTCAAGGACGATGAAAACCGCCGCCTGTCGCTGGCGTGGAATCTCAACCGCACGCTTTCCAAGCTCAATTACCGCATCCACACCGACGCGGTGAAGGAGCATCTCATTCCGCCGGAGGTCACGCCTGCGCAGGCCGCCATCACCTACGCCACCGAGGCCGACTTGCTCAATGTGGCGCTCTTCGGCCGGACCGCCCGCCAGTGGCGCGATGCCAATCCCAAGCTGGAGGGCA
>JBFMBT010000012.1:0-38718 GCA_040754875.1 Verrucomicrobiota bacterium | reverse complement strand
CGCATTTCAGATTTCTTCGGATTGCACCGGGAGAACGGGGCGAAGGCGGCGGCGCGTTAATTAAGGCGGGTTAAGTAATTCTGTAGCCGGTTTTGTCCGACGCAAGGAGCGCGGCGTTCACGCCGCATCAGCGCCATCAGCCCAACGACGCTGAAGCGGGCTGAAGCCCGCGCCCCATTCGCGGCCACGGTTTAACTTCAACCGCATTAAGGCGGCTGGCCGGCGGACGGATTACTTTTTCGTCAGGGATGGAGCGGAGCCGGTGTATTCGAGGCGGATGATCTGCGTGTCGAGATTGGCGCTCCAGGCGGTGCCCCATTCGATCATATAGAGGCAGCCGTCGGGGCCCAGTTCCATGTCCATCGGGCGGCGGAAGGTCATCTTGTCGCAGAAACGTTCCATGCCGGCAATCTGGTCGCGCTGGTCAAGTTTCACGGCGATGACCCAGTTGCGCGACCACTCGTAGATGAACAGGGTGTGATCAAACTCGCGCGGCAGCTTGTGGGCGGACTTCAGTTTCGGGTCGAAGTAATAGACCGGGCCCGCCATGGCCGTGCGGCCGCCGGGGCCGTTGACGACAGGGAACTTCGACGACGGCGCGTGAGGGTAATAGATGAACGCGGGTTGCGCGGGCGGCAGATTCCTGATGCCGGTGTTGTAAGGCGAGCGGTTGTGCGGCGCGGCGGCATCGAACAGCGGGCCTTTCTCGGAGCTGATGTAATCGAAGGCGAAATAGGGTTTGTTGTCGGCCACGAAGTAGGGCCAGCCGAAGAAGCCAGCTTTGCGCGCCTGGTTGATTTCATCGAACCCGGCGGGACCGAAGTTGTCGCTGGGCGCGCCGGCGTCGGGGCCGACCTCGCCCCAGTAAAGGAAACCGTTGCGGCGGTCGAGCGCGATGCGGAAGGGATTGCGATTGCCCATGACGTAAATCTCGGGGCGTGTGTCGGGCGTGCCGGGCGGGAAGAGGTTGCCGGGCGGGATGGTGTAGGTGCCGTCGGGTTGCGGGCGGATGCGCAGGATTTTTCCGCGCAGGTCATTGGCGTTGGCGGAGGATTTCTCGGCATCCCACGGGGCGCGGCCGGCGCGCTGGTCGATGGGCGCGAAGCCGTTGCGGCCGTTGGGTTGCGTGTGGTCGTGGAACGGGTTGGTATTGTCGCCGGTGGAGGCGAGAAGGTTGCCCTTGGAATCGAAAGCGAGCGAGCCGCCGGAGTGGCAGCATTGCTCGCGCTGGGTTTCGATGCGCAGCAAAATCTTCTCGGACGCCAGTTCAAGCTTCTCGCCCGTGAGCGTGAAACGGGACACGCGATTTTCGCCAATCCGCTTGCCGTTGCGGTCGTAGGCAGTTTCCGGCGCGCCGTAGAAAAGGTAAATCCAGCCGTTGTCGGCGAACTTCGGATCGAGCGTCAGGCCAAGCAAACCATCTTCGAGGCCGGTGAAGACATTGAGTTTGCCGAGGAGCTTCTCCTGTTTGGCGGCAGGTTCCCAGACCATCAATTCGCCGCCGCGCTGGACGAAGAACACGCGGCCATCGGGCGCGACGGCCAGTTCCATGGGATCTTTGAGCGTGTCCTGTTGCGTGCCGTTGACCTGTTTGTCGGCGACGAGGACGACCTTGCGGAACGAGCCGTCGGTCTGTTCGCCCATGTGCGCGAACTGGGCGGGCTTGGCCTCGCCGGCGGGTTTCTGGGAGTTTTGGGCGTGGAGCGAGATGCCGGGCAACAAGGCGGCGGCCAGGACGAGCAATAACATTCGTTTCTGCATGATAAACACGCGCGCCGTCCGGCGGCGCGCCTTATTTCCGACTGCGGTGAAAGGGTGTTTATTCGATGCAGGCGGGGAAAAAGCAACTGGATTGTTATCCGCGGGACGCGGCGAATTGACATTGGGGCGGGGGGCGACGACGATGCGGGTGATGAGTGAAGCGGCCAAAACGCATATCGTCCTGTACGACGGGGATTGCCCGTTGTGCACGTTCCAGATGCGGGTGTTGACGTGGCTGGACTGGTGCAACGTGGTCGCGCTGGTGCCGATTGCGGACGCGCGGGCGCAGGCGGCGGCGCCGCACCAGAAGCGGGAGGATTTGCTGGAGGCGATCCATTGCGTGGCGACGGATGGGCGGATTTATCGCGGGGCGCGGTGCCTGCGGTTTGTGGGGATGCGGATGCCGTTGTTGATACCACTGGCGCTGCTGTTGTGGATACCGGGAGTGATCTGGGTGGCGGAACGGGTCTATATGTGGGTGAGCCGCAACCGGCACCTGTTGAGCCGCCTGTTCGGCTGCAAGGACGCGTGCGCCATCATGCCGGCGCGCAAACGCGAAAACGAACAGGGCGCGGGCGTGCCGTTGACCAAGGGGTGAGGCCGCGCGCTTACACCTCGACGAGCGGCAGGTTCTTCACCACTTCAAACTGCCGCTCCTGCGACATGCTGCGCAGGCGGGGCGCGCACGGGTAAAACGCTTCTTCGACGGTAAGCTCCTCCACTTTGCCGCGCCCCACATCTTCACGAACGAAAAACGCATTGGCGCCGGAGGAATCGCAGCCCCCCAGAAAGTAACCTTTGCGCTTCGCCAGCTTGTTCAACGCGCGCAATGAGGCGCCGTGGTACCAACCCGACGGATGCTTCGCCTCGCGCTGGAACGCCGCTTCGTAAGGCACGGTGACCGCGCGCTCCGCGCCAAACGTCGCATTGTACTCGATGACGACCAATCGCGGCGTGACCACCTGAATGGCCTCCCACAGCCAGTAATCGTTGCCGTCGATGTCAAGCGACAGGAGATCGATTTCGCCGGTGTATCCGTATTTGGCGAAGATGTCGTTGACGTTCTCGCGCGTCAGGAAATGGCTTTCAATGCGGACATGATCCGGCGCAATGCGATGCCGGCGGTGATAAAATTCACGCGCCCGCTCAGCGAGGCTCGGGCTGCCTTCGAGGAACAGGCCGGCCCAGCCGAAATTGATCGCCACGTTCGCCGCGTTGCATTCCACGCCGTCCTCGATGCCGAACTCGATGAAATTCTTGTGCGGCGCGCCAATGCGGGAGAGGAAATACAGGATCAAACCGTCCTCGCCGAACTGAGAAAAAATCTGCCGCTCCTCGGTGCGCAGGCGGGCCCGCTTGTCCAGGTCGCGAATGAGATCCAGATGTTTCGAGCGGATTTCGGCGATCTCGTTGTCTTCGCCCAACATCGCGCGCGCGTAACTGCGGGCCACGCGGACGCGCGGCAGGTTTTTCTCATTGAAAACCCAGCGGGCGAATTTGCGCACGCCTTTGCGCGCGGCTGATTTGAGTGAATCAAACATGGACTACGCTGGGTGAAGGACACCGCGGCGGCACAACGCCCGGATTAATCCGGCCGGAGTCCTCACGGGAGATAGGCGTCGCGCAGTCAATGCCCGCACTCATTACTCAGGCCCTCCCGAAGTGTCAACCGAAACCCCGGCGGGCAATTGGACCAGGCATCGATGCGTTGCTGGCGAAAATGACCGGGGCTGGGAACAGCCAGCAAGCGACCGGCCCCGGGTTACGTGGCGAGGTCCGGGCCCGTGTATTCGAAAACGTGGAGCACCAACTCACCCCCGCCGAACTGGACGCTTTCAATGTGCCAGAGCAGTTCCGGGTTGTAATTGATTTCCTGGCCCGTCTTAAGGACGACAAATTTGCGCGGCTCGCGTTCCTTGACTTCAGTGTCCACCTGCGCCCAAATCCAGACGTTGACGTCCAGTGCCTGCGCGGTGAGGACGCGCGCGCCCACGGGCAGTTCGATGGTCTGGTATTCCTGCTGTTTGACCTTGTATTTGTAGATCGTGATCATGGCGTGCGTCTTCCTGCGAACATTCGCGCACCAACCACCCGCGCGGCGGTGACGGTTGCGCGCCATAAATGGCAGCTTTTCGGGCCGAGTGGCAAGGCGGAAAATGGACCGGGTTCCGCCTTCAGCGACGGGGCGGGGGCTTTAGCCCGCTTCAGCGTGGCTGGTTCGGCAGCGTTGGAAGTGGATTTAAGCTCACCTTTTGGTTTTGGCGTTGAAGCGGCGTAAACGCCGCGCTCCGTATTCCAAACCGCCCGCCTCCTGATGAATCGGCCGCCCGCGTCTACAACGCCTCCCCCTCCAACGCCGGGCGCACGCGATATTTCTTTGCCAGTGCCAGGCACGCGCTCAACGAACGCATCCCCTCCGTGCACGTGGGATGCGACAGCGATGCCGCGGCCGCGCAGACGCCCGTGAACAGCGATTTCTGCAATTCCCATTCCTCGTGCAACCCGTACAACACGCCGGCGCAAAACGCGTCCCCCGCGCCGGCAGACCCGGCGATGTATTTCGCGGGCAGCTCGAGCGAGGATTGCCAGAAATCCTGTCCGTCGCGCGTGCGGGCAAACGCGCCTTCCGGAAAATGAATCACCACCAGTTCGCGCACGCCCAGTTGCAACAACGCCCCGGCCGCGTGCCGCAACGCCACCGTGTCCAGCTTCCCGTCCTCCTGGCGAATCTTGAATCCCGCGGTCTTGCCGGCCTCGATTTCATTGAGGATGCAGTAGTCCGTGTGCACCAGCGCCGGCGCCACAATGCGCGCGAACCGGTCGCTGTTCTCGCTCACCACATCCACGCACGTCTTGAGCCCCGCCTCCTGCGCCTTGGCCAGGAGCGACGCCGCGCGCGTGCCGAATTTTTTGTCCGGCGCATCCAGCGCATCCAGCAGCAGCAGGTAACCCAAAAAGAAGAAGCGCGCCTTGCTCGCCTTGAAATCCAGTTCCGTGCCGTCCCACAAGGCGTTGGCGCCGCGATTGTGAAAAAACGTGCGCCGCCCGCCGTTCTTCTCGGTCATCACGTCCGTGTAGGACGTCGGCGCCTTCGTGGTCGCGCTCAGCAGTTTCGTGTCGATCTTGTTGAGCTTGCAATGGCGCAGGACTTCCGCGCCCAGCGCGTCCTTGCCCACCAGCCCCGCCGCATACAACGGAAATGGCGCGCCCATCTTCGCCAGATCCACCAGCACGTTGAACGGCGCGCCGCCGGTGCCTTCGGACTGGCTGTGGATGTTCGCGAGTTGTTCGGGAGCGGGATAGACGTCGATCAGCTTGACCTGGTCAATGATCCAGTTGCCGCCGGCCAGGATGCCCCGGCGCGCCGACACGTTTGATTTAGCTTTCATGCTGGCAACAGCCCCGCATCCATTGGCGCGGGGAGAAAATAAGGTTAACCGGAAGCCGCGGAATTGAAAATAAATTTCCTGCGCCCGAAAGAGGCTGCGGTGTGATTGAAGGGGTTTGGAGTCCCGGCTTCAGCCGGCCACGGCGTTGCAGTTTGAAGCGCGTGGAAAAGTTCCTTTGGCTGTTTGCGCGGCGCGCCCAACCGCCTGAAGACGGGACTCCGAGCCCCGGCGCACCCCTAAACTAAATGCTGTAATCCGTCTCCGCGCGGGGCTTGGCCAGCTCCTTGGAGCGCTCGCAAAGCTGCGCCACGGTCACGGTTTCCATCACGTTCACAATCGCGTCGCGCACTTCCTTCATCACGCTGCGCAGCGCGCAGCGCGCTTCATCCGGACATGTGCACGGGGTGTAGAATCGCTCGCTCACGCAGCCCACGGGCGCCAGCGGCCCTTCCAAGTGCCGGATCACTTCCGCCAGGGTGATTTTTTCGGGCGGCAGGCGCAGCCGGTAACCGCCGGTGATGCCGCGCTTGCTCTCGACTATCCCGGCGGTTTTGAGGTCGCCCAGTATCTGTTCCAAAAATCGTTTGGGGATGTTCTGTTGATCGGAAATGGACTGGATGGGCACCACGGTGTTCCCGTAGTTCAACCCCAGCACCACCAGCGCGCGCAACGCGTATTCCCCGCGCAAAGACAGTTTCACGGGAACAATCTACAAAGTACAGCGCATTTATCAAGATTAACGATGTGTGTGCTTTAATCTGCTCATACATTATGTTGATAATGAGAGCGTTGCGACTAAATATAATAATGTCTATTGACATACTGTAGATTAACGCTATTTTCGTCCCATATTTTGAGCAACATACGGATGACATTACTCGAATCTGAAGCGGCTACCCAGTGACGCACTCCCATGAGCGAACATCATTCCCGCAGTTTTCTGAAGGCCATTTCCTGGCGCATCACCGGCACGGTGGACACCATCATCGTTTCATACCTGGTGACCGGCAAAGTCGGCATGGCGCTTTCGATTGGCTTTGTCGAGCTGTTCACCAAGATCGGCCTTTATTATGTCCACGAGCGGGTGTGGAATCGCATCTCCTTCGGCCGCGCCAAGGACTACGAGATTTAACGCGCTTCTCACTACCTGCCTTCGAGCCGACTTGACCCTCGGGCGAAACCCCGGCATCCTGCGCGCATCCTGAAACAAAGTCGGCGCGTTTGTGCGCCGCAAAACCCGACACCACATGAAAACGAAATTCATTCTCGCGGTTTCCCTGCTGGCGTTTGCCCTCGTCGTCCCCAATCTTTCGGCCCAGGAAAAGAAGGCCCGGGCCAAAGGCGGATCCGCCGTCACGCAGGCGCTGGCCGTGATGCACCCCACCAAGGGCAGCAAGACCAAAGGCACCGTCCAGTTCACGCAGGACGGACGCGCGGTGAAGGTCAAGGCCGTCATCGAAGGCCTCAACCCCAACCAGAAACACGCCATCCACATCCACGAATTTGGCGATACTTCAGCCGAGGACGGCATGGCCACCGGCGGACATTACAATCCTGAAGGTCATCAACACGGACTCACCGACAAGGAAATGCGCCACGCGGGCGACCTCGGCAACTTGCAGGCCGATGCGGCCGGCAAGGCCACGTACGAAATCACCGTAAACAACGTCACCATATCAGGCCGCAACGCCATCCTCGGGCGCGCCGTGATCATTCACGCGAAGGAAGACGACGGTGGCCAGCCCGTGGGCAACGCCGGCGCGCGCATTGCCCAGGGCACCATCGGCGTCGCCAAGCCGGCGCAGTAACAGACTGGAGTTGACCAAACGAACGGGAGCGCGTTTGCAATCCCGAAACGTTCCTCCCTCTCATTAACACCTCGCTTCAGCGAGGTGAACCTGGCGCGTCATCGCGTACGAACCGCTTTAGTTAGCGGTTTCCGTCATTTGGAAACACCCAGCAATTCCTCCCGAAAGGCTCACACCATCTTCGTTTTTTGGAATTGTTAATCATCTCCACGCGCGCGTTTCGATGTCCCTCTCGCCGATTGCATCATTTCATTCCCATTATATTTTCCCACACCGTCTCCACCGCGCTCTTCTGCATTTCCCGATTCGTGGATAAGACGCCCGCGAAGTACGCATCCATCGTTTGTTGATCCACTCGCTCGGCGTACCGCTTCAACACCTCGGGCCGAATATCACACAGCGGATGACGCGGCCCGCAGCCCCAGGACGTCGTCATGCCGAAGACATTCCGGCCGCGCACACAACTTATGCGTGTCCACTCATGCTCATGCGCCGGGCGGTTCATCACGTACCATCCGGTAAACCCCGTGTCGCGATGCTCCTCCCAATCGTACCCGAACAACGTGTGATTTGTTCGCTCCGCCCGACAAAGCATGCAGGTGTAAATCGTGCGCTTATGAACCGTCACGGGCAACAGCGCCAACAGCGTGGCGATGACACTCACGCACCACACAATCCCGGCCACGCGTTGCTTTGTCATTCTCATCACCTGCCTGCCCCCGCTTCAACCGCTTCCCATTCGTGTTGGTTCGTGTCCATTCGTGGTTGCAGTTCAGCCAAATTCCCCCACTGCATGGACGGCGGTCATCACCAGCGAGGCGAACAACCAGAACACCGCCCACCAGCGCATGGATCCGGTTCCGTATCGGACGGCGACGCCCGCGAGTATCGCGGTGAGGGCAAACCACCCCGCGCAATAACACAGCATCATCAGCCCCATCACAAACATCGCGATGGCGAGACCAAGACAAATCCTCGCCGCGCGTGCGTTCATTCCCATTTCTGCCTTCATCGCTTCTCTTGTTTATAGGTAGTCATCAGTGAGTCAAAAGCGTATGCACCGCAAAAACGACGAACGCCAGTTTCCCCGGAGCGAATCGATCCGGCACAGCGCGCGGTGCGAAAGCGCAGAGCGCGAATGCCACGAATACATTTACAAACGCAAAACCAGTGATGCCGACACTTTCAGCGCACGACACCCGCGCGTGAACCGGAATGAATCCGAGCGCCACCATACAAAGCATGTACGCCATACGCCGCGGCGAAAATCCGCGCATACGAAACTGCAGATCGGGATGGACGCTCATATTTTCATTCGCCCGCCTCATTACGGTTTTCTTCCTTCGAACAACTCAAAGAACTCGGATCGTTCCGCGATCCATTCTCGCAGCGCCGTCTTGTTCGTCGTCGCATTCACAGGCAAGTCCTGGCCGAGATGCCACATCCTGTTTCCGGGCAGCGGATTCAGCGCCGCCTTCAGCACTTTGTCGCGAAATTCGATTTCACCCTGTTGATGTAACACCTCAATCAATCGCGCGAACGAGGCTGAGTCTACGGCTGGCAGGATTTCTCTCCCAACGCCAAGCGCGCACCTGACACCATGGCCGCCTCCATGGGAGAAAATCCACTCGTGGTCGTGAGCACCCACGAGATTGTTGGTCAGTAGTACGCGGCTGAGCGGTGTCTCGCGCTGCTTCTTCTGGGTGAAAACCGTGGCGTCGGTCGGAGGCAGCTTCCAATTCACGGAGAGTTGTGTCATGCCGCATCTGCGGCACACGGAAAGGTAAGAAAACGGGCTGACATCCAAGTTCGGCTTTGCGACCACCGCGAACACAACGGCCAAACCAAGAATCCACGCAGGCCATCTCGGTGACATGAGGCGTTTCATAACGCCGCCTTCAGCTCGCTTCCGAGAAACGGCACCTCCTACAATTGATGTCTTCATAGGTCGTTTAGGTGATTTAAATATCATATACTGTCATATACTTCCTTATGTCAACTATAAATATCACCCGCTTTGCCCTTTCGGAGTGCCGACCACCTCCCTCCGTCTAACGAATCATGAAACCAGCATTACTCGTGGCACTCTTTTGGATCGGAACTCAATCGCTGTCGGCTGCCGACACCGTCGTGGTGACTTGGTCCAAGGCGGGTGGCATTGCCGGAATTCGCGAAACCTTCCTGGCCATCAGTGATTCGGAGCCTGCCTTGGGCAAGATCCACCGCACATCGAAGACTGGTATCTATTTGATTGATTCCCGCGTTGCCGGTGAAATCATCACCCTCCTGAAGAAGAACGGGTTTGCGGTTATTCCACCTCCCAACCCACACGCTACGCCGATGCTTTCACAGAATCCTTTTCCATCGCGAGCAGGGACTTGAAGCACACTGTCACTCGCGCCCACACCCCAGACAACAACTCGGCCGACCTCCCCGAGCTGAGGGCAATGTTTGAAGAACTCAAAAAGCTCGCCGCCACGAAAGGTAAACGCCTTGAGCTTTGAAGCTTCCTTGGAGTTTGAAGTTTCGGCGTTTGAAGCTTCCAATGTTCCACGTGGAACAAAACAACCTCACTGCTCATCGCCGCCCTTCTCTAATTACATCCGCCATGGTTTCACCCTCCAATACAGCCTGCTGGCGAAGCCAGGCAAAATGCCCATCCAACAATTCCCCGCTCACACGAGGAATGCAGGCGAGGGGTTTGTCAGGTTGAGGCGCGGACTCTTGTTCGCTGTTCTCCATGCGCAATACCATTGCGCATTGCACATCAATTATCAAACGCTTTGCCGAGAATCGTATTTTTTGTTCCACGTGGAACATTTCGGATTGGCTTGGGTTCAGGCAAACAGCATTGTCCGCGCAGGATGAGAACGACACCCAAACGATATGCCGCCAAGCTCTTGTTTCAGTTTCGTGTGGAGAGCGAGGGCAAGCGACGGCTTTGCGAGGAGCGCATCATCTTGGTACCGGCGCGATCCGGAAAGGCTGCCTTGACCAAAGCCAAACGCCACGCCAAGGCATCCGAGTTCAGTTACAAAAACTCTGATGCTCGGCGCGTTCACTTTGAATTCATCGGCGTCATGGATCTCCTTCACCTCGGTCCGGAGTGCGAGCCTGGGGAAGTTTGGTATGATATCGTGGAATACGTCCAGCCCATGGAACGACGCAAGAAACTCCTGCCACCCGAATCAAAGTTGAACGCGATCCGATGGCGGGAATGAAGCCTTTCTGGATCACGGCAATCATCGCCGTCCAAACCATGCCGCCGCTTTCATCAACGGCCTGACAACCCCGGGACAAACTCCAAGGCTCAAGCCCCAGACACCAGAGAACCCCAAGCCAAAGGGCGCAAGGTGCCTCTTTGTTCCACGTGGAACAAATCAGGCCGCTACCCCGGCTTCCGCAGGAACTGCGGAAGATGGGCTAAGGGAGGGACTGCGGTCAAAATGTTCCACGTGGAACAAATGAACCGAAGTTTGCCCTCATTGGAGCTTGGAAGTTGGAGCTTCTCTGACGTTTGGGGCTTGAACCTTGAAGTTTTACGAACGTCCACCTCCATCCACTTAAATCCACATCTGGAAGTTTCTCTGAAAGCGCCCGCGTGAGGGCACGCGGCCTACAGATCTCCACAGCAGGCGCTGTGGGCGTCCTCTCCACCCAAATGTTCCGCCGCCGCACACGCCTCGCCGTTCCCATTCTCCGGACCGCGCTTCATGAAGACCATCAGGATGCTGATGTCGGCCGGCGAGATTCCGGAGATGCGCGACGCCTGGCCTAGCGTCGCCGGGCGGATCTTGGTCAGCTTCTGGCGCGCCTCGTTCCGCATGCTGGGCACCTTCGCGTAATCCACCCAATCCGGAATTTGCTTGTCTTCCATCGTCTTGAACCGGGCCACCTCGACCTCCTGGCGTTCGATGTAGCCGGCATATTTGATGGCAATCTCCACCTGCTGGGCAACTTCCTCCGGCAAGCGCGGGTCATGCTTCGGCATTGTGAAGTAGGTGACCTCCGGCCGGCTGAGGATCTGGGCGAGGGTGTTCTGCCCGTCGCGCGTCGTCCGCAGGCGATGCAACTCCTCGGCGATGGCGCGTTGCTTGGCGGCGAACTTGTCGTAGTTCCGCTGCGGCAACAGGCCGATGTCGTAGCCCATCTGCGACAGCCGTTGGTCGGCGTTGTCCTGGCGCAAAATCAACCGATACTCCGCCCGCGACGTAAACATCCGATACGGCTCGGTCGTGCCCTTGGTCACCAAATCATCGATCAACACGCCGATGTACGCTTGGTCGCGCCGCAACACCAGCGGCTCTTTGCCTTGGGTGCGTCGCGCGGCGTTGATTCCTGCCATAAGTCCTTGCGCCCCAGCTTCTTCATAGCCAGACGTGCCGTTAATCTGCCCTGCCAGGTAAAGGTTCCGGCAAATCTTCGTTTCCAAGGAAGGATAAAGCTGTTGCGGGAAGGAGAAATCGTATTCGACGGCGTAGGCTGGGCGCAGAATCTCGGCGTGTTCGCAGCCGATGATCGTTCGGACCATCTCGTATTGCACCTCGAACGGCAGGCAGGTCGAAAAGCCGTTGACGTAGATTTCGTCGGTCGCGATGCCCTCCGGTTCGAGGAAAATCTGGTGCCGCTCCTTGTCGGCGAACTTCACGATCTTGTCCTCGATGGACGGACAATACCGCGGGCCGACCCCTTCGATGACGCCGGCATACATCGGCGAGAGATGCAGGTTCTTCCGGATGATCTCGGCCGTCGCCTGGGTCGTGTAAGTGATGTGGCAAGGCATCTGGCCGTTGATGTGGTCCAGGATGGAGCCGGGTGGATACTTGCCGTTGGAGTGCCCGATGTCCCGGGGGTTCACGCCGGAATGTTCCACGTGGAACAAATCATCCTTCCAATAACTGAAGTGCGGCACCGGTTCGTCGCCCGGCTGGACCTCGGTCTTGGAATAGTCGATGGATCGTGCCAATAGGCGAGGGGGCGTCCCGGTCTTCAGCCGACCCAATTCCAACCCCACTTCCTTCAGCGACCCGGACAAACCCATCGCCGCCGCTTCACCCGCCCGACCACCGGACTGCTGCGCCTGGCCGATGTGCATCAAACCGCGCAGGAAGGTCCCCGTGGTCAACACCACCGTCTTCCCGTGATACTGCACTCCTAACGTCGTCTCGACACCCATGACCACGCCGTCCTGGTGGAGCAGCCGGTTGCCCTGCCCTTGGCGGACGTCCAGGTTGGGCTGCCGCTCGCAAATCCACTTCATCCGGAATTGATAAGCCTTCTTGTCACACTGCGCCCGGGGCGCCCAGACGGACGGTCCCTTCTTGGTGTTGAGCATCCGGAACTGAAGGCCCGTCATGTCCGTGCACTTGCCCATCTCACCGCCAAGGGCGTCAATCTCCCGGGTCAGGTGCCCCTTGGCCAGGCCGCCGATGGCCGGGTTGCACGACATCTGGCCGATGGTGTCGGCATTGATGGTGAGCAGCAACGTCTGGCACCCCATGCGCGACGATGCCAGCGCGGCCTCAATCCCGGCGTGCCCGGAACCGACCACAATCACATCGTAATGCTTTGGGTAAACGAACATCGGCTACATCGAATACTTTGCCCCGAACGGCCCGGCGCCGGGGACTTTCTTAATACCACGTTCGGCATTCGCTGCCAAATGCTCCAAAACCTTAAACACCGTCTCTGCTTTATCCCCCGCACCGATGCCCGCCGCCACTTCCGCCACGCCAAACGCTTTCCCCTGGTTCACGTCCAGAAACGCCAGCGCCTTCCGCTGCAAATCAATCACCGTGCCCGCCGCTTTCTTGCCGGCCTCGACGCCTGGCTGATGATACGCGTTGATGTTTGCGAGTGTGGCGTAGAAGCCGACCGCCCGCTCGAACAACGCAATCAACACCCCCACGCTGAACGCCGACACATCCTTCACCGTGATGGTGATCGACTCGCGCCCTTTCTCCGCCAACGCCTGGCGCGTGCCGAGAAAGAAGCCGTTCAGGTAATCACCAGAAGTCACTTGCGGCTCCACTTCCATCGATTTCCCATCGCGATCCTTCAACACCTCGATGAATGTCACGAAAAAATTATTCGTTCCATCTCTAAGTTGTTGAACATAAGCATGTTGGTCGGTTGAACCCTTGTTGCCATAGACCGCAATGCCTTCGTTGACGGCCTTGCCGCCTAGGTCGAATTCCTTCCCGAGAGACTCCATGACCAGTTGCTGAAGATACTTGGAAAACAGCTCCAAACGGTCTTTATAAGGCAAAACGACCATATCTTTGCGAACTGTATCGTTACAGGAACGCCGCCACATCAAGGCGAGCTGTGCGGCCGGGTTGTCCTTCGCTGACGCCCTGCGCGTCACCTCATCGCACGCCTTCGCGCCCGCCAGCAGCTCGTCGATGTCCAGCCCTTGCAGCGCCGCTGGCAGCAGACCCACCGCCGACATCTCGCTGGTGCGCCCGCCGACCCAATCCCACATCGGGAATCGCTTCAACCACCCATCATCCTTGGTGGCGACCTTGTCCAACTCGCTCAATTGACCCGTGACTGCCACGGCGTGCGCTTCGAACTTCAGCCCCGCCTGCTCATACGCCGCCTTCGCTTCGAGCATCCCGTTGCGCGTTTCCTTCGTGCCGCCCGATTTCGAGATCACCACCGTCAACGTCTGGCCAAGCTGCCCGTCCAATTGCGCGAGCACCTTGTCCATGCCGTCGGGATCCGTGTTGTCGAAGAAGAACACGCGCAGCTTGTCCGCCCCGGGATGGCCCAGCGCAGTTGCGACAAATTGCGGGCCCAGCGCCGAGCCGCCGATGCCCACCACGAGCACGTTCTTGAACGCGCCCTTCGCGCCTTTGACCACGCCGCGATGCACTTCATTCGCGAACGCCTTCACGTCGGCCAGCGTCTCGGTGATTTCCTTGCCGATGGATTTCGTCGGCGCCAGCGCCGGATTGCGCAACCAGTAATGCCCCACCATGCGCTTCTCATCCGGATTGGCGATGCCGCCCTTTTCCAATTCCGCCATCGCGATGAACGCCAGCTCGATCGGCCGCTTCATCGCGTCGAGATACGCGTCATCGAAATTCATCCGGCTCACATCGATGGCCAGGCCGATGGACGGGAACTCCGTGTAATACTTTTGGAACCGCTGCCACAATTGCTCGTTCGTAAAATTCATAAATCCGCGCGAGCATAACGGAGCGCGGGCATTCGGCAAATGAGCAAATTTCATGGAGAGCTCCATGTCCATTTCTCCGTTTTACGCCGCGACGCGAATGGAGTGCCCGTCCTTATTCCTGGCCGGCGCGGCGGCGGGCTTCGGCGAGTTGTTCGGGGGACATTTCGGCGGCGATGGCATCGCGATTCTTGCCGGCTTTGCGGTCGCCTTTTTCGGCGGCGAGGTGAAACCATTTGTAGGCTTCGTAACGGTCCACGGGGACGCCTTCGCCGGAGACGTAGCGGGCGCCGAGGTTGTTGCAGGCGAGCATGTGGCCGCGCGCGGCGGCTTCACGCAACCATTTGACGGCTTCTTCCTCGTCCTCGGGCAGGTCCAGGCCCAAGGCGGAGCGCCAGCCAAGTTCATACATGGCCTCGATGTCGCCGCGTTCGGCCCGGGCGACCAATTGGTGCTTTAATTCCGAATCGGTACTGCTCATGTGCTGTGCGGAAATTTAACCTTGTTTGGCATCCTTCGCCACCAGCACTTGTTCGAGGAGTTCGTTCAAACGCTTGAGCATGGCGCGTGGGTCTTCGAGCAGGCCGGCCGCGACGCGCGCGTTGTCCAGCACCTGCTCGGCGACCTTCGCGGCGAGCGCCGTGTCGTTCTGGCGCATGACGTGCAGGCGGTTCATGATGGGATGGGCGGGATTGATCTCGAGGTCGTATTTGACGGGCGCGATTTCCTTGTCCTTCTGCATGGCCTTCATCAAGCGGCGCATGCCGGCGGTCATGAATTTGTCCGAATCCACAATGACCGCCGGGCTGTCCACCAGGCGCTTGGAGACGCGCACGGCTTCGATGCGGTCCGCCAGCGTTTCCTTGAGCCACGCGGCGAGCGCGGTGGCGTCGGCTTCCGAGAGCGCGCCGTCCTTCCTTTCTTCCACGGCGACGTCGGCCTTCTCGACGGACACCAGCGGCTTGCCGTCGAACTCGCGCAAGTGGTCCATGACGAATTCGTCCCACGGATCGTGCAGGAACAAGACCTCGAACTTGCGCGCCTGGAAGGCCTCGTAATACGGGCTGCCTTCGGCCGCGTCGCGGTTGGGCGCGAGCAGATAATAGATTTCCTTCTGGTCGCCGGTCATGCGTTTGACGTAATCGGCGAGCGACGTGGTCTTGCCCTTGTCGAGCGTCGAGGACTCGAAGCGCAGCAATTTACCGAGCGCTTCCTTGTGCGCGAAATCCGTGCAGACGCCTTCCTTGAGGAAGCGATTGTATTCGGCGTAAAACTTCTCGAACTTCTCCGGCTCCTTGTCGGCCAGTTCCTCGACGTGCTTGAGGAAACGGCCGGTGAGGACCTTGTTGAGCTTCTGAACGAGCGACGTGTCCTGCATCGTCTCGCGCGAGATGTTCAACGGCAGGTCCTCGCTGTCCACCACGCCCTTGAGGAATCGCAGCCATTCGGGGAAAAGATTTTTCGCCTTCGCCTGGATGAGCACCTTGCGGCAATAGAGATTCACCTCGGAATCGATGCGGCCCATGCCCAGCGTCTCGAAGTTGTGCTGCGGCACGAACAGCAACGCCTGAATCGCCAGCGGCGCATCCGCCGCAAAGTGCAGGCGCAGCAACGGCTCCTCGTGGTCGTGCCCGATGAACTTGTAGAACTCGAGATATTCCTCGTCCTTGATCTCGCCTTTGCTGCGCGCCCAGATGGCCTGCACGGTGTTGAGCCGCTCGGCGTTCAACTCGATGGGGAACGGCACGAAGCTCGAGTAACGTTTGATGATGTGTTCGATGGTGTGTTTGTTCGCGAACTCCTTCGCGTCTTCCTTGAGTTCAATGACGATCTTCGTGCCGCGCGGCAGGTCGGGCGCGGGTTCCATGTCGTAGCCGCCCGCGCCGTCGCTGACCCATTTCCAACCGGGTTCCTCGGGCTTGTGCGAGCGGCTGAAAACGGTGACGCGCTTTGCCACCATGAACGCCGAGTAAAAGCCCACGCCGAACTGGCCGATGAGTTTGGCGTCGGGCTTCTGGTTTTCGGCGAGTTGCTTGAGGAACGCCTTGGTGCCGGAATGCGCGATGGTGCCGAGATTTTCCATCATTTCACCGTGTGTCATGCCGATGCCGGTGTCGGTGAATGTGACGGTGTGGGCCTGATCATCGGTGGCGATGGAAATCGTCAGCGCCTTGTCGGACTCGAACACGTTCTGGCCGGAGGATTGGAGGAAGCGCAGTTTTTCGCAGGCATCCGCGGCGTTGGAAATCAATTCGCGAACGAAGATTTCTTTGTCGGTGTAGAGCGAATGGATGACGATATCCAGCAACTGCTGGATCTCCGCCTGAAAATGATGTTTTTCCGAACTCATATTGCTTTTTTCCGTAAGACTTTGCCTTTCGTCCGTCAAGCAGCGCGATACCTTGCGCGCCGGGCAGGGGTTGGACAAGCAGATAGGTGGAAGGGTTCAAAGACGAAGAACGGGGTTCGTGCTGCGCGACGCGGTTAAGACCCGGACCGCGCGACTCCAGTCGCGCTTACGACATGACCAACCAGGCGAGGGACGGTTTCACCCGATGCGCTTGCTTTCTCCCTGCTCGGGTTTCTTTCGGTCATTTTGCCTTCGTCCTTCGTCATTTAACCCATGGTTTGGGGGACTTTCGTTTGCGCACTGGCGACACGAGCTCTCGGCGTGTCCGGTATTCCATTCCGCCTCCGGCTTGCATCAGCGCCTATGTGTGGCTAGGGTAGGTCAGTATGAGCACTTCAGAAATCATGGCGGAGTTACCGCGGCTCTCCCATCACGAGCGGCGTGAAATTGCCCGCCGCATCTTCGAAATGGAGGAAGACGCCCAGGTTCTCGCGGATTGCGACCGTCGCGCAAACGAGAACTTTCTGAAACTGGACGCCATGGAGGACGAGGATGCCCAAAACCGTTCCCGGTGAAATCTGGATGGTCGATCTTGGCCTGACGGCCAAGGTGCGTCCCTGCCTGTTGCTCAGTGATTACCCGGCGGACAACGAATTGGCGCTGGTCGTCGTTGTCCCGCATACAACCGCTGTGCGGGGAAACAGTTGGGAGTTCTCCGTGGAGTTGCCTTTCCTGAAGCCAGGCATCTTTCACCTTCAGCAGATTCAGCCGGTTTCGCTGGCACGATTGGAACGAAAGCTCGGGGCGATGCCAATGGAACATCTCAAACGATTGCGGCGGACGCTCACTCAAAAGCTGCATTTGAGTGAGTGAGATCACGCGCCCATCTGTCATTAGTGTGAATTCGTGTCTTCCGGCAACACCTTTCGGCCAAAGCGGAACGGCTGACAGAAAAATAGGAGGACAGAAAATAAAAAATGGGGCGGGGACGTTGACGTGCGTTGAAGCGCTCCCCTCCTGGGAGGGGTAAGGGGTGGGTGATTCGCAGTCGTCGTCCTCGTCGTCGTCCTTCGTTCTACTCTTCTCCCCCTGGACTTCTTTCGGTCATTACCGCGTTGGAGGAAGGCGACGCCATCGGTATGATTCAAGTTCCATGGACACCGGTGAACTCCTGACACGCGGCAGCATCTGGCTGGCCCTGGGGTGTTATTTTGCGGCGGCGGGCGTAACGCTGACGAAGGGACGGGACGGCGCTGTTCGCTGGTTGTGGACGGTTGGGTGCGCGGCGTATCTGGCGCATGTGGTCGCGGCGTTTCACTTCTTTCACGATTGGAGTCACGCGGCGGCTTATGCGGAAACGGCGCGGCAGACGGCGGAGTTGACGCGCTGGAATTGGGGTGGAGGAATCTACATCAATCATCTGTTCACGCTGGTGTGGACGGCGGACGCGCTGTGGTGGTGGTTGAAGCCTGATGGTTATGCGAAGCGTCCGCAGTGGATGGAGGCGAGTATCCATTCTTTCTTTGTGTTCATGATTTTCAACGGCGCGGTGGTGTTCGGACATGGGCCGGTTCGGTGGTTTGGGGTGGCGGGATTGGGGGTGCTGGGAGTGGTGTGGTGGAGGGGGTGGCATAGGAATTCGAGCCATTGACAGGGAACGGAAACTTTGTTCCCCTTGATTTGGCCCCAGCAGGGTAGGGGCGGCCAATCATCCGGAGCCGTTGCCAATCAATGCGATCTTGGCTTAGCGGCGCCAATCTGGAAGGCCGTTCTCCACATCGCCTTTGCTTCGGGGCCACCAAATTTAAAACCAAAACAAGGAGTTCACATGGCCTGGGAATTATTTATCAAGGATACACATCGCGGACTATGGTACGAGGATGGCGTGATGACGAAAGTATTGAGCGCCGGACGTTACAAAGTCCCCAAGTATGTCAATTGGGGCTTTTATCGCCGGCCCAAGATCGAGGTGCAACTGGTGGATGTGCGCGAGCGTGACTTGACGATCAAAGGGCAGGAGATTCTGACGGCGGACAAGGTGGCTCTGCGCGTCAGCATCATCGTGCGCTTTCGCGTGACGGATCCCCGGGCTGCGCTGCATGAAGTTGAGAACTACGAAGACCGCCTTTACAGCGACGTGCAACTGGCCGCGCGCCGCTCGTTGGCATCAATGAATCTCGAAGAGATTCTCACCAACCGGAATCGTCTGAGCGAAGACATCCTGCGTGACGTGAAGGATTCCTCCAGTGTTTACGGCGTGGCGATTCTGCGCGCGGATGTGAAGGATCTGATCTTCCCCGGCAACTTGCAGGAAATCATGAATCGCGTGCTGGCGGCGGAGCGCATGAGCCAGGTGCAACTGGTGGAGGCGCGGGCCAAGGTGGAAGTTCAAAAGATTGAAGCCCAGAACAAGGCGGACTTGCAGCGCATCGATGCCGAGGCCAAGGCGGCGGCGCAACTCAAGGACGCGGAGTTGCGGACCGAGACTCAACGGCTGAACGCGCAGGCGGAAGCAGAAGTTCAGCGCATCAAGACCGAGGCGGAGATTCACGCGTTGCAGGAGCGCCAACAGACGGCGGCAGCCTACACACAACATCCCGCGTTGTTGCGCATGCTCGAACTGGAAACGTTGCGCGAACTGGCCCGCAATGCGAATGCGCGGATTTACATCGGGTTCGACAAGCACGCGGCGGATAAGTCGCTAAAAGAGGATTGACTCGCGTGAGCGTAAGAAGCGCCAATGACCAATTGAGGTTTGGTGAAGCGATTCAATATCGGCGAACAATGAGTCCAGGAAGTAATCGCCCAGTTCCTCCGCTTGTTCTTCGTAGAAGCAGTAACCCTCGATGAGGTCCTGTTCGGCTTCCTCAAGGATTACCAGCTTCATGAGCCTTCTTCCGAATGCGCGCCTTGGCCTTGCTCCAGGCTGTGAGACGGGTTTCGCCACGGGCCAGCCGGCCTTCACGATGGGCGAGCGTATCGCGAGCAAGCTCCGCAAACCAAACGCCATTCCCCTCCTGGGAGGGGCCAGGGGTGGGTTCCCCGCGAGCCTTGCGTATCAATTCGCCCAACGCGTCATCTTGCCCAAACGCGGCTACCACACCACCTCTCCCCAAGGGCCGGGGTGAGGGGGAAGGTTTCGTATTGCACCGGGATTTCAAAACCACTCCCGACTCTGACTCTTGAATTGCCCGCGACCCTCCATGCAACCACCGCCCTCATACGTTCCGTCCGCGATGCCCCCACACGCATCACGCATCACGCATCACGCATCACGCATCACGCATCACGCATCACGCGTCCCATCCAGGCTTGCCGCCGCCACTTTGCGCCCTAAGCTGGCAGCACATCACAGGAGATAGCAATGGAGATTTATGTGACGCGCGGGCCGGAGCGCCTTGGACCATTCACCGTGGAACAAGCGCGCGCGAAACTGGCCGCCGGCGAGTTGTCCGCCGATGACCTCGCCTGGCACGCCGGCGCGGGCGATTGGCAGCCGTTGTCCGCCCTCCTCGCCGCCGCGCCCAATCCCGCGCCACCGCCCCTCTCTTCGCCACCACCCGCCACACCCGGCGCCCCCATCGCCGACCTCGGCCGCAAGCTCGTCAGCGACGTCGGCTCGCTGTCCGACAAGGTGATCGCGGACCTGCGCGACCTGCATCCGCAGCTTCTCATGCCTTTCGGCGAATTCAAAAGCCTGCGCTGGCTGGACAACAAGAAACTGCTCGCCGTGGTGGCGGTGGGCCTATGGCCGCTGGTGTGTCTCACCTTCTTCGGCTCGCTGAAATCGGCTTACTGGGCGCTGGCGCTGTATTTCTCCGTGTTGTGGGGCATGTTCTTTTTCTACCTGTTCCCGTCGCCCGAGGTGACGCGCCGCAGTTGCGTGCTCTGTTTCTTCGGCACCGGACTGATTTCCATCGCCATCCTGTTTTCACTGCACGGCCTGTGGCCGCTGTCGCAACTGCTGCGCCTGGCGTTCTCGGAGGAATTGCCCAGCCGTCTCGTCGGCATGTTCCTCGGTGTGGCCATCCCGGAGGAATTCTGCAAAGCCATCGTCATTTTCCTGTTCGCGCACCTGAGCCCGGTGCGCCTGCGCCCGCAGACGCTGCTCTTCTACGGCCTCATGTCCGGCCTCGGTTTCGGCATCTACGAAGGCGTGAGTTACCAGCTTGAACGCAACCCCGCGATGGCCCGGGGCATCGGCGAATATTATCTGCTGAACATGATCCGGCTGACGTCGCTGCCGTTCCTGCATGCGATGTGGAGCGGGATTGCGGGGTATTTCATCGGCTTTGCCGCGCTGCATCCCAAGCGCAAGCACGGCCTGTATGTTGCCGCGATCGGCATCCCGGCCATCCTTCATGCCTCCCACAACGCCTTCGCCGTGTCACAAATCGCCGTCAGCCTCTTCGTCGATTTCATGAGCGTCGTCGCCCTCATCATCTACCTGTCGAACACCACGGAACTGGAAAAGAAACTGGAGGGTGGCCGGTGAACCTCAAGCAGGTTCAACGAAAAATACGCCTTGAGCTTGATCAACTGGATCGGGGCGAAGGCATTCGAGGGGATGTGGCTGAAGCCGAATTGAAAGCCATGAGCAAAGCGTTCCGGGCGAAGCGACGCAAATGAGAGCCAGTTTACGCTCGCGCCGGCCGCGCGTGACGAAATTGCTGCAATCTGGGTTGTTGGGGCGAGACGTTACCTTTTGGATCGCGCCTTCTTCTCCGTCGCGGAAACGATGTGAACCGGGTCGATCAAATTAACGGCTTCCTCTCCGTCGATCACTACTACCACGCGTCGGCTCAAGGCAATATAATCGGGATGCGGAACGTTGAATGTGCGACCGTCGGACAAGTGGAGCGTGAATGGACGAAAACCGTTGCTTGTGAGTTTTTTTAATTCCTCAACATTCATGCCGCGGTACCTTCCCGAGGATTCGGCGCCCTGTCAAGGTGAAGCCGGTTGAGACGCGGGCCAAGGCATCCCGACACGGCCCCCGCCCGTCAGGGCGCAATCCCTATATACCACCAACGCCCAAAGTCCACCCTGTTTGGAGTTCAAGCTTCAGCTTGCGGAGCGCGACGCCGCTTCGCACAACGTCCCCAGTTCGGACCCTTCCGGCCTTCGGCCCTCCGGTTTTTGCTCCCTTTCTTCACTTTTTTGCTTCATTCGCTTCATTCGCTTCACACGCTTTAGCCTTAAGCCCGGAAACGTGCGAGGCTGCCGCTATGAACGCACCAGTCGTTCAAGACGCGAACAAGTTGCCCCGGGCAACCGTGGAAGCGGCCCGGCGCGCCCGGTCCCGGCGCGCCGCCGCACTCCTTTTGCCTTGTGCCCAGAATGCGCCCCCCTCAACTCACCATGCGCTCAACCACCCAAATCGCTCAGCCGCTCGACCAAACCACGCCGCCGCCCGGCCGCCGCTGGACCACCTTCCGCCCGCTAATGCCCGATACTGCCCGCTAATGCCACATAATATTTTTCCAAACTATGAACCGGGAACTTCGAACTCCCCGGAGGGCGCCCGTCCCGGGCGCAGCAACCCCAAACTCGCCTGCAACCTGGGACTATCACACACTACGCTTCAACGCTTCAACGATTCAACTTTTCAACGCGTCCCGGCCTTCGCCATTGCCACACCCCGTCTTGACCCCCGCCATTTTCCTGCGATGAATTTTGCCGTGAAGGATATTCTCATCCGCGCCGCCCAACCGTTGGATCTGGACGTTCTCGTTGATTACAATCTCCGCATCGCGCAGGAAACGGAAGGGCGCGAGCTGGACGCCGCCATCGTGCGCCGGGGCGTGCAACGGCTCTTCGATGACCCGCAAAAGGGTGTCTATTACGTCACGGAACTGGACGGCGCCGTCGCCGGTCAACTGCTCATCACCTATGAGTGGAGCGACTGGCGCAACGGTGATTTCTGGTGGATCCAAAGCGTCTATGTCGCCGAACGCTTCCGCCAGCACGGCGTGTTCAAAGCCTTGTTCCAGCATGTCAAAGCATTGGCCGACGCCCGCCCCGACGTCTGCGGCATCCGCCTGTACATGGACGCCCACAACGACCGCGCCCGCGCCGCCTACGAACGGCTCGGCCTGAAGCCGACGAATTACCAGGTGTTCGAAATCGATTTCGTGCTGCCGCACTGACTCGCAATGCAATACACGCTCCAAAACCTCGCCATCGCCGATTACGACGAAGTGCTCGCGTTGTGGCAGCGCACCGAAGGCGTGGGGTTGAACGAATCGGACACGCGCGAAGGCATTGCGCTTTTCCTGGAGCGCAATCGCGACCTGAGCTTCGTCGCGCGCGATGCCAAAGGGCGCATCATCGGCGCCGTCCTGTGCGGGCACGACGGCCGCCGCGGTTACCTGCACCATCTCGCCGTCGAAAAGGCCTGCCGCGGTCAGGGCATCGGCCGCGCATTGGTCGAGAACTGTCTTGCCCGGCTGCGCGCCTTGGGCATTCTTAAGTGCAACATTTTCCTGTATGCCAACAACGACCCCGGCCGCGCGTTCTGGGAACGCCTTGGGTGGGCCCAACGGGTCGATTTGTGTGTGCTGCAGAAACCGCTCAAACCATGAATGAGGCCAATGATTTCACGCCGGGCGAAAAGATGATCATCAATTATTACCTGGATCGCGGCCGACGTTACTCGCGCCAGGTGGTGGCCGAATTGTTCTACCTCATCCCGTCGATCGGCATCTTTATCTACGCGTTCTATGCCGAGAATTTCAACCTCGGCGGCGTGGCATTCGGTCTTATCCTCTGCCGCGCGTCATACGTGCTGGTGGAAGGACAAGAAACGAACGAACGATTGAGCAGCATCATCCACAAATATGAAGCGCGCCTGGCGGAACCTCCCGCAATCCCCGCGTCCAAGGAAGGCTGATATGAAAAGAATATCCCCAATATGGTTCGGAATCCTTGCCGGATCATGGCTCTTTCAACCGGTCGCCCGCGCCGCCGACCTCAAGGACGTCGTGCGCCAGCGCGTGAACGTCGAGTACTCCAGCCTGTTCGAGCTCTACAAACATTTCCACGCCAACCCCGAGCTGTCCTTCAAGGAAGAGAAGACCGCCCAGCGCATCGCCGACGAATTGAAAAAAGCCGGCTTCGAAGTGACGCCCAAGGTCGGCGGGCATGGTGTGGTCGGCGTGTTGCGCAACGGCGCGGGGCCAACCGTGCTCGTCCGATGCGACATGGACGCGCTCCCGGTGCCCGAACAAACCGGCGTTCCTTACGCCAGCAAGGTCAAAACCATCGACGCCGAGGGCAAGGAAGTCTCCGTGATGCACGCCTGCGGGCACGACATTCACATGACGTCGTTCATCGGCACCGCGCGCGTGCTGCAACAACTCAAGTCCAGTTGGCAGGGCACGCTTGTCCTCATCGCCCAACCCGCCGAGGAACGCGGCGGCGGCGCGCGCGCCATGCTCGACGACGGCTTGTTCAAGCGCTTTCCGCGGCCGGATTACTGCATCGCGCTCCACGTCGCCAGTGAATTGCCCGCCGGCATGGTCGGCTACGTCGAAGGCTACACGCTGGCGAATGTTGATTCGGTGGACATCACCATCAAGGGCCTGGGCGGCCACGGCGCCTGGCCGCACACCACGCGCGACCCCATCGTGCTCGCCGCGCAAACCGTCCTCGCGCTGCAAACCATCGTCAGCCGCGAGACGCCGCCCGGTGAGCCGGCCGTCGTCACCATCGGCTCCATTCATGGCGGCGCGAAACACAACATCATTCCCGACGAAGTGAAGTTGCAATTGACGTTGCGCTCGTACACCGACGAGACGCGCAACCGCACCATCGATTCCATCAAACGCATCGTGCGCGGCCTTGCCCAGGCCGCCGGCCTGCCTGAGGACAAGATGCCCGTCGTCACCATCGGCGACGAATTCACTCCCGCCACCTTCAACGATCCGGTGCTCACGCAGCGTCTCGCCAAAACCTTCGGCGAATGGCTCAGCGAAGGCAACGTCATGAAGAGCAAACCCGTGATGGGCGGCGAAGATTTCGGCCGCTACGGACGCACCGAACACAAGATTCCTATCTGCATTTTCTGGCTGGGCGCGATCACGCCCGAGTCGGTCCGGCAGGCGCAAATCGCGGGCAAGACCCTGCCCTCCTTGCATTCGCCGTTGTTTGTTCCAGCCGCCGAACCAACCATCAAAACCGGCGTCACCGCCATGAGCGCCGCCGCCCTGGAACTGCTTGGAAAAAAATGATCATGCAACGCCGGCAATTTCTTTCCGCCACTGGCCTCGCGCTCACCGCGTTCCCCGCCATCCTTCACGCGCAACCCGCGAAGCCGAAAATCAAGATCGGCCAGATCGGCACCGCCCACGCGCATGCGTCCGGCAAGATGGGCGCCATCCGCAGCCTGTCTGAGGATTACGAGATCATCGGCATTGTTGAACCGAACGAACAGCGCCGCGCCGCTGCGCAAAAGAACAAAGTCTATGCGGGCCTGAAGTGGCTGACCGAGGAACAGTTGTTCAACACCAAGGGCCTGCAAGCCGTCGCCGTCGAAACCGAAGTCAGCGATTTGCTCGCCACCGCCGGGCGCGCCATCGCCGCCGGCAAACACATCCATCTCGACAAACCCGCCGGTGAATCGTTGCCCACGTTCAAGAAGCTTCTCGATGACGCCACGCGCCAGAAGCTCACCGTCCAGATGGGTTACATGTTCCGTTACAACCCCGCGTTTCGTCTTTGTTACCAGGCCGTGCGCGAAGGCTGGCTCGGCCGCGTCTTTTCCATCGACACCGTCATCAGCAAGGTCCTTGATGCCGCGTCGCGCCAGGCGCTGGCGAAATACAAGGGCGGCTCCATCTTCGAACTCGGCTGTCACGTCATTGATTCCGTCGTGTTTCTCCTCGGCAAGCCGCGTCGCGTCATCGCCTACGGCCGCAGTTCCTCCACGCTCAAAGATGGCTTTCTCGACAATCAACTTGCGGTTCTCGAATATCCCAATGCCACGGCCACCGTGCGCAGCGCGATGCTCGAAGTCGATGGCGGCGCGCGCCGTCAGTTTGTGGTCTGCGGCGACAAGGGCACGTTCGACATCCGACCGCTGGAACCCGCCGCCGCGCGCATGGCCCTGGACGCGCCGCGTGGCGAATTCAAGAAGGGTTACCAGGACCTGAAGTTCCCGCGCCAACCACGCTACGACGGCGAATTCATCGACCTCGCCAAAGTCATCCGCGGCGAGAAAGAATTCGAATGGTCCCCCGCGCATGACCTCGCCGTCCAGGAAACCATCCTACTCGCGTGCAAACTGCCCGTGACGTGAGATCGCCGGTGTCCGGCTTGGCCAATTACGCCGCTGGCGCGGCCTCGGCCGGCGGAGGCGTGCCCTTGCCGGTGTGGCGGATGTCCCGGCCTTCGTAGAGATAGACGACGTCCTCGGCGATGTTGGTGGCGTGGTCGGCGATGCGCTCGAGGCTCTTGGAAATGAACATCAGGTTCAGGCAACGCGTGATGGTGCTGGGCCGTTCCACCATGTAACTGGACAACTCGCGGTGCAGTTGCTTGTTGATGGCATCGACTTCCTTGTCGCGCGGAACGATGGCGCGCGCCTTGGCCGGATTGCGGTTTACAAATGCGTCGAGCGCCTCGCGCAACATTTCCAATCCCATGGAAGCCATGCGCGGGATGTCGATGTACGGCTTGAGTTGCGGCTCCTGGCTTAATTCGAGCGAACGGCGCGCAATGGTGGTGGCTTCATCGCCCACGCGTTCGAGGTCGTGGCAAATCTTCATCGCCACCGTGATGAGGCGCAGGTCCGTGGCCAGCGGCGCCTTGGAAAGCATGGCCACGGCAATCTCATCAATCTCCACTTCGAATTTGTCGAGCACGCCGTCGTCCTGGGCGACCTTGCGCGCCAGGTCGTCGTCGCGCTCGACGAGCGCCTTGACGGCATTGGTCACCGCGGTTTCCGCGTGGCTCGCCATGGTGAGGAGCCGCTCCTTGAGCTGCCCGAGTTCCTTTTCAAAATGTGATTGTATCATGGGTGGCGCCTCATCCAAACCGGCCGGTGACGTAGTCTTCGGTCTGCTTCTTTGATGGGTTCGTGAAAATCTTCTGCGTCGTGTCGTATTCGATCAATTCTCCCAGATAAAAGAACGCCGTGTAGTCGGAGATGCGCGCGGCCTGTTGCATGTTATGAGTTACTATAACGATGGTGAACTCCTTCTTCAAATCGAGAATCAGGTCCTCGACGCGCGCCGTGGCAATCGGGTCCAGCGCCGAGGCCGGCTCATCCATCAGGATGATTTCGGGCCGGATGGCAATGGCGCGCGCGATGCACAGGCGTTGCTGCTGGCCGCCGGACAGGCCCAGCGCGCTGGTGTGCAGGCGGTCCTTCACTTCGTCCCACAGCGCCGCGCCGCGCAGGCTCCGCTCCACGATCTCGTCCAGTTCCGCGCGCTTGTTCACTCCGTGCAACCGCAGCGCGTAGGCGATGTTTTCGTAAATGGATTTCGGGAACGGATTCGAACGCTGGAACACCATCCCCACGCGTTTGCGCAGCTCGATGACATCCACGTCGGTGCTGTAAATATCCTGGTCGGCAATGCGCACCTCGCCATCGATGCGCACGTTGTCGATCAGGTCGTTCATGCGATTGAAGCACCGCAGGAACGTGGATTTGCCGCAGCCGGATGGGCCGATGAATGCCGTGACGAGCTTTTCGGAAATGCCGATGGAGATGCTCTTGAGCGCCTGTGAAGCGCCGTAAAACAGCGACAGGTTCTTGACGCCGATCAACGGCTGCGTCCCCACGGCGCCCGCCGCCGGTTGAGCCGGGGCGGTCCTGGGCAGATCCACATTCAGCTTGGGGACGGGTGGTTCGGGCATAAGCGTTTGCATCAGTGGAGCATTCTCATTTTCTTGCGCATCTGGGCGCGCACCAGGATGGCAACGATGTTAAGGGCGAACGTCAACAACAGCAACACCAGCACCGTGGCGTAGAGGATCGGGCGCGTCTTCTCGATGTTGGGCGACTGCGTGGACAAAATGAAAACGTGGTACCCCAGGTCCATGAACTGATGGGACAACGAGCGCGGCAGGTCCGCCATGTAATAGGCCGCCCCCGTGAACAGGATGGGCGCCACTTCACCCGCGGCACGGCTGATGGACAGGATGCCGCCGGTCAGGATGCCCGGCAGCGCCTGCGGCAGCACGATGCGGAGGATGGTTTGCAGCTTGGTCGCGCCCAACGCGAGGCTGGCTTCGCGCAAACCCAGCGGGATGGCTTTCAGCGATTCTTCGGTCGCCACGATGACCACCGGCAGCGTCATGACGGCCAGGGTCAGCGAGGCCCATAACAGCGCGGGTTTGCCCCAGATGGGTTCGGGATTGTTGGGATAGATCACTTCATCGATCGTGCCTCCGATGAAACTGATGAAGAATCCCAGCCCGAACAGGCCGAACACTATGGACGGCACGCCGGCCAGGTTGTTCACCGCGCCGCGGATGATGCGGGTCCAGATCGAAGTGGAATGCGCGTATTCGGTCAGATAAATCGCGGTGATGACGCCGATGGGGATGACAAAGATGGTCATCAAGATGACGCGCGCCGCCGTGCCAATGATCATGGGCAGCACGCCGGCTTTGTTGACGTCGAACATGTCCTTCTCCGTGCCCGAGATGATGAACCGCCAGGAAATGGCTTCGCCGCCGTGCCAGGTGATGTTGATGAGGATGACGGCGAGGATGCCGAGGATGAGGAACGTGGCCAGTCCCGTGACGCCCGTGAAGAAAAAGGACCAGAAATCAAACTTCGTCGAGCGGAACTTCTCGTTCTTCGGGCGCTCGGGTTCGGTGAAGGTGAGCAATGGCGTTTGCGTGTCCATCAGGCCTTGCCCTCCATCTTGTGTTTAAGCCGGTGAATGATCAGGTCGCCGGCGAGGTTCGAGAAGAACGTCACCACAAACAACATCGCGCCAATCAGGAACAGCATCCGATAGTGATGGCCGCCGAAGACCGTCTCCGCCAGTTCGGCCGCAATGGTCGCGGTCATCGTGCGCGTGGAATCAAACAGGCTCCACGATACGATGCTGGCGTTGCCGCTGGCCATGAGCACCACCATTGTCTCGCCGATGGCGCGACCAAAGCCCAGCACCACCGCCGCGAACACGCCCGGCAACGCCGCCGGCAGCACAATCTGCCAGGCCGCCTGCCATTTCGAGGAACCCAGCGCCAGCGCCGCGTGCGTGTAACTGCGCGGCACGCTGGTCAGTGCGTCCTCGGCAATCGAGAACACCACCGGAATAATCGCCAGTCCCAGCGCGATGCCCGCCACGAACGCGTTCAACGGCGATTCAAATCCAAGCATCGGTTTCAAGATGGCGGACAACACGACCAAGGCGAAAAAGCCCAAAACGACTGATGGAATGCCCGCGAGCAGTTCAATCCCTGGCTTCAACCATTCACGCACGCGCGGGCTGGCCAGTTGCGAAACATAGATGGCCGCGCCCAGTGAGAGCGGGACCGAAAAAAGCAACGCAACCAGCGTCGTTTTCAGACTGCCGATGAGCAGCGGCACGATGTTGTATTTGTGAATCTGGGAAACCGGCTGCCAGATGTATTCCGGCTTGTCGTAGTCGCTCCATTGATAGGGCAGCAGGATGTAACGCCACGAGGCGGTGTTGAGCTTGGCGTCCTTGTCTTTCGGCGCGGCCTGAATCTCTTCCAGCTTCACCTCCATCAGGACTTTGATGGTTTCCTTGTCCAACTCCTTGAACTCGTCCTTCGTGAGCCCGAGGTACTTCATGAGCGCGTCCGGCGACAGCTTGTCCATCTGGTCCACGGGAATCGCCTCGCTCACCATGGACGTGTTCATGCGTCCCAAAACGATGTCCAACGCCTCGCGGCCGACGAAGAGGAAAATGAGGAACACCATCACGATGGCCGAGAGCGACACCAGGAAGATGAACTTCTCGGCGAGCCATTCAAGCGGGCGGGCCTGATGGCCGCGATGGATGCCCATCCAACCGACGGTTCGCTTGCTCTGCATGTGCGTTGTGTCCGGCATCGTCATTTGACCAAAAGGGGCGGAACAAGGAGAACTCGCCGCTGCCGCGGACAAGCCTTGTTCCGCCCCGCGCAATCCGCAGGAGGAACGGCGGAAAATCCAAGCGCCAATTCGTACGCGCTGCCCGTGCAGTTTATTTGTGCCGCAGGTTGGCTGGCAACGGGAAATAACCCACGTCCTTCACCACTTTCTGGCCTTCATCGCTGCGAATCCAGTTCAAGTAGGCGGCGATCTCTCCCTTGTCCAGGGCCGGGTTGACGTAAATGAACAGGTAACGCCAGATGGGATACTTCATGTTGATGATGTTTTCTTCCGTCGGTTCAATGGCGGGCGAGCCATCGTCCTTCTTGATCTTCAGATGCTTGGCGCCCGCGCCGTAAGCCGCGCCGCCATAGCCGATGCTCTTGGGCTCCCGCGACACGTTTTCCAGCACTTGTGCCGTGCCCGCCAGGGTTTGGGCGCGGGGTGAGAAATCCTTCCCGAGCAACACGTGTTCCTTGAAAAACTCATACGTGCCAGAGCTGTTTTCGCGGCTGTAAAGAACGATCGGCAGGTCCGGCCCGCCCACATCCTTCCAGTTGGTGATCTTGCCCGTAAAAATCGCCTCCAACTGCGGAATGCTCAATTCCTTCACGGGATTGCTGGAATGCACATACACGGACAATCCGTCCAGGCACACCTTGTATTCCGTCGGCCGTTTGCCGCTGAACGCTTTCACGCACGCTGCCACTTCCTTCGGTTTGATGGGACGCGAGGCATTGGCGAGGTCGGTGGATTGGTTCTGCAACGCCGCGAAACCGGTGCCCGAGCCGCCGCCGGTCACCTGGATTTTCGTGTTCGGATTCTTGCCCATGTACACCTCGGCCCATTTCTGGGCGAGAATGACGAGGGTGTCCGAGCCTTTGACGGTGATGTTGCCCGCCACAGCGGAGGAAGCAGACAGCGCCACGCCGGCGGCGAGCAGCAACGTTAATTTGAGTGCTTGATTGCGCATCTTCATAGGAACATTAAGAGTTTACTGGCACAGTTGGGTTAAGGGAAAGTTACGATTGGGTTACGAATCCCTGGTTAGAATTTCCACACCGCATCCACTTGCAACCGCGAGGCCTCGCTGACCGAACCCGCCGGGTTGGGGACGATGTTCTCGGTGATCCAATAGGTGACAAAGAACGTCAGCGAATCAAACGGCGAATATCCGGCCTTGAGGATGTGGCCGCGGATGTTCGTGCCGTTGACAAAGCCACCCACACCACCGGTCGTCCGCGCGGTTTGCGTGAAGGCGTTGAAGTCCGATTCCGGCAACTCCTCGTAGATCGAGTCCGCCTGCACCACGCGATACTCGTAGCTCATTTCCCACGTCTTCTTCTTGCCGGCCTTGCCGAACGTCAGCTTCCCTGAATAAGCCTGGTTGTGCGAATCCGCCGCCGGGTTGTGCAGGAAATCGACGCCCAGCCGGATCGGGAACGCGCCGGAATACAGCGGCGCCTTCTCCAGATTGTAGGTGAGCGAGACGTCGGCAAAAATCGGATTAAACCCGCTTTCCGGCGGATTGGCCGCCAGCCCACCCACGCGATTGTTGCCTTCGCCGATGTTCAACTGGCCGTTCGCTGCCGTCAGCGTGTCCTTGGCGCCAATCGACAGGATTCCCGCGCCCATGGACGTCTGCCATTTCGGGTTCCAGTTCGCATCCCAGCGCACCTGCGCCGCCAGCATGAACGAATCCATCGAACTGGCTCCGCGCTCTTCCAGCACGAACTGGCCGAGGTTCAACTTCAGGTCATGTTGCGGATTGAGGTGATAGACAAATTGCTCGGCGAAACCTTCCGGCGTGTAGTCCTGGTCGATGAAGGCCGAGGAAATCACCAGCGGATTTTCCATCTTGCCCAGCGTGAACGTCGCGCCCCAGTCCGCGTTGTCCACTGGCGCCCATTTGGCATACACCATGTCCAGCGAGAGGCCCTTCTTGCTCGCGTTGTTGTCGAACGTCTGGTTCGAGGAAATCTGGTTGCCGGCTGTGTCGCCGATGCTCGCCAGCCGGATGCCCACTTCCATGTTGTCGAGCATGCTCACCACCGCGCCGAAGCGCACGCGGTACTGGAACCGGTTGCGGTCCACTGCGGTCGGGTTGTCCGAAAAGAACCCTTCATAGCGGCCGCGGAAGTCGCCGCCAAACTTGAAGCCGTTCACCCAGTCGGGCATGCCGGTCTTGACCTGAAAGGCCTGCGTGAACCCTTTGTCGGATTGCTCGCGCAGTTCGTTCGCTTCCTTGACCGTGAGAATGCCTTTATCAACCAGTTTATCCAGAAGGGCATCCGCCGTTTGAGCCTGGGCCGCGCCTGCGCCCAGCAAAATCGCTCCCGCCGCCGCTGTAATGTGTTTTTTCATTGTTTGGTTCCGAGTTGTCGGTTCGGAACCAACTTCAGTCGCGGCGCGTTACGGAACAGCGACGGGATTGTTACAATTGTGTTACGACGCCTGAACTGGTTGGAACGTAGGAACTTTTCGACGGCGCCAGCGGAGACTCTGGCGCAGCAACATCAGATAATAGCCCGGGCGCTGCCGCCAGTCGTGCTGTTGCAATTCGGCGAAAGCCAGCGGATCGGAGGCGCAAGAAATGCCTGCCACGGCCTTGCCCTGGTTTTCTTCCCTCGATCGAATCTGATTCATGACACACCAAAAAGTCAAAGGCAGGTTTCGGTTCGACACACAACAAACCCCCGAAACCTGCCTGCCCTCGACCATGAGGGCGTGATTACCCACTCAGATCGGCAGGAACAGCCGGCCGACACGCGCACACCCTGCGCCACCTCTGTGTCGCGCAAATGTCGGCTCGGTTACAATTCGGCGGAATTCACGCCCCCTGGACCGCGCGACTCCAGTCGCGCTTTCGATACGGCGCGCCCAGCAGGGGAAGAGTCTCACGGAGATCGATTAGACCACATTGATCGGTGTGCCAAGGCAAAGGAACTCCAATAAAAAACGGCTGGCCTCATCGAGACCAGCCGTTTGCGAAATCCGCAGGCGCTTACTTCAATTGCGCGTTCAATTTATCCACCAACACCCGCTTGGACACCGCGCCCAAGGCCTGGTCCACCACTTCGCCGCCCTTGAAAATCATCAGCGAGGGGATGCTCGTGATGCCATACCGGGTCGCCGTCATCGGGCTGGTATCGACATCCACCTTCACCACTTTCGCGCGGCCTTGGTATTCCTGGGCCAGTTCCTCGACGACCGGCGCGATCATCCGGCATGGCCCGCACCACGGCGCCCAAAAATCCACCAGCACAGGCTCTTTCGATTTGATGACTTCGGTTTCGAAGTTCTCGTCCGTTCCATTGATATAGGCTGACATATTCGTTTCCAGTTTGATTGTTCCAATTTAATGCGTCGCTTCCAACGAGCCTTTCCTTACGCCGAGAGGGACAGAATCGTCTGGCTTCGGTCCAGGATTTGCCGCTGGCGTTCCGCCCAGCGCAACGCCTCGCGCCCTTTTTCCTCGAGCAGGACCGGAAATACCAGCAAAGGTTGCGGATGAATCCACGCCAGCGACGCCGCCTCTTCCGCCGCCCGTCGCAGGGCGGTATGATAAGCAGAGTCCATCCCGGCCAGGTGTTCGTTCACCAGCTTTTCTTTTAGCTGTTCGAGATCCTGTGTGATACGGAACCGCGGAGCGGTTTCCGGTTTGATGCGGAAACGGGTCCGCGAACCAAATCGCACATTCAGCTTCCGGCCTTCCAATTTCGTTTTCATAAGCGTCGTTCCTACGACTTGCGATCCAACCATTCCATAGTTTACTAATCAGTCAACTACTTCGATGCGTTTTGCTCCTCTTTTATTCAATCTTTGTTCCGGTATCGCCTTTCGCCGGGCTGCGCTGCGCTAAACAACCCAAGAACGTTAACGTTAATTTCCACCAAGACGCCGATTTTTCTTGCCTTTTTACACCGAAAACCGACTTTGGACGGCACCCCTATGCGACTCGCCCTCATTGGACTCAAAGGCCATCAAAGCACGGTTCTGGAGGGCGCTCGCGCCTTGGGTGACGTCGAGCTGGTAGCCGTCGCTGATGATTCCGCCGCCAAGCTGGAAAGCTTTATGTCCCGCGAACCGCTGGCCAGGAAAGCCCAACGTTACGCGGATTGGCGGCATCTGGTGGAGCACACACCGATGGATGTTTGTTGTATTTGCGATGAAAACCGCTGGCGCGCCGAGCAGGTGATTGAACTGGCGGCTCGCGGCGTCCATCTGGTGACGGAAAAACCGCTGACCACCACCCTGAACGACCTTGCCCGTGTGCGCGCCGCCCTGGCGAAATCCAAAAGCCGCCTGACCATGTTGCTCACGATGCGGCATGACGCCAAGTACGCCAAAATGCGTGACCTGGTGCAAAGCGGCGTCATCGGCGAAGTCTGTCTCGCCACCGCGCAAAAATCGTATCAACTGGGCAAACGCGAAGCCTGGTTCAAGGACCGCGAGCGTCTCGGCGGCACCATTCCTTACATCGGCATTCATTCAATGGACTTGATCCGCTGGATCACCGGCCTGGAATTTACCCACGTCTCCGCATTGCACGGCAAGGTCGGCGAAGCGGAAACCGGCAACAGCGAGAACCAGGCCTCCATTCTGGCGCGCCTGGGCAACGGCGCATCCGCCACCGTCCGCCTGGATTACCAGCGCCCGGGCACCGCGCCCTCGCATGGCGATGACCGGTTGCGCATCGCGGGCACCAAAGGCGTCGTGGAAATTCGTTACCCGGACAACGGCGTGTGGTTGGTCACGGGCGAACAGAAGATGCATCTGGTCGAACCGGGCGCGCCTTCAAATCTGTTCGTCGATTTCGTCAAAGCCCTGCGCGAGGGGAAGGCATCGCGCATCCCGGCCGGTGATTGTCTGGCCATCACCGAGGTGGTCCTCAAGGCACGCGACGCCGCGGACACCCTGAAAGTTATTTCCTTGCGAGATTAACGCTCCTACAAATTGCCCTATGAACAAACGTGCCCTGATTCTCGTCGCCCTCACCCTGGTCCAACTCACCGTTCCCGTCCGGGCCGCGACGCCGCAGGAAGCGCGGGCGGCACTGGCGAAGGCAACGGCATTCATGCGTTCGATTTCCGCCGGGGGCGGATGGTTGTGGACCTATTCCACCGATCTGAAGGAGCGCGCCGGCGAGCGGCCGGCCACGCCCACGCAAATCTGGATTCAACCGCCGGGCACGCCGTCAATGGGCATGGCGCTCTTGCGCGCGTATGAAGCAACCGGCGACAAACAATATCTCGATGCCGCGAAGGCTGCCGCCGATGCGCTGGCCACGGGGCAGTTGGAATCGGGTGGCTGGGATTACGTCATCGATTTCGACGCGAACGCGGCGAAGAAATGGTATCGGCGTTCCGATGCGGGCAAGCTGACGCCGGCGGAGATCTCCAAGCGCGTGAACATCTCGACGTTTGACGACAACACGACGCAAAGCGCGGTGCGCTTTTTGCTGGCGGTGGTGGATGCGAGCAAGGGTTCCAACGACGCGCGCGACCAGCGGATTCGCGCGGCGCTGGAGTACGCGCTAAAGAAGATGCTCGAGGCGCAATTCCCGAACGGCGGCTGGCCGCAACGTTACGACGGCAAGCCGCGCAATGCGGCGGATTTTCCGGTGAAGCAGGCAAGCATTCCGAAGAACTGGCCGCGCGAACACGCGGGGGTGAAGTATTTCAATTATTACACGCTCAACGACAACGGCCAGCGCGATTGCATGGCGACGATGATCGACGCGTGGAAACGCACGGGCAAAGCGGAGTATCTGGCCGCTGCCAAGCGGGGCGGCGATTTTCTGTTGCTGGCGCAGTTGCCCGCGCCGCAGGCCGGCTGGGCGCAGCAATACAATCAGAACATGGAGCCCGCCTGGGCGCGCGCCTTTGAACCACCCGCGGTGACCGGCGGCGAAAGCAGCGGCGCCATTCGCACGCTGGTCGAGTTGTACCTGGAGACGGGCGAGGAGAAATACATCAAGACGATTCCCGCCGCCATTGATTGGTATCAACGCTCGGCCATCGCGCCGAACCGGTGGGCGCGTTATTACGAGCTGGGGTCGAACAAGCCGATTTACGGCGATCGCGACGGGAAGATTCATTATACACTTGAGGAATTGTCGGAGGAACGGCGCACCCATTACGGCTGGCAGGGCGATTTCAACGTGCAACGGACCATTACCTTTTACGAGCAGGTAAAAGCCGCGGGGCGCGAGGCGTGGCTGGAAAAGCAAAAAACAAAACCGCTCACCGACAAACAAAAGGAGAGCCGCGCGAAGTCGCTCGCGCCGCGCGCGGACAAGGCGATTGCGGCCATGGATGCGCAAGGTCGCTGGCTGGCGCGTGGAAAAATCGACACGCGCCTCTTCATCGACAATCTGGGCGCTCTGTGCGACTACTTGGAGGTCGCCGGGAAATAGCCGCGCCGTGCGGTCCCGGTTCACAGCGTGGAAGAAACCGAGCCAACACCGGTCGAAACCGTGGTTCCACCCGTTGCCAGCGCGGTGGTGGAATTCGTGTCGCTGGATCCGGCGGTGGTGGGATTGTGGCGGCTGACGAGTTTGATCGCGAGCGGGTTCATTTTGCTGCCGTCGCTGGCGTTCGTGTTGTTCGTCGGCTTTGCCGCGCGGCCGCTCATGGGCTGGCTGCTGGCGGCGTGGTTTGGCCTGGCGGCGGTGCGATTGTGCATGCTGGTGTGGTATCCCAAGAAGGCGTTTGCCGCGTGGGGCTACCGGATTGACGAGAAGGTGCTCGAAGCGCGCAGCGGCGTCTGGTTCAAGGTCACGCAACTGCTGCCGTTGTCGCGCCTGCAACATGTCGATCTGCATCGCGGGCCGTTGGAAAGGTATTTTGGGCTGGCGTCGCTCGTGTTGCACACGGCGGGCACGCAGCAGGCGGCGATAGTCATCCCCGGCCTGAAGGCGGAAGCGGCCGAGCGCCTGCGCGACCAACTCGTTGCCGCGGGAGGCGACGATGCCGTCTGAGCCGCCACCGCTGCCGGAGCCGTCGAGGGAACCCACGCCGCCGGTCATCACCCCTCCGCCCATCCCGGCGGCCGCACCCGCGTCCAGGACACCGGCGCGGCGGTTGCATCCGCTGACGTTGCTCTTCACGTTCATCACGATCATTCGCGGGTATTTGATCCCGGCGCTCATCGTGCTGGTGGTGGGTTCGAGCCGGAATAACAATACCACCGCTTACATCCTGCTCTTCTTTCTCGTCATCACGCTGTTTCAATCATTGGTGCGCTACTTCACCCTGACCTATCGCATCGAAAGCGGGGAACTCGTCACGCGCGACGGTTTGATTCAGCGCACCGAGCGCAACATCCCGCTCACGCGCGTGCAGGACGTGCGCATCGAGCAGAGCGTGCTGCAGCGCATCTTCAACGTCGTCGAAGTGCAGGTGGAAACCGCGGGCGGCACCGGCGCGGAGGCGTCGTTCTCCGTGCTGGCGCGCGACGAAGCGGAACGATTGCGCGCGGAGATTCTGGCGGCGGCCAAACCGGGCCAGGCGGAAGCGGCAGCAAGCGCTGCGGGGCCAGGCGCGTTGCCCGCGGACGAAACGGTGCGGCAGCTCAGCGTGAAAGAACTGGTGCTGGCGGGGCTGGCGTCGAACCAGACAGCCTCGACGATGGCGCTGGTGGCGGTGGCGTGGGGATTCGCGGACGACGTGTTTCCCAACCTGCACGACAAGCTGATGCGCCGCGTGGAAGAGACGATGTTGCGCCTCAACGAACAAGGAATGGAAGCGACGTGGCCCGTGTATGTGTTCGGTGCGCTGGCGATTCTGGCGGCCAGCATTGTGATCTCGATCATTGGCTCCATCGTTCTCTTTTACGGCTTCACGCTCACGCGCAAGGGCGAGGATTTGCAGCGCGTTTATGGCTTATTCACGCGGCGCGCGAGCAGCCTGCCGCGCAAACGCATCCAGGTGTTGAAAATCGAAGAGACAATCATGCGGCGCTTGTTCCGGCTGGCCACGCTCTACGCGGACACCGCGGGCAGCCAGCTTGCGGAGCAAAAGAGCGCGCAGGAAGGACGCAACGTGTTGCTGCCCGTGGTGCTGCGCGCCGAGGTGGACGGCCTGCTGCCGGTGTTCTTTCCGCACCTGGACCCGGCGCCGGCGGAATGGAAACAGGTATCGCGCGTGGCCATCCGGCGCGGGACACTCAAGGGCGGGTTTGCGTGCGTGCTGCTGGCGGGCGCGCTGCTGTTGGTCCAAGGCTGGGCGGGGTTGTGGCCGCTGGCGTTGATACCGGTGGTGTATGTGGTGAACGTGATGAACTTCCGCCATCTTGGTTACGCGCTGGGCGAACATTATCTGCGCACGCGCCGGGGCTGGTTGCGCCGCGCCACGCACATCGTCCCCATCCGCAACATCCAGGCCGTGGCGCTGCACCAGACGCCGTTCGACCGCCGGCACCGCGTGGTCACCCTCGTCGTGGACACCGCCGGCCAGACCTACACCGGCGGCGCGCCGGCCATCGGCAATGTGCCCATCGACGAGGCGCGCAAGCTGGCGGCGGAATTGACCCGCCGGGCGGCGCAGATGAAGTATCGTTGGCAATGAAGAGCGTATGCTGACCATCACCCCCACCAGCTCCGGTTCGGACGCCGCCCAGCAGTTGATTCGCGAACTCGACGAAGACATCGCGGCATTGTATCCGGGGATGCCCATCAACGGAATTGACGTGGCGGAGTTCGAGCGGGCCGGCGGTTATTTCGTCGTCGCGCAGGACGCGGGCGAAGCGGTCGGTTGCGGCGCGTTCCGGCCGTTGGATGAACGGTGCGCGGAAATCAAACGGATGTTTGTGCGGCGGTCGGCGCGGCGGCGCGGCATTGCGCGGCAAATCTTGCGGCATCTCGAGGAAGAGATCCGGCGGCGCGGGTTTCGGTCGATCGTGCTGGAGACCGGTTGCGACAACGCGGAGGCGCTGGCGTTATACGAGGCCGAAGGATATTTCCCGATCCCACCATTCCTGGGCTACGTGGGCAGTCCGATCAGCCGGTGTTATGTGAAGAAGGCCCCCGTTGCCTCATGGGAAAAAGACACCGGAGAAAGGAGTGTTAACTCACAGTTCGTTTGTTGTTTGGCATGTTACTGGCACTGTCAACTCCCCCTGCGGGGGGGAGGCCCTTCGGGCGGTGAAGCGTAGCGGTGAGTGCG
>JBFMBT010000011.1:0-39625 GCA_040754875.1 Verrucomicrobiota bacterium | reverse complement strand
CGCGCCAGTCCGGGTGAAAGCGTCCCGCGCCGGGTTGGTCATGCCGTAAGCGCGACTGGAGTCGCGCGGTCCGGGGGAGAAGCAAGCGAATGGGGGCAGACGAATGGGAAGCCGCCAATCAACTGACAAACGCCAATCTGGGGGATGCCTCACCAAAGGGAGGTTGCCAGGAAAATGGATTCAACCCCTCTTCAACCCTTCAACCCATCAACCCATCACGCTTCAACGAACCCACCTGATTTTGCGCCGAAATGATTTTGCCTGCATTCGGTTGACCGCATTCGATTGAGTTCCTACCTGTTGGGAGCGCAGATTTTTGCATGAAGATTTTTGTCTCAATGGTTAGCAGTTGTCTCAGGTGTCTTGGCGTTAACGTCGCGCCTGTGCCAGGCTTCCTCATGATGTTGAACAAAACATCAACCGCCCGACCACCGGTCGGAGCGCGCCGATGCCCTTCGGCGGAGTGCCCCCGTCCCGGGGGCAGCACGTGGTCAACCCGCGCGCATGGCCCTCCTCCAACGCGGCCGCACCATTCGGATTTGCTGCGCTCAACCCTCAACTCACCCGAGCCCTCAACCACGCAATCCGACCGCTTCCGTCATATACCACATATTTTTTGGGCCCGTGACTCCACCACGCCAACCATGAACCGTGAACTTCGAACTTTGAACCTTTGGCCTTGGCGCTTCTTTCGTCATTTGGCCTTCGTCATTCGTCATTTTCCGCCCCCTCAACCACCATCCGCCCGCTACTGCCCGATAATGCCCGCTTCTGCCACATAATATTTTTCCACCCGACCATGAACTCTGAACTTCGAACCTTCTTTCATCAGTTGGCCTTGGTCATTCGTCATTCGTCCGCCGTCCATCCGGCCTCTTCCGTCACATACCGTCCCCTACACTCCCTGCCACATTCCCCCTCCGCCGCTCGACCAAACCGCTCCGCCGCCCGGCCGCCGCTGCGCCGCCGCCGGACATTCCAGGCCCGCCGCGCCTTCAGAATTCCCCATTGCACGGCGTCCGGCAGGACACTAAACTGCGAAGCGATGAAACATCAGCTGGACTTCGAGAAGCCGATTGTGGAGTTGCAACGGAAACTCGACGAACTGAAGAAACACCGCGAAAAACATTCGCTGGGCATCAATTTCGAGGAGGAAATCCAGCAGATCGAAAAGAAGATCGAGGAAACCCGCAAACAGATCTACACGAATCTGACTGCGTGGCAACGGGTTCAACTGGCGCGCCATCCCAAGCGCCCCTACACGCTCGATTACTGCGCCCAGACCTTTTCGGAATTCAGCGAACTGCACGGCGACCGCCTCTATTCCGATGACCGCGCCATCGTCGCCGGTTTCGCCAAGCTGGACAAACACCGCGTGCTGGTCATCGGCACCCAGAAGGGGCGCGACACGAAGGAGAACATCCTGCGCAACTTCGGTTCCGCGCACCCGGAGGGTTACCGCAAGGCCTTGCGGCTGATGAGATTGGCCAACAAGTTCGGCCTGCCCATCATCACCATCATCGATACCGCCGGCGCCTATCCAGGCATCGGCGCGGAGGAACGGCACATCGCCGAGGCCATCGCCGTGAACCTGCGCGAGATGATGTTGCTGGACGTGCCGATCATCGCCGCAGTGGTGGGCGAAGGCGGTTCCGGCGGCGCGCTGGGCATCGGCGTGGCCGACCGCGTGCTCATCATGGAGAACGCGTATTACTCGGTCATCAGCCCGGAAGGGTGCGCGGCGATCTTGTGGAAGGACCGCACGGCGTCGGCGAAAGCGGCCGAGGCGTTGAAGATCACGGCCAAGGATCTGCACGAATTGGGTCTGGTGGATGAAATCATTTCCGAGCCGCTGGGCGGCGCGCACAACGATGCGAAGGCGGCGGCGGCCAATCTGAAGGCGGCACTGCTCAAGCATCTCAAGCAGATTGACGCGTTGTCCACGAGCGAGCGCCTGCAAAAGCGTTACGAAAAGTTCCGCGCCTTCGGGCATTATACCGAAGCGCAGAACGCGGCGGCAGCCTCAGCGGCGCCCGCAGGGGCAACGGCCGGCTGAGTCGTTCACGGCGCGACGACGCGGTAGAAGCGGCGGGGTTGTTGTTTGGAGGCAAGGTCCACGAATTCGTGCACGGGCGTCTGGAGGGTGACGTTCGTCAAGGTATTCCACGTGGCCGGTTCGCCGAGGTTCGTCGTGTACTCGATGCGGAACGTCGTGCCGACGGGGCCTTCGAGGGTGATGCCAGCGAAGATTTGCGGCGTGATCAGGATGAGCGCCGCGGGATTGCTGGTGACGCTGCCGCCGGCGTTGGAGACGACGACGGTGTAGCTGCCGAGTTGGGCGGTGTCGTTGACGGCAACGGTGTAAGCCGGGCTGGTTGCGCCGGGAATGTCCGCGCCGTTGAAGCGCCATTGGTAGGCCAGGCCGGGGCCGGTGGCGGAAACACTGAAGGTCACGCTGCCTGCGGCGGTGATGGCCATGCTCACGGGATGCGTGGTGATGGTCGGCGGCGGGACGGGCGTGTTCACGGTGAGCGCGGCGGGATTGCTGGTGACGGAGCCGGCACTGTTGCTCACGACTACGTTGTAACTGCCGGCGTCCGTGCCTTGCACGTTGTTCAGCACGAGGGTGGCAGCCGTTGCGCCGGGAAGATCCACGCTGTTCCGGCGCCATTGGTATCCGAGGGGCGCGGTGCCGGTGGCGGTAACGGTGAAGGTGACGCTGGCGCCGGCGTTCACCGTCTGACTCTGCGGGTGGATGGTGACGGCGGGCGGAATCAGGACGGTAAGTGTCGCAGCGGCACTGGTGACCGAACCTGCGCTGTTGCTGACAACGACATCGTAGTCGCCCGCGTCCGCGATTTGCACGGCGTTCAAGGCCAGGCTTGCGTTGGTGGCGCCAGGAAGAACCACGGTGTTTCGACGCCATTGGAATGACAACGGAGCGGTGCCAGCGGCGGAAACGCTGAAGGTCACGTTGTCACCCGCGATGGCAACGATGCTTTGCGGCGGTTGAGTGATGGAAGGCGCGATGACCTGGGGCGCGGCGCTGGGAGTGACGGCGAGGAAGCTGTCCCCGAAGCGGAGTTCGTCGAGCACGCCGCGGTTGAGTCCGTCGCCGGTGAACAACCCCGAGCCGAGTCCCGCGTAGAAGCGGACGTTGCGGAAGGCGATGTCCGCCGTGCCGGTGGTGATGACGGAGGCGCTGGGCGCGGCGGGCGGCGCGCCCGTGAGTGGAGGGTTGACGTAAAGGCGTAAGGTATCCTGCGCGCCGAAACGCATTTCCAGGACCAGCAACGTGGTCTGGCCGATGACGACCGGCACGCTGGTCGGGATGATGTCCGCGCCGTCGTTGGCCGCATTGCGCACGGCCAGCGCCCAGTAACGCGTGCCGTTGACGGTGGAGAAGGCGCCGTAGAAACCTGCGCCAATGTTGATCTGGCCGTAGCTTTGCAGGCCGTTGGTGTTCACGAGCGAGACGTTCACGGGGCCGAGGTCGTCGGTTTCCTTGCGCAACAGGAAGCTGGCCCAGAGCGTGGTGCCATCCTGGCCGATGGTCGGCGGATTCGCGCCATAGACGCGGAAGGGGCCGAAGGCGTTCACATCGAGGTCGCGGAAGGAGAATTCGTAGCCGCGCCCGCCGATGGCGTAAGCGCCGGTGGTGACAAGGTCAGCGAATGCGGGCGGCGCGTTGGTGCCGAGCTTGTAGCCGTCGTAACCGTTGGTGGGATTGAAGTTTTGAGCCAGCCACGCGTTGGCCCAGCTCGCGCCGCTGTTGACGCCGTTGAGGAAGTGAAGCGAGTTGGTGAGCGCGACGTTGAAGTCGTCGTAGGCAAGCAACACATCCTGCGGTTGCGGGAAGCTGAATTGCACGGTGTTGTTCAGAATGGTGGCTGCGGCGCTGGACAAACCGTTGGTGCCAGTCGCCGCGCCGGCGGGCACATCCAGCGTCACGGTGCCAGGTGACGTCATGCCGCTGACAATCACCTGGTACGTCGTGCCGTTGAACGGCGAAACTTCCGTGATGGTGACGCGCGTCGCGCCTGCCGTGCCGCCGATCTGCACGCTGTTGGTGGTGAACCCGGTAACAGGCTGGTTGAAGAACACGTTGAACGCGACGGCGGGAACGGTGCTTGTCTCCCCTTGCCCCACCGCGAGGCTGATGGTCGGCACTGGCGCGTTTTGCACGGGTGTGGTCGCGCCTTCGAACACGAAGAGGTAAACCGACCCGGGCGGCAGCGTGAAACTGTAGTTTGGCGCGAAATCGTTCACGGGTTCACTGGTGGGAAAGAGGGTGAGATGCGTGACGTTGTTGGTGCGTGGGTCGCCCGTAAATTTGTGCAACGTGGCGTTGGTGACGCTGGTGAAGGGCAGGCGCAAGGTCACGGGCGTGGCGTTGCTGATGCTGCGCGAGAGAATGAACACGGAGTATTTGTCGCCATCGCGGAAGGCATAGGGCGCGACAAGCGGGACGTCGTTGTAGGCGGGCACCTGCACCTGGCCCGCGCCGTTCACGTGCGGCGGCACATTGATCGTGGGAGCGGCGTTGAGGTGCGTGGCGACCATCGCGCCGGTGACATGGCGGTTGCGCATCTGGAGCGCGAGCCAGTTGGCGTGCGGATGGTAGCCGTTGACGACCGGCGAATGCGTGGACCAGTTGTAGCCGGGCGCGAAGGTGAAGTACGCCTGCGGGTCGATGTCGAGGAGCGAATTGTAGAGGTACGTGTCGAGTGTCGCGACCGCAGCGGCGAGGGACTTGCCGTAGGTTTCCGAAATGGGCTCGAACGGTTGGCCGGGCGAGGGATTCGCGTAGCCGGGGCCGCCTTCGTAAATCGCAAGGCGATACGGATGGCCGGCGGCGGCATTGGCCGCGCGCGACGCGGCGTGCTGGTCCATGTAATACCGGATGAACGACGGCGCGTAGAGCAGGTAATCCTGATAACCCTCGTCGTTCACTTCGGCGCCACCCACGGCGATGCCCGCCTCCCAACCACCGATGTAAACCGCAATGTCGTTGTAATGCGAACTGGGTGAAGCCAGCGATGCAGCGTGGCCGTAGCCGTTGACGGGGTCCGGCGAAACGAGCCAGCCGTTGGCAACGAAGTTGATTTTGTCCGCAACGCCCGCAAACCACGGGCTGGATTTGGCGACCGTGAAGAAATGTTCGGTGAACTGGCCGGTCAGGTTGCCGTTTGGAAAATTCCACTGAAACGCGGGGTTCCACAATTCATTGCCGTATTCGATGAACCAGCGCGGGAAGACATCCGTCCACGGCGCGTGCTGGCCTTGCGCGTAACGGCGGTAGGCGTAGGGTTTGGACGCCGGCGTGTCGGTGGCGGGGTCGTAAGGCGCCGCGAGATATTCCATGAGATCGAGCCATTCCTGCTCGGTCATGAAGGAGCCGACGACCAGCCAGGGTTCGCCGCCGCAATCACGCATCATGCGCAACGCAGTGGGAAGTTTGTAAGGATCATCGGGCGTGCGGCGGCCAGTGTTGGCTTCCCAATGCAGCGTGGTTTCAAGCTCGGCGCGCGTCCAATCATCCATGGTGACGCCCCAGTATTCAGTATCCACCCCGGTGAAGATGCGCACCACGCCCGGTTGATAATCCGCCAACGCCTGGGCGACAGCAGGCCGCAAGGCAAACGCCGGATACGTGGCTGGATCACCGTCGGCATCTTCGTAAAGGAGGAAGTTATCCACCCAGACCGTGCCGGGACCGTTGAAGCCGAGGCAGATTTCCGAAATGGTGGCGTTGGTGCCGAGCGGCGGCGCGGTGAAAAGGCAGGTGAACTTTTCCCAGTTTGCGCCGACAGTGAAGTTAGTTTGCACCGAGCTGTAATGCTGGCTGAGGAAGAAGCGCACCAGGCCGTTTGGCACGCCGGTTTGTTTCAACCACACATCCACGCGGTAGGTGCGGCCCGGCTCGAGGTGCGGGTAAAAGCCGGCGTAAAATTGCGGCGCGGAGAAGCGCGCCTGGCGGATGCTCACTTCGTGCGCGCCGGGATTGTCAATGCGCAGGCTGGTCACGCCGCCGTTCTCGGGAGGGACGGTTGAACTGTCGCGGCGAACCGTGCCCGGCATTCCATAAGGCCAGAACGTGCCGCCGATGACGCGCCACGCATCGTTCTGACGCGACGCGCCGAGGCGATCATGCATGAATTGAACAGGCGCGTTGTCCACGGTCATTTCCAGGAAATAGATGTCGCCGGCCTGGACGGGAGGGCCGTTGGTGTTGAGCCAGACGCGGTAGAGCTCATTCGTTGGAATCGAGCGACGATACACGTAATAGCCCGCCAGACCGGGCGCCGTGGCATCGGACCAATCGAGTTGGACGGCGCCCGCCAACGGCGTGGCGGTGAGATTGGCCGGCACGGGCGGCGGCGGATTCTGACCGTAGAAACTGCCGGTGAAAACGGGCGAAGGCGCGGCGCCGGTGCTGCCCGGAAGCGGCGTCGCACTCACGATGACTTCGCCGGAGAAGTTCGTGGAACTGGTCTCGGACGTGTTGACCGCGCGCACCTGATATTCGTATTGGACACCGGGAGTGGCGTTGGTGTCCGTGAATGCGCTCACGGTAATCGGCAGCGCGTTCAACCGGCGGAAACCATCCGTCACGTAGTTGGTCACGATGCCTGCGCGAACGAATTGCAACGGCCCACCATTGGTCGAAGGCCGGTAAACGCGCACGTGCGCGCCGTCAAAGAAACCATCCTGAAGCGTGTTGAAATGCGACGTCGTCGGGCTGTATTGGACGCTGGCATCGTTGACGATGTAATTCGCGCCGCCGCCGGTGGCCCGATGCTGCCGACGAATGGTCGTTGGCTCGAAGCCGGGATCGCCGGTGAAATTGTTCAGTTCGGATGGCTCGCGCAGGTTGACGCCGAAGCGCTGCGGATCCGGCGCGACGACGAGCGTGCCAATCGTAATGTCGGCCGGCGAATTCGTGCCAAGGACCGGCGCGGGCGCGGGGTTGTTTGCTGCGACGGTCAACGCAGCCGGATTACTCGTGACGGAACCGCCGCCATTGCTCACGACAACATCATACGTGCCCGCATCGGCGGACTGAACACTGGCGATGGTGTAAGAAGTCGCGTTGGCGCCGGAGATGGGGGCGCCATTGCGCCGCCATTGATACGACAAGGGCGCGGCGCCCGATGCGATGACGTTGAAGGTCACCGTCGCGCCTGCCGCCACCGTCTGGCTTTGCGGATGGGTAGAAATAGCCGGGGGCATGGCCGGCGTGTTCACGGTCAACGTGGCCGCAACGCTGGTCGCTGAACCCGCGCTATTGCTCACCACCACGCTGTAATCACCCGCGTCCGCTGCCAACACACTGATTAATGTCAGCGAAGCGCCGGTCGCCCCCGAAATGTTTGTGCCGTCTTTGCGCCATTGATACGACAAAGGCGCAGTGCCAGGCGCCGTGACACTGAAGGTCACGCTCGCGCCCGCACTCACTGTTTGACTCTGCGGCGGAAGGGAAATCGCGGGTGGAAGGGTTACTGTCAGCGTGGCCGGAGCGCTGGTAATCGAGCCGGCGCTGTTGCTCACGAAGACCGTGTAATCTGCGGCATCGGCCGAGGACACGTTGTTCAATGTGAACGAACTGCCCGTCGCTCCCGAAATGTTCGTGCCAGCCTTGCGCCATTGGTACGACAACGGCGCGGTGCCGGAAGCGCTGACGCTGAAAGTCACGTTCGCGCCCGCATTGACGGTCTGGCTTTGCGGCGGGGTTGTGATGGACGGCGGCAAAGCTGTTTCGCCAACCGTGATGGTCACACTGCCGGTGACCGGGTTGCCGCTGTTGTCGGTCGCGGTGACGCGCGCCGTGTAAACGCCGGGAACATCGAAGCGCTTCACGGGATTGGAATTCGTCGCAAATGTGCCGTCCTCAAACGTCCACCAGATGTTGGCGAGCGCGCCATCCGGGTCGCTGGCATTGGCAGCGAACTGCACGGTCAATGGCGGTAAGCCGTTGGTCGTGCTGGCCGTCGGCGCACAAACGGGCGGCTGCCCCGTGACAGTGCTGCGCAGAAACCATGGCGTGGCCGTCGGGTCCGTTTTGAAGAAGGCGAGCAGTTGGTCCGCAACCTTGCGCACACCCGAGGCGGAAGGATGCGTGAAATCGGTTTGAAACACATCGGAGCTTTCCCAAATGAAACCATCCGAACGTCCGCGTGTTCCGTCAGCCCACAGGTAAGGTCCCCACGAAAGCCAGGGCGTGGTGACCGGCCCGTTGGCCGGGTCGGCATTCAATTCGCCGCCAAGCTGCCGTTCGATAAGCCACTTCACGGAGAACCCGCTCTCGTAGGCGAAGGGTTCCGGGTTCAACCCGATCGCATTGGTCACATACGCGCGCGTGCGGCTGGAAAGATAGATCATCGCGAGATTGGGGAACGTGGCCTGCGCGGCGCGGATGGTGTCCACGAGATTGGATTCCAACATCAGCGCGTGCGCGGGAAATGCACCCGAACCGGGAGGACCTGCCCCGCCCAACGTGTTTGGCGCCGCGACAGCCAGCTTGATCCAAAGCACCTGGACCTGGTTGGAATTCACACCGGCGTTCGCCAGCCGCGTGGGGATGTTGGTCCACGGGCCGGTGAAAGCGTTCGTCCAGTTCGGACCGACCTGGCCGCCCTGCGCGCCATCCACAAGGATCAATTGCGGATTCTTCGACGGGTCGGCGTTCGCGCGATTACGAAACGAAACAGCGGCCACGCCGTCGCTGCCCGCCGCAAATTCCATGCTGGTGTTCGACATGCCGATGGAAAGCAGCACGATGCGGCCATTGGCGGGGTCCACGGAACCGGCGGCATCGCGCGGGCGGACCTGCTGGGCGGCCAGTTGACGGCCAAGTGATTCGTGCGCGGCTGGACGCGTATTCGCGCTGTTGGGATAGAGACCGCCCACGAAACCGCGATACTGATTCGTGCCCAGCTCGGGAAGCGGCGTGAGGTTCAGGTTGGTGAACGTGACGTTGATGGGATGGACGGTGAGCGTGGCTGCCGCGCTTACGCTGCCGCCACTGTTGCTCACGACGACGGTGTAGCTGCCCGCGTCGTTCGTGGTGACGTTATTTCGCGCAAGCGAGGATGCCGTGGCGCCCGCGAGATTGGTGCCATTCTGTTGCCATTGATAGCTCAGCGGCGGCGTGCCGGAGGCAACGACGTTGAACGTCACGGTGTCGCCGACAATCGCGGTCTGGTTCAGCGGCGGCGTGGTAATGGACGGGGGCGTGACCGGCGGGTTCACCGTCAACGTGGCCACCGTGCTGGTGGCAGAACCTGCGCTGTTGCTGACTACCACGGTGTAGTCCGCCGCGTCCGAAGCGGACACGTTGTTCAACGTGAACGAACTGCCGGTCGCCCCCGAAATGTTGGCGCCATTTTTGCGCCACTGATACGACAAAGGCGTCGAACCGGACGCCGTGACGCTGAAGGTCACGTTCGCGCCCGCGTTGACCGTCTGGCTTTGCGGCGGTGTCGAGATGGATGGCGGCGTCACCGGCCCGCCGCTCACCGTGACTTGGAAAGTGTCGCTCCCGCTCAAAGCCCCATCCGAAACGGTCACCGTGACTGTCGCCGTCCCGCCGCCCACGGGCGTCATTGTGATGGTACGGTCGCGTCCGCGGGTGCCGAGCGAAATGTTTCCGTCTGGCAACACGGCTTGATTGTCAGACACGGCAGTGACGAGCAATTGATCGTTCACCGTGTGCAGGTCGGAAATGCGGAACACATGCGGACCGCTGGGGACTCCGTTGGTGGCTGTGCGATGCGGAAGGTCCGAAATGGCGGGCGCGGTATTGGTCATCGCCGGAAGGCCGGCCACGACGAAGCTGCCCTGCACGCTGGCGCTTCCGTCCGACACGGTCACGGTGATGTTCGCCTGGCCGTTGCTGATGGCGCGATAAGTGATGGCGCGGTATTCGCCAAAGCCGCTCAAGACGATGTTGGAATTGGGCAACACGGCCTGATTGCCGGAGACTGCGGTGACCGTAAGGTTTTCCAACGGCGTGTTTTCATCCGCGAGCCGCAACGAATGCGGCGCGGACCACACGCCCTGCGCGTGAAACATAGTCCAACCCAGGCCGGACTCCACCAGCAATGACGGCGTGGTCGTGTCGCGCACCTCCACCTCGATGTATTCGTTCACGCTCAGGTTGCCGTCGGAGACGATGACCAGCCCGCCATAAACACCCGTATTGGCGGGGTTGAGGGTGACGTTGAGCGTGCGATTCGCGCCGGTGCCCGTGATGGACGAACTGCTGACCCAATTGGGCCCGGAAAATCGCGTGAGAAACAGGACGGTGAGGTTGCCCGGCGCAGTCTCGGCATCGCCAACCGTGAACGGCAGCGAAAAACTCGCGCCGGGCGTGGCGGTGATTTGATTGGAGATTTTCGAAATGGTGGGCGCGGTGTTGGCGGCGTTGGCATTGGCGCGCACGTTGACCGCGCGATGCCCCGTCACGCGTTGCTGGCCGTCCGCGCCCGTGACCAATGCCCAGAGCGTATGCACGCCCGGATTTGCCAGCGGATATGCGAAGATGAATGGCGCGCTATTAATTTCGCCCATGCGCGTCGCGCCATCGTAGAATTCCACACGCATTGCGCCCGGGAAACCGCGCGCATCCACCGTCGCGTCAATCGTCTGGCCGGCGGTGAACGTGTGGTCCGGGTAATCCGTGCCGCCGAAGTAATTCACCTGGCCGCTCAAATCGTGCAATTGCAGGCTGACCGTGCGGAACCCGGTGCTGACATGCGAGCGCCACACGCAGGCGAGGCGCTCATTGGGGAACCACGAGTGTTCGTTTTTCGGCGCGCGGTCAAACACCGCATACGGCGCGATGTGCGCGCAATCCGTATCGAAATCGCGCCAGAAGTTCGGATTGCCCCCGCCGCCGGGCACACTGAGACCGGGCACCATCGCGGTTTTGACGCGCCCGTGAATATGTTCACCAAGCCAGCCGCCGGCTTCGGGCAGCGCGTTGAGTTGAACCGGTCCAAGCAACGGATTGGCCTGCGCCGGATATCGCAACGCGATGCAAGTGTCGAAGAATTCCTGCGCCAGTTCGCTGAGATAATTGCGCGCCAGATGGTTGTGCCCCCAATCAATCCACATGCTCCACCGCGCGCTCTGCAGGCGGCCGTCTTCGTAGAATTTCCATTGATGGGTGGAAACCGTTTCCGCGTCGAACTCGCCTTGCGTGAACAGGCCGGGCACTTCCAGGAAGGCGGGCGTCTGCGCGGTGGCCGGTGTGTACATGTGGTGGGGCAAAAAAGCGATCGTGCGTTCCGGATACGTGGCGGCGAAATCATACGTGAACGCGCCGCCCATCGAGATGCCGTGGATGCACACCGGCGCGTGAATCAATTCCGGCCGGTTGCGCAATGTCGCGAATTGCGCCAGCGCATTTGTCAGCGTCGATACCGGCGTGCCGTGCGTGCTGATGCCAACCCACACGAATTGCCGGTCCCACAACCAGCGATGCCAGCTCGGACTGGCCGGGCCAATCGAACCAGAGCGCCCCGGCGCGCCGACGACAATGCCGCGCACCACCGGCATCTCGAAGCCGCGCCGATGCGGGATGGACAACGTGTAAGTGACGTTGGTTTGCGAAATGCCGTTTTGCGGATCATCCTGCGTCGTGGAAATCACCAACTGATAGGTGTTCGCGGCCAGTTCGTAATCAACCGGCCCTTGCGGATTGCTGCCCGCGACAACGCTCAACGTTGCCGCCGCGCTGGTCACGCTGCCGGCGTTGTTCGCAATGACAACCGAGTAAGCGCCGGCATCGTTCGTCGTGGCGCTGGGAATCGTGTAAATGGCGCTCGTTGCGCCCGCAATGTCCACGCCGTTGCGCCGCCATTGATAACTCAGCGGCGCGTCGCCCGTGGCCGCGACGACGAACACGGCGGGCGAACCGATGGCGTTGGTCTGGCCGCGCGGCTGGAACGTGATGAACGGCGCGCCCGCAGGCTGGCCTGCGTTGGCGCCGAGGAAACCCAGCAACTCGGCGTCACTCACCTGCGCCGGGTTCGAGAAATCGCGTCCGGCAAGATTCGGCGGAATTTGCGGACGATTGTAACGCAGGTATTCGAATTCAGCACGCAGATCCGGATTCTGGCCGGTGATGACCGTCGAGTTGTGCTGCAATTCCTGGCCGAAGGGATACACCGCTTGCACGCCGCCCCAATCGGTATAGACCGTCAATCCCGCTTGCAGCGTCGGCGGAAAATCCGGGCGGCTGTAGCGCCGGTGCACCTGCCACGGACCCGCGCCGTCACGCCGCAGCATGATGAACGTCGAACCCAAACGCGCGACCTGGATCTCCGCCTCCGCGGGCGCGCCGTTGGAAACGTAGAGCGTCGAGATGCTGTTCTGGGTGGTTTTGACCTCGTATTGATAAGTTCCCGGCGCGCTGGCCGCCCCATGCGAGAGGAATACATAATTCTGCTGGCCCGTCTGCCATCCCGCCGCGCCCGTCGTCAAACCGCTGGGCGCGCGCACCATGATTCCGGAAAGCGAATATTCCGAGCCGGGCGGACCAGTCTGCGCGCGGTTGCGTGGAATGGTCGCCGTGGTGATGACGAAATCGCCGGTGACGGATTTAAAAGTCAATTCGCCGACGTAATCCTGGTACCATGAACTCGTGTAAGGAATCATCACCAGCCGCCCGGGCGTCGAGTTGTTGATGTCGAGAACTTCAAGTTTGTCCGCGCCCCAGCCTTCAACCTGGTGGATGCGCTGGAAGTTCGCCAGCGTCGCGGCGCTATTGAACTCGTCGCTGAGCGGCGCGAGGTCATTCACCTGCGCCGTTGTGGGGTGCGCTATCAGGCATACCAGCAGCGCCGGCACCAGGGCACACTTCATGCGTGGCAGTTTCATAGGGGTCCTTATTAACTTAGGGTTACGTCTTCAGACATTGGGCGACAAATTCAGCGGACAACTCCGCACCACTGCACGGAAACCGAAATCAAATCGGAGCGTTGTCAATTGCGCGTTCATGACTCAGTTTTTCGGCGCGATGAATCCCGGCGCGGGCGGACGTCGCGGCGTGCCGCCGCCGCCAATGCTGTTCGGGCCGTTGTTCACCACGACCTTGAGGTGCTTTGAGACGAGTTTCAGTTTTTCATGCAGATCGGCGGGCAGATCGCGAAACGGGTCCACATCGACACAGAAAATCAAATTCGGACTGCCCAGCCGCTGCCAGTCACCCATCCAGGTGGGATCGAAACTGTCCTTCACATACACGCCGTAATCCTGCAACGCGCGCGCAATCTCAAACGCCGGCCCGCTTGTGCCGACGCCAATCTGCGCAATGTCCACTTCCGGCGGGATGGCGAGCAACGTGCCGTAATGAACATTGCCGGTGCGGGCAAAACGCGCGCGAAACTCGGGATTGTCCGGGGTCCACGCCGCCGGCCACACATGCGCATCGCCACCGGCGCGCGCGCTCACCGCATCCACCGGCACCACCGCGCCCAACACGCGCCGGATGCCCGAGGTCAATTCCCCGCCGCGCAGGCTTCCGCACAACGGCGACAATCCCGTGCCGTTGGCGCTGGCCAGTTCGGGCGGAATGCCGCTGCCGCGCAAATCCGTGCGCACGACGTTCCAGCCGCGCAAATCCTCCCCTTCCCGATGCGCGCCGCTGACTTCGTAAAGGGTGAAGCCATCCTCCGCGACCAACAGGACGTTCATGGGCCGGCTCGCATCGAGCAACGCCGCCTCGGGAACCCGCAGCGTCGCGAACGGCATGGCAAACGGCCCGGAGAGGACGCGGCGCAGCGGATCGCTCGGCCGCGCGACAAATGTCGGGTGCAGATAGCGCGAGTCCTTCAACAAGATGCCCGTGGACACATCCAATCCGCCTGGCTGGATGGCTCCGAATTGCGCGCCGGAGCCGATCGGAGTGTTCCACGGACTGTTTGCGGCAAACGGCCAGACCGCCGGATCGCGCGGTGTGGTGACTGGCGGCAAGGGCGGAACCACGGGCGGTTGTTGCGCCAGCTTGGGCGCTGGCTTTGTGCCGGTCTGCGACGGCCAGAGCCACATCAACAACGCGACCAGCGCCGCCGCGCCGATGACCGACCACGCGTAGGATTGCCACCGGCCGCGCAGCCAGTCGCGCCACGGCACAGCGACAACATTGGCGGGCGGACGTTTCAATTCGTCCATCACTTCATCGGCAACATCTTCGCGCGAAGGCCCGGAAACGACTTCGAGAATGGCGCGCCGCACCACGTCGCGATCCACCGCGCCGCCTTCCAAAAACTTCAATGCCGCGTCCATCCGCTCCTGCTCGACGAGCGACCGCAACGCGCTTTCATCCGCGGCCAGTTCCTGTTCGAAGCGCGCGCGTTCTTCGCCGGTCATCGACCCCGCAAGATACGCCGCCAGTTGTTGCTCGGTGATCATCGGTTGGCCCGGGCGAGTTTGTTTTCGATGCAAAGCTTGAGTTGCTGGCGCAACCGGAACAGCGCCTGCCACACCGCCGTCTGCGTGCGGCTCAAGCGAGCAGCGATGTCCTCGATGGACAATTCCTGCCGATACTTCAGCGCGACCAGTTCACGCAAGTGCGGCGGGAGGTCCTCGATGCATTGTTGCAGGTGTTCGACCTCGGCCGATTCCGCCGGCGGCGTTTGCTCCAACCCCGCTTCATACAAACGATGCCGCGCATAGCCGAGCTGATTGACCTGTTCGCGGCGATAGCGCTGTAACTCGGCGCGGATGAGGTTCGCCGCAATCGCGCGCAACCACGCGCGCAATGACGTCCCCGGCTCGAACTGTTGGATGTTGCGAAAGGCGAAGACGAAGGTTTCGTGCGCAATTTCGTTGACCAGATGGGCCACCGGCAGCTTCAACGCGATGAACGCCCGCAAGTGGTCCAGATGCGCATCCACCAGCGGCTCAAAGGCTTTCACGTCGCCACCCTGCACGGCGCGAACCAGCGCGGCTTCATCGATCTCGGCGGTTTTCAATGGCCCGTTCATTTGGTCTTCACCCACGGTATAGCGCCAGCGTGGAAATATCTTACCATGAATTTTTGCGTAATTTGTATCACCCATGCGCCGCGAGCATCGACGGCATTCCGATGCAATTTTCTCCCCACCTTGCCCTTCGCCCGCCATAATGACCTCATGCTTTATCCGTTGATGTTTCAGCCCATCTTCAAAGAGCGCGTCTGGGGCGGGCGGCGCATGGAACAGCTTTACGCCAAGCCGCTGCCGCCCGGCGTGCCCATCGGCGAATCTTGGGAAATCACGGACCGACCAGAGGGCGTCAGCGTCGTGTCCAACGGCCCGCTGGCCGGCCAGACCTTGCGCTGGCTCATGGAAAACCATGCGCGCGAACTGCTCGGCGGCGCGAAATCGCAGGGCGGCCGTTTCCCGTTGCTGGTCAAGATTCTCGACGCGCAGGAGAAACTCTCCCTGCAGGTGCATCCGCCGGCGGGGCTGGCCCAGTCACTCGGCGGCGAGCCGAAGACCGAGATGTGGTACATCACCGACGCCGCGCCGGACGCGGAAATCTTTGTCGGCTTGAAGCGCGGGGTGACGCGCGCGGAATTCGAACGGCGCGTCCAGGATGGCACGGTGGCGCAATGTTTTCATCGTCATGCGGTCCATGCGGGCGACAGCATGTTTCTGCCCAGCGGACGCGTCCACGCGTTGGGCGCAGGACCGGTGCTGTTCGAGATTCAGCAGAACTCGGACACCACATATCGTGTGTTCGACTGGAACCGCGTCGGTCTGGACGGCAAGCCGCGCGAATTGCACGTGGCGCAGGCGCTGGCGTCGATCGATTTCACCGACTTCGAGCCGCCGCTGGTTTCGGCGCCCGTCAAGTCGGTAAATGGATGTGACGTTCAGCGATTGGTGGACGACGCGCTGTTTACCGTGGAGTTGTCAGAATTGCCAGCCGGCGGAGTGATCGAACGGGATGATTCCGTGATGCAGGTCATCGGCGTGGTCAACGGCGCATTGCGCGCGCGTGGTGGTGGTCAGGAAGTGATGTTGAAGCCCGGCGCGTTTTGCCTTCTGCCCGCGGAGTGCGCGAACACGGTGATCGAGTCGTCAGCGGGCGCGACCTTTCTCTGCGCGGAGGCGAATTGATTTCAGATTACAACGAGCCATCATAAAAGTGGTCCTTTTCGTTTGTCAGCCGGATTGTCCTTCCCGTACAAAACAGCATGGCCGGGAACTTTTATGAGACGGACCGGGCGGTGTCGGAGTATCTGCTCTTCCATTACGCGACTGCAAGCGAAGTGCTGCCGTATGCTTTCGGGCCGAAGGAGGCATTGAATTATCCGGTTCGTTGTGTGACGGAGTGCCTGGAACCGGCTGCGTTGCCGGCGGACGCGCGCGGACTGGACCTGGGTTGCGCGGTGGGGCGTGCGACGTTTGAACTGGCGCGGCATTGCCGCGAAGTCATCGGCATCGATTATTCGCACCGGTTCATCGACACGGCCAATCGCCTCAAGGACGCGGGCGCGGTCGATTACACCTACGCGGTGGAAGGCGAATTGCGCGCGGCGGCCACGGCGCGATTGCCCGAAGGCGTGGACGCGTCGCGGGTGCGGTTCGAGCAGGGTGATGCGCGGAATTTGCGGGCGGATTTGGGCGTGTTTGATGTGGTGCTCGCGGCGAATCTTATCGACCGCCTGCGCGAACCGCGGCTGTTCCTGGCGCGCCTGCCAGAGTTGGTGAAGGCGGGTGGGCAACTGATTCTTACATCGCCCTACACCTGGCTGGAGGAATACACGCCGCGCGACAACTGGCTCGGGGGCTTCGAGCAGGGCGGCAAGCCGGTGCGCACGTTCGACACGTTGAATGAACTGCTGGCGCCGCATTTCGAATTGAAGGCACGCAAGGACCTGCCGTTTCTCATCCGCGAACACGCACGCAAGTTCCAATGGAGCGTCGCGGAAGCGACGGTCTGGAGGCGCAAGTCATGAGCCGCGGGCGCATCACCATCACGTGGACGGCATTCCTGGCGACGTTTACGTGGTTGTTGTTGGCGGACGTCAAGGACGGCCCGGCCGCGCTGTGGCCGAGTGTGCTGGCAGTGGGGCTGGCCTTCGTCACGCGCGACATCTACGCGTCGCTGTTCCTGGGCGCGTTTGCGGGGGCCATTCTGCTGCGCGAGGGCAATGTGTTCGGCGCGTTCCTCGATTTGTTTTCCAAGTATCTCATTCCGGCGCTGAAGGACCCGTGGAACGTCAGCGTGCTGGTGTTCACGCTGCTGATGGGGGGATTTGTCGAACTGCTGAATTGCAACGGCGGCATGGCGGCGCTGGCGGCCAAGGTGCTGGGCAAAACGCACAGCCGACGGCGGGCGGCGCTGGGTGTTTATTGGATGGGTTGGGTGGTGTTCATCGACGGCCTGGCGAACTCGCTGCTCATCGGCAAAGCCATGCGGCCCATCACCGACCGCGCGGGCGTGTCGCGCGAGAAGCTTTCATTTATCGTTGATTCGACGTCATCGCCCATCGCGGGATTGGCGCTGATTTCGACGTGGGTGGCGTATGAGATGTCCGTCATCAAGCAGGGCCTGGAGATGGCTGGGGCGTCTGCGCTCGCGCCTTTTCAACTCCTGGTGCTGAGTCTGCCGTTCCGCTTCTACAACTGGTTTCTGCTGCTGCTCGTGTTTCTGGTCATCTGGCTGGGGCGCGATTTCGGGCCGATGCTCGCAGCGGAGCGCAAAGCGCGGTCCAGCGCGGGTGAAGCGAATGGAACGACGCCTGCAAACGGCGGCAGTTTGTGGCTGGCCGTGGTGCCGCTGACGATTTTGGTGCTGGGCGTGTTCGGAGGATTGTTCGTGCAAGGAGGCGGTTTGGACCAGCCCTTGACGATGGCGAGCGCCATCGATGCGTTCGGCAAGGCGGACGCCGCGCTGGTTTTTGTGTGGGCGACTGCTTTCGCCGTGGTCGTGACGCTCGCGATGTCGGCGCGCTCCACGGCAGAGGCGATGAAGCCCGGCGGTGTGCGCATCTTCTTCGAGGGGATGAGGCAGTTGTTTTTGCCCGCGCTGATTCTGGTGTTTGCGTGGGTGTTGAACGGCGTTATCAAGGACATTGGTGCGGCGAAGTTTCTGGTTTCCTTCCTGGGCGGCAACCTGCCAGGCGCGTTGTTGCCGGCGCTCGTCTTTTTGCTGGCTGCGCTGGTGTCGTTCAGCACCGGCACGTCGTGGGGCACCATGGCGCTGGTGATGCCGCTGGCGGTGCCAGTGGCGGTGAAACTGGGCGGGAACGGAGCCAGTGTGGTGTTGATCGCCACCATTGGAGCGGTGCTGGCGGGCGCGGTGTTTGGCGACCATTGCTCGCCCATCAGCGACACCACGATTGTCTCCGCATTCAGCAGCGATTGCGACGCCATGGACCACGTGCGCACGCAACTGCCCTACGCGATGGCCGCGGCAGGTGTTGCCGTTGTCCTGGGATATGGGCCGGCGGGATTCAAGGTGTCGCCTTATGTGCTGCTGGCAATCGGCGGCGCGGCGTGTTGGGCGTTGCTGCGGTACCGGGGCAAGCCGATTGATGGAGCAGGGGAATGATGCCATTTCACTATTGGCGCAATTGGCCAAAGGGGTTACGTTACGCCCGCCTGAAATATGATTCTGGTCATCGATAACTACGATTCGTTCACCTACAACCTGGTGCAATACCTGGGCGAGATGAACGTGGAGATGCAGGTTCATCGCAACGACCAGATCTCGCTCGACCAGATTCGCGACCTCAAGCCCGAGCGCATCCTTATTTCGCCGGGGCCGTGCTCGCCGCGCGAGTCCGGGCTGTCGAACGAAATCATCCGCGCGTTTGGCCCGCAGATCCCTTTGTTCGGCGTGTGCCTGGGCCACCAGTGCATCGGCCACACGTTTGGCGCGGACGTGGTCGTGAATTATCGCATGATGCACGGCAAGACCTCGCCCATCAAACACGACGGGAAGGACTTGTTCGAAGGCATGCCCAATCCGTTTTCCGCCACGCGCTATCACTCGCTGGTCATCAAGCGCGACACGCTGCCTTCGTGCCTGGAAGTCACCGCCGAGACTGACGAAGGCGAAATCATGGGCGTGCGCCACAAAGAACTGCCCATCTGGGGTGTGCAATTCCACCCGGAAAGCATCCTCACGGAAAGCGGGCGGACGATCCTGAAGAACTTTTTAAAGCTGCGGAAGAATTAAGGCGTTGTTCGCCTTCTGGGAACTGCTGTTAAGTACCGGTTTCAACACCTTCCACACGTTCTCCGCCACGATTTCCTGTCCCTTGGCCGTGGGATGGACTCCGTCCGGCTGATTCAATTCCGGCACGCCGCCCACGCCTTCCAGCACGAACGGGATCAGCGCGACGTTGCATTCCTTGGCCACTTCGGGAAAGACCTTGCGAAATTTCTCCCCATACTCTTCGCCCATGTTCGGCGGCATCTGCATGCCGGCGAGGACGATTTTCATCGCGGGGTTTTTCTCTCGCGCCTTGCGGATGATGCCGGTGAGATTGGCCTTGGTCGTCTCAGGCATGATGCCGCGCAAGCCGTCGTTGCCGCCCAGTTCCACGACCAGCACGTCCATGCGCCGTTTCATCAGCCAGTCGATGCGCCGCAACCCGCTGGCCGTCGTGTCGCCGCTGACACCGGCATTGACGACTTCAAAGCTCAAGCCCGCCGCATCGACCCTTTTCTGGAGCAACGCCGGATACGCCTCCGAACGGTCCAACCCGAATCCGGCCGTGATGCTGTCGCCCAGCACCACAATCGTTTTGCGCTCGGGCTTGGATTCGCTGGCGGGCGAACTGGCCAAGGTCGCGCACGCGATCAGCAATCCGACAAAACCATGACGCAATGCGAATGCAAACATTTGTTCGTAACGAACAGCACGGCGGTGGAACTGTCAACCCGCCGCAATGAGGAGAGCGCCCGTCTCGGGCGCAACAACGCGGTCAACGCAAGGCCCGGAGAAGTTTCACCTGCGCGTGTACGCACCCAGTTTGGAGTTCACGCTTCAGCGGGTGAGCGAGGCGTCCTTCCGCAAGCTGAAGCTTGAACTCCAAACAGGAGCAAAATTCGCTCGGGACGGCGCGCTCCGTTCGTGGTTATGCGGTACGCCTCCGCGCATTGGCTGCTCCACTACTTGAGGCTGGTGATGCGATGCGTCGGTTGCGGTTTGCCCGGGCGGAAATGCTCCAGGTGTTCCAGCTTCAATTGCAGTCCTGGCTGGTCGATCCGGCGTTCGGCGAGCGCCATTTCAACGGCGCTTTTCAAAGCTTCGGGCGCAGCCTCGGCGCGCACGTTGATGATAAGCTGGCCGCCGTTCACGGAATCCTCGAGCGTTTGCGACAACTCCGGTACAAAATCATTCCGCACCAGATTGATGACCGCGATATCGCCCAAGCCTTCATCGGGGCTGAACGTCATCTTCAAATGCGCAATCTCGCCGCCCGCGGCTTGAAGCTGTTGTTGCATCGCGCGCGCCAGTTGCTCGACCAGCGCATTCGCATCAAATGCCTTCGTAGACGAAACCTGCACCGTGCAATTCAGCCAGCCCAACAGCGCTTCGCCGTCGGCATAAACCTCGTAATCCACTTCCATCGCCGTGCCACCCGCCTGGTCCGCCGACGTGATGCGCGCGAACCATTCCGCCAGCCCATCGCCGCGCCGCGCCGAGGCGTGCAAAATCTCCGCGCGCGGAAACTCCCGCCCCAACGCCAGCCGCAGGCTCTGCAATTGCGCCGCCTCCAGTTGGTCCGCCTTGTTGATGACGATGATGTCCGCCTCCTCCAGTTGCTTGCGATAAATGTAGGCCACCTTCGGCGAAAACTTGCCGCCTTCCTCCAAGCCAAAGATGCGCGCGGCGCGCACCGGGTCCACCAGCACGCTCAATGGTGCCACCGAAAAATCATCCCCGTAAATCCGCCGCAACGGATACGTCACCGTTGCCACCAAATCCGTGCAACTGCCCACCGGCTCGGCGATGAACACATCGGGCCGCGTCGCCTCGGTCAGTTTGTGCGCGGCTTCGACCAGCGAATTGAACCGGCAACAAAAACAGCCGCCCGGGATTTCCTCCGTCGCAAACCCGCGCGAGCGCAGCATCGCCGTATCGACCAGTTCGCTGCCCTGGTCATTCGTAATCAATCCCACGCGCAGCCCGTCCTCGGTCAGCTTTTGCGCCAGGCGCGCCACGGACGTCGTCTTGCCCGCGCCGAGGAAGCCGCCGATCATGATGTAACGCGCCTTGCCCGCGCCGGATGGTTTTGCGCTCATTTGATTTCGTCCGCTTTCTGTTTCTCCAGGATTTTGTCGATGGTTTTGTCCAAAACGCTCTTGTAAGTGTGGACATCCATGCACTTGGAATCCGGCGTTCCTTTTACCACATAAAGCCAGCCCGCGCCATACGGGTCTTTGTCAATGTGCGCAATCTTCTCCTTCAACCCGGCATTGGCGCCCTCGAACTGGCCTTCGACAACGCAAAACACATCGGAAATCGCCTTGAAACCCTCGACCCACCCGATGATCTGGCCCAGCTTCACGGCGTCGCCGGCCTTCGCCTCGAAACCGTGGTCCACCATTTCACCGAGCATGCGCGTGGCAAACCGGGTCAGCCCGACGCGCCACGAGCCATCCTCCTGCCGCGCCACCCAGCAATGGGACGGGCTGTAAAGATAATCCATGGGCAGGTGCGTCACAAAATGCGAGCGCTTGTAGAACAATTTTTCTTTCGGCGCGGTGCTCATGGCAGGCGAAAGGTTTTCCAAAGCAGCGGGCTTGGCAAGCAACTAAGCGACGCCGCGCATCTTTATGATTGAGAACCGGGGACGCTTTCTTCAACAGTGGAACGTCGCCGATGATTTACTTCGACCACAACGCCACGGCCCCGATGCTGCCGGAAGCCCGGCAGGCGTGGCTCGATGCCGCCGAGCAATACATCGGCAATCCTTCCAGCCCGCATCGCATCGGCTCGCGCGCGGACGCGGCCCTGACCGGCGCACGGGAATCGCTCGCAGCCATCCTCGGCTGCGACGCCCTGGATATCGTCTGGACCGCCAGCGCCACGGAGTCGAACAACATGGTGCTGCATCATTGCGCCGAAGCTCTTGCGACGAAGGCTGAAGTCTGGGTTTCCGCCATTGAACATCCCTGCGTGCTGGAGGCGACGCGCCATTATTTTCCCAAGCGCCACCGGCTGATCCCCGTGACGCATGCCGGCGTGGTGGACCTGAACTGGCTGCGCGCGGAATTGCTGAGGAAACGCCCGGGGCTCGTCGCTGTGATGGCGGCCAACAACGAAACCGGCGTGTTGCAGCCATGGCAGGAAGCGCTGGCGTTGTGCCGCGAACGGGGGATTCCCTTCTTTTGCGACGCTGTGCAATGGCTCGGCAAGCTGCCGGCGCGCGGGCTCGGCGCGTGCGATTTTGTCAGCGGCTGCGCGCACAAATTCGGCGGGCCCAAGGGCGTGGGATTTCTCAAGTGCCCGGCCAAGGGGCGCGTCGAGCCGCTGCTGTATGGCGGCCGGCAGGAGGAAGGCCGCCGCGCGGGAACGGAAAATGTCGCGGCTGTGTTGTCGATGATGGCCGCGCTGGAGATTCGCGAGCGCGCGCTGGCCCGCGGTGCGCACGAGGAGCGTGCGGCGTGGCGGGATGCCTTCGAACGGCAGATGCTCGCGGCGTTGCCGGGCGCGGAAATTGTCGGCACGGGCCAGCCGCGCTTGTGGAATACCGTTTCGGCGTTGATGCCCGAGGCGGATTGCCAGCAGCGTTGGGTGGTGAAGCTCGACAAAATCGGCTTCGCGGTTTCCACCGGTTCGGCCTGCGCGAGCGGGCGCGAGGAACCGTCGCACGTGCTGGCGGCGATGGGGTATCGTGCGGCGGAAACCGGCCGGGTGTTGCGCTTCAGCAGCGGCTGGGAGAGCCGTGAAACCGACTGGCCGGCGCTGATCGGCGCGCTGGCGAAAGTGCATGGCGGGATGGAACTGAAGAACACCGCGCGCCAATGATTGTCCCTGCGGACAAGCAGTGGAATCCCGCCCTGAGCCGCTGTGGATGAGCACTTTGCAAACGGTGCGAAGAAGTATTGAACATTTTCGCATCCCATGGCATCTTACTGTTGAGAAGAGAAAAAAGAGCGAAGACAAAGAGACCAAAACGACAATTTGATTCGGGTGACAGCACGTTTCTTCAGAGGGGTTCCCCACCCCCACCTCCTTGGCGTCTGTCGCCCGAATCGCTTTTAGGGCGCTCGTCTCGCGCGCACGTGGCGCTTCGGAAAAACTCGTTTGAACCCCCCTTGCCCCGCTGATACGTTGCGCGCCATGCGAATTTTGTCGGGCATCCAACCCTCAGGCGCGCTGCATCTCGGAAATTATTTCGGGATGATGAAGCCCGCCATCGAGCTGCAAGACCAGGGCGAGGCCTTCTATTTCATCGCCAACTACCATTCCATGACGTCGCTGTTCGACGCCGCGGAACGCCGCCGCAATTCCCTCGACGTGGCCCTGGATTTCCTCGCCTGCGGACTGGACCCGAAGAAGTCGGTTTTTTGGAAACAGTCGGATGTGCCGGAAGTGGCGGAATTGACGTGGCTGCTTTCCACGGTGACCCCGATGGGATTGCTTGAACGTTGCCACAGTTACAAGGACAAGAAGGCCAGGCTCGCCGGCGATGACCTCGACCGCGTCAATCACGGCTTGTTCGCCTACCCGGTTTTGATGGCGGCGGATATTCTGATCTTCGATTCCAATCTCGTGCCGGTCGGCCAGGACCAGAAGCAGCACGTCGAAGTCACGCGAGACGTGGCCATCAAATTCAACAATCTCTATGGCGAGACGTTCGTCATTCCCGAACCGCGCATTCGTGAGGAAGTCGCCAAGGTGCCGGGCGTGGACGGCGAAAAAATGAGCAAGAGCTACGGCAACACCATCGACATTTTCGGCGAGGAAAAGGCGTTGCGCAAAAAAATCATGAGCATCGTGATGGACAGCCGCACGCCGCAGGAGCCGAAGCCCGACGCCGACAGAAACATCGCTATCCAAATCCTGAAACTGGTCGCCCCTTCGGACGTCGCGAGGGATTTCGAAGACCGCCTCCGCGCCGGTGGATTGGGCTACGGCGATTTGAAAAAGGCCCTGTTCGAGCACTATTGGAACCACTTTGCCGCGGCCCGCGCCCGACGCGCCGAACTGGCCGCGAACCTTGATTACGTCCACCAGGTGCTGCGTGAAGGCGCGGAAAAAGCCCGTTCCGTCGCCACGAAAGTTCTGCAGCGCGCCAAGGTTGCCAGCGGACTGAATTAGTCGAAGCGCAGTTCTTCCCTCTCCTCAGTCGTTAAGTAACACTGAATCAGCGCTCGCTTCAAATTCGCAATTCTTAAAAAGCACTCCCTGCTTTTGACAGGAAATGGAAGTCATTTACCTTGCGAGACACGAAGTAGATTTAACATTATTCAACCATGGACAAGCCGTTGCCCAACTTCCCGCCGTTCAGCCTCACACGGTTGCTGACGACTGTATTCGCCCCGAAAGCCGGCGAGAAGATCGCCATCCTGATTGACTTGAAGGATCCGCGCGGAATCAAAAACTTCGCGTTTCTAAAGGACGCGGCGCTGACGATTCAACGTTACGCACATGATGTTTTTTTCCAGGGATTGAAGAACGGCGGGTTGGCCGAGTTGCAGCTCCAGGGCGGTGACATCTTTGCGTATGAAGTGACGGGCGGCAGCAATCTGGACCTGGCAGACCTCGCGGTTGATCCGGCCGGACGCGAACTCAGCCTCGGGCGCGATATTTATCCGCATTACAACATCATCTTGTGCATTTCGACCTACTCGGCCACGGCGCCGCTCACGGCGTTTGCGAAGAAATACGGGTTTCGCGGCGCGACGATGCATGGCATGAACGAAGTCATCCTGCGCAGCGGGCTGGCCGTGGATTACAATGAAGTGAGCCGCCAGGCCGAGAAACTGCGCCTGGCCATGACGCGCGCGGATGGGTTCGAGATTGACTACACCGTCAACGGAAGCCGGTTCACGCTGAAGCTGGTTTGTGGGGGACAGGAGGCGCAGAAGAGCCACGGCCTGTGCCGCGGCGAAAAGCCCGACATCGCCAACCTGCCCGCAGGCGAAGTGTATTTTGTGCCCGTCGGCGCGGAAGGCCGGTTCCCGATGCGCTATGAAGACGGCACGCTCGGTGTCATGGAAGTCACGGGCGGCCGGATTGTCAAAGCCACGCTGCTCAAGGGCAACCCGGCGACGATCGAGGCGCACAATCGCAAGCTCGCCAGTGATCCAGTGACCGGCGAACTCGGTGAACTGGGCTTCGGCACACAGCGACTGCCCGTGTCCGGCCGCGACATTCAGGATGAAAAAATCCTCGGCACCATGCACGTGGCGACCGGACGCAGCGACCATCTGGGCGGACACCTGACGCCGGACCGATTCAACAGCCGCCAGAACGCGACACACGACGACATCCTGTTCTCGCCCACGAAGACGCCGGAAATCCAGGTGCCGCAAGTGCGCATGCACCGCGACGGCAAGACGACCGTGGTCATCGAGAATTACGAGCCGGCGGAGCACTTGCAAAACGCGCTGCGCTCCTGAGCGAAGCACGCACGCGTGGTACGGAGTCCCGGCTTGAGCCGGCCGTGGCGTTGCTGGATGAGGAGCCTGGGAATTTCCTTTGGGTTGCTTACGCGGCGACATCCAACCGCTTGGACTGAAGGCGGCATTTATCGGGCAGAAGCGGGCGGAAGCGGCAGTTTGGCGCAAAAACTGCAAACAATAGTTTGCAGAGTTTGCAGTTTTTGCACGAGGCCGGGTTCACCCTTTCCGCACCAGCACACGCGCAATCTCCGGCCCGCAAATCTCATTCTCGCTCCACTCGCGTCCCCCCTGAAAAAAACGCCGATAACCATGTTCCCACAGCCATTGCACCACCGCCTGCGGCTTCACGCCCCGCTCCATCATCATGCGGTTGTGCAGCTCGAGACATAAGATCGGTGACGCGCCCGCCAGCGTATTCACCGCGCCTTGCAACACTTCAAACTCATAACTTTCCACGTCAATTTTGATGACATTGGGCGGCGCCGGCATCATCTTCACGAGTTCATCAATCGTCGTCTGCGGGATGCGTGTGAAATCGGATTCCGGCTGGTCGCCCGGCAGCACCATGTAACCGGAGCCGATGACGCCGGTGTCCACCATCGCCAGTTCTCCGCAACTCGCGCCCACCGCCGCGCGGTGGAATTGCACGCGTGTCTCGCAGCCATTCAACCCTGCGATGCGCCGCACCATTTCACCGGCCAGCGCCGACGGGTCCACCGCCAGCGCGCGCGCCTTCGCCCCGCCGTAATGCGCCGCCGCAAAACTGAACACCCCAAAGTGCGAACCAATGTCGAGCAGCGACACGCTGGGTATTCCTTTTACCAGGGCGATGAACTCGTCCAGTTCCCGCACCTGCGGCGGGTCGTGCAGTTGCAGGCGGAACGCGCCGTCCAGCGCGTTGCGCGGACACTTGAGCCGCCAGCCGGGGCGCAACTCCAGGTCCAGCGGCGCGCGCTGTTCGTTCCACCACCAGTGCAACGTTTGCAGCGGCGACCGCAACGCGTTGCGCGCGCTGCGTGGCAGCAGTTGGCGCGCCAGTTGTTTCATCGCCGTCGCCATGTGTTGGCGGGATTAAGCGCCGTGCCGCGCTGTTCGCGCAAGCCAAACCATGCCACTTTACAGTTGCCGCCGCGCCTAAAAGCGCCTACCCCATCGCCTGTTCACACGACGCAACTATTCGCCGCGGCGCGTGATTAATCATTCGTCACCTCGGGCAATCCTGCGAACGGACAAATTGACTTCATGAGCTCAACGACCGAGCAGAACCCCGCCAAAGGCCATCTGAGCGTCTGGGACGCCGTCAGCATCATCATCGGCATCGTCATTGGCTCCGGCATCTACGAAACCGCGCCCTTCATCCTCAGCCAGCTTCCGGGGCCGGGCGCCGCCCTCGCCGTATGGGCGGTGTGCGGCGTGCTCTCGCTGATTGGCGCGCTGTGCTACTCGGAACTGGCCAGCGCCTACCCCCGCACCGGCGGCGACTACGTGTATCTGACACGAGCCTACGGGCCGTGGGCGGGCTTTCTCTTTGGCTGGGCGCAACTCGCGGTCATCATGACCGGCAGCATCGGCATGATGGCGTTCGTCTTCGCCGATTACGGCGTGAAATTGTTCAACCTCCAACCCGCCGACGCCGCGCCGCTCGCCATCGCCGCCGTCATTGTTGTGTCGGGACTCAACATCTGCGGCGTGGTCTTCGGCAAGCGCGCGCAAAACTTCCTCACCACGCTCAAAATCATCGGCCTGGGCGGCATCGTCATCGCCGGCTTCGGCTGGGCCCAACCCGCGTCCGCCGCCCCCGCTGCTGCCGGCACCGGCGGCGCCAACTTCGGCCTCGCCATGATTCTCGTGCTTTACACCTACGGCGGCTGGAACGACGCCGCCTTCGTCGTCGCCGAAATGAAAGACCGCAAAAACATCCCGCGCGCGTTGTTGCTCGGCGTCGGCGCCGTCGCGGTGATTTATCTCCTCATCAACGCGGCGTATCTCCTCGCCCTCGGATTTGATGGCGCAAAATCCTCGCGCGCCATCGCCGCGGATGTGTTGGGCAAGCCGCTCGGCGACTTCGGCGCCAAGGGCATGTCCATCCTGGTGATGATCTCCGCGCTCGGCGCTTTAAACGGCCTTATCTTCACCGGCTCGCGCATTTACTCAACCGTCGGCCAGGACTTCTCGTTGTTCGCCACGCTCTCGCGCTGGCATCCGCGGCTGGGCTCGCCGGTGTGGTCGCTCAGCACGCAGGCGGTCATCACGTTGCTGATGATCTTCTTCGTCGGCACGGAAGCCGGCCGCGCGCTGGTGAGCCAGCTTTTCAGTCTGCTCGGCTCCGGCAAGATCGAATGGCAGGGGCATGGCGGATTCGAGACGCTCCTGCGCTGCACCTCGCCGATGTTCTGGCTCTTTTTCCTGGCGACGGGCATTTCCCTGTTCGTCTTGCGCAAAAAGGAACCCGCCACCGAACGACCCTTCCGCGTACCGCTGTTTCCCATCACTCCGTTGATTTTCTGCGCCACCTGCGGCTACATGCTTTACTCCGCCATCGACTACGCCAAACACCTCACCTGGATCGGCGTCCTGCCTGTAGGACTGGGGTGTTTCTTGTACTTGCTTTCAAAGCGGACCATGGTAGGAGTTAATCCTAATCCATCATAAGATAAGTCTCCCTTACAGGGCATCAGCCCCTGACAACACCAAAAGAGAAAGGTTCACTTATGCGCCGCCTCTTCATACCCCTGACGGTCCTTCTGACCGGTATCCTTTTGACCGCCGGCCTCGTCACCGGCTTCCAGGCCCACGCCCAGTCCAAGGACAAACCCGCCAAGGACAGCAAAGCCAAGGAACCGGAAAAAGCCGAGCGCACTCCCGACGTCATCTACGTGCCCACGCCCCAGGAGGTCGTGGACAAGATGCTCGCCATGGCCGAAGTGAAAAAGGGCGACATCGTCTATGACCTCGGCTGCGGCGACGGACGCATCCTCGTCACCGCCGCCAAGAAATTTGGCGTCAAGGCGATCGGCTTCGACATCGACCCGCAGCGCGTCAAGGAAGCCCGCGAAAACGTCCGCACCAACAAGGTCGAACACCTCGTCACCATCAAACAGGCCGACATCTTCACGCTCGACCTCACGGAAGCGAGCGTGATCACGTTATACCTCCTGCCCGAGTTGAACGTCCGCCTCATGCCGCAACTGGAGAAACTCAAACCCGGTTCCCGCATCGTCTCGCACGACTTCGACATGGCCGGCGCCAAGCCCAAGGAAGTGTTCAGTGGCACCGTTCAGGAATCCGCCCACGAATACACCGTTTACAAATGGGTTGTGCCGTGGGAACCGGAGTGAAGCCCGAATCCAAGCCCCAGGAATCAAACTCCAAACAGCAAAGCAGCTTCAAAGGTTCCAGCACACGCGGCGGCGCGTTGGAGTTTGGGGCTTGAGGCTTCCCTGATGCTTGGAGTTTGGATTTTGGAGTTTTTCCCTCGTTTCGGAATTTCGGATTGCTGTTTTGCCGCAGTCCATTAGTCTCCGTTTAAACCATGGGAAGCGCACGTTATGTACTTTGGAGCTGATTACCACCCCGAGCATTGGGTTTACCCCTACGACGGCACGGAAGAAAAACCGGAGGCGCGCTGGGAAAAAGACATCGAACTGATGCTCAACGCCGGCATCAACACCGTGCGCATGGGCGAATTCAGTTGGGGCCACTGCGAACGGGAGGAGGGCAAATACAATTTCGCCTGGCTCCAGCGCATCATGGACCTGCTCCACAAGGCCGGCATCCAGGTCGTCCTGGCCACACCCACCGCCGCGCCGCCGCTCTGGCTGTCACAAACGCATCCGGAGATTCTGCCGCTGGATGAAAACGGCCTGCCACGCCGCGAAGGCACCCGCCGCGCGTACTGCATGAACAGCGACGTATATTGGGATTACTCCAAAAAAATCGTCCGCGCCATGGCCGCCGCCCTTGGCAAACATCCCGCGCTTATCGCCTGGCAGATTGACAACGGGGTGGGCCGCCACAACACCGTCCACGCCTTCAATCCGGAAACCAAGCGCGACTGGCATGCCTGGCTCAAGGCCAAATACGAAACGGTGGACAAGCTCAATCAACTCATGGGCAACGCGTTCTGGGGCCAGTTGGTCACGTCCTTTGAGCAAGTGCCGATGCCGATGTCCACGCCCGCGCAGCACAATCCCGCGCTGCTGACCGACTGGCGCCGTTTCTCCAGCGACACCGCCATTGCCTTCGTGCGCATGCAGGCGGATTTGTTGCGGGAGATCACGCCCGGCAAACCCGTTACCACCAACCTGCGCGCGTTTGCGGCGGAATTCGACTACTTCGACATGGCCGGCGTGCTGGACTTTGTGGCGGTGGACAGCGATGCGGCGGTGCGCACCAAGTCGGCGGAAATCGCCATGAGCATCGACCTGATGCGCTCGCTGAAAAAGGACGGTGTCAGGCTGCCGGACGGCGAGGAAGGCTTCTGGGTCATCGAACAAAAGGCCGGCGCGGTGAGCTGGCAGGAGGTCAATTCCCTGCTGCGGCCCGGCGTGGTGCGGCTGTTCACCTACCAGTTGCTCTCCCGCGGCGCCAACGGCGTGATGTATTTTTACTGGCGCACGCCGCGCATCGGCCCCGAGAAATTTTATGGCGGCGTGCTGACCCAAAAGGGTGATGGCAAGAACCGCATTTACGAGGAAGTCTGCCAGATCGGCAAGGAATTCAAGGTGCTGGACGAGGTGTTGAAGGGCACGAAGGTGGTCGCGGAAACGGCCATCCTCATGACGCATGACAACCTCTGGGCGCAGGACCAGCCCATGAAACCAAACAAGCATTTCCACCAGCGCGAGCACATGCAGCTTTATTACAACGCCCTGCATGACAAAAACATCCCGGTGGATTTCGTGCGGCCCATTGATGACCTTTCCAAATACAAGATTCTTTTCGCGCCCTCGCTGCACATGCTGGCGGGCGGCGAGGCGGACCGCCTGAAGTTGTATGTCGATGGCGGCGGCATCCTGGTGGCCAGTTGCAACACCGGCTTGGTGGATGAACACCACATGACGCCCATCAACGGGTTTCCCAACGAACTCACCGACCTCTTCGGCCTGGAGGTGCTGGAAATGGACACGCTGCCGCCCGGCGAGGAAAACCACCTCACGTTCAAAGGTTCGTTCTCCACCAGCAAGCTCCATCCCGCGCGCCTGTGGATCGATGTCATCGAGCCCCAGACCTGCACCGTGCTGGCGCAAATCGCGCGCGACTACTACGGCAACCGCCCCGCCATCACCATCAACGATTACGGCTCCGGCAAGGCGGTGTATGTGGGCACGGTCAGCGAGCAACATTTCTATTATGATTTGTTGAATTACGTCCGCCAGTTCACCACGCTGTTCGGCCTGTTGAAGGTGCCGGATGGCGTCGAAGTCACCATGCGCGGCAATGACGAAAAGCGGATTTACTTTATGTTGAACCATCAGAACCAGCCCGTGCGTCTGACGTTCTACAAGCCGATCCACGATTACCTCACCGGCACGCGCGTCAGCGGCAATTACGACCTCGCACCGCACGGCGTACTGATCCTCGATGAGCACTACTGACCCGAAGCCGGAGAGTCGTGAAACCCGGGAAGCCCGCGCCAGCGTGCTGGCCGAGTGGCGGCACATTGATTTGCGTTCGCTGGAAAAGGGCAAGCAGGATCGCGCCATTCCGTTGAACCTGGTGATGCCCAAGGTGCTTATCCGCCTTGGTCTGGAGCGCAAACGGTCCGAAGCCGAAATCCTCAAAGTCTGGAACAACCTCCTTGATCCCGCCATCACCGCCCACGCCCAGCCCACCGGTCTGAACAAGGGCACGCTCTTCGTCACCGTGGACAGCAGCGTGTGGCTGGATGAAATCGTGCGCTACCGCCGCCGCGAAATCCTCGAACGCCTCAAAACAGCCTTCGGCCCCGACCTCATCGCCCGCATCTCCTTCCGCGTTGGTTAACGTCGTCCTCGTCCTCCTCCTCGTTCTCGTCCTCGATTGCAGTCTCCCATTAACTCACGCAACTCGTTTAACCCTTCAACTCCACCCCGCCCTACATCTTCCCCTCCCGTTCCAACCGGATCATCTCCGCCGTGTAACCCTGCCGGAACGTCGGATGAATGAAGCGATATCCAAGTTCCATCTTCACGCGGCGATTCTGCACCTTCTTGTTCGTCAGCCCGCGCTTGCGTTGCGGGTTGTTCGCGTCGGCATCAAAGGGCGGCATCGCTTTGCCGAGCGATTCGGCCAGAAAACGGAAAAACGTCAGTTGTGACACCGGTTCGTCATCGACCGCATTGTAAATCTCGCCGCGCTGGCCGCTTTTCAAGGCCGCGATGATGACACCCACGACATCATCCAGATGAATCATGTTGATGATGCGCTCACCGTTGCCCGCGATCTTCGCCTCGTCCTTCAGATACTGTTGGAACAAGTGGCCGCGTTCCGGTCCGTAGATGCCTGCCACGCGCAGGATGACGGCTGGGAATTTGTCGTTGCGCGCGGCGGCAAGCAGCGCGTTTTCCGTTTCCACCAAAACCTGGCTCGTTTCGCTGGCCGGTTGCGCGAGGCTTGTTTCCTTCACGGGCGAACCGTCCGTCTGGCCGTACACGCTCGTGCTGCTGGTATAAACATACTTCTTCGGCGGCGCCTTTTTGAGCCAGTCGAGCAGGTTGCGCGTGCCATCCAGATACACGGCGCGATATTCCTCCACGCCGCCGCGCGTCGAGGAAACGCAGTTCACCACCCAGTCAAACGGCCCCGGCAACGCCTCCAGTTCCTCGCGTCGTGTGATGTCCGCCGCCAGCGGTTGGATGCCGGCGGCGCGCAGTTTCGCATCCGCATCCTGCGTTCGCCGCACGCCGAACACCTCGTGCTCCTGCCGCACCAGTTCCTTGCCCAGCGGAATTCCCACGTAACCGCAACCCACAATCAACACGCGCATGGGCTGCAATGTAGTGCGCCACGGCGCGAAGCGTCACTCCAAAAGCGGATTCGGGCACGTGTTTGCCATTTCGAATCGCCGTTGTGCGTTCGCGCCAGTTGTGGTTAAGTTTTGGGAACAACACCGCGAACCTCAACCCCGAAACCGCCATGATGCCTTTGCGACCTGAAGTCTCGAAATTCCTCAAAGCGCAGCCGCTCAGAATGTACATTGGCGGCGAATGGGTGGACGCCCTCGACGGCGACACGTTTGAAACCCGCGACCCCGGCGACGGCAAGGTCATCGCGCGCGTCGCCTCGGGCCACGCCGCGGATGTGGACCGCGCCGTGGCCGCGGCGCATGAGGCATTCCGTCGCAGCGGCTGGGCGACGATGCCCGCCAATGATCGCGCGGTCATCCTGCATCGCCTGGCCGATCTGGTGGAAAAGCACCGTGAAATCCTCGCGCAAATCGAATCGCTTGATGTCGGCAAGCCCTACGCGCAGGCGTTTGGCGGCGACGTGCCGAACGTTTCGCAAACCCTGCGTTACTATGCCGACCTGTCCGTGCACACCCGCCGGCGCGAGCCCATCGCCGTCGCGCAGCACGAGGCGCGGAGCATTCGCGTGCCGTACGGCGTGTGCGCCTTCATTTTTCCGTGGAATTTCCCCATCCTGCTGGTGGGGTGGGGGATATCCCCCGCGCTGGCCGCCGGCAACACCGTGGTCATTAAACCCGCGGAAGACACGCCGCTGTCTACGCTCTACTTCTGCAAGCTGGCCGAAATGGCGGGCATTCCCAAGGGCGTCCTCAACGTCGTCACCGGCCTGGGAGAAACCGCTGGGGCGGCGCTGGCGGAGCACCCCCGCATCCAGCGCATGTCGTTCACCGGTTCGCCCGAGATCGGGCGCAAAATCGGCGAGGCGTGCGGGCGCAATCTGGTTCCAGTGAAGCTCGAACTCGGCGGCAAGGGCGCGGCCGTTGTGTTCGACGATGTGGATGTCGAAGCCACGGCGAAGGCGCTGGTCGGCGCGCTCACGTTGAACACCGGCCAGGTTTGTTGCACGGCCACGCGCTGGCTCGTCCACAAGAAGGTCTTCAACCGCCTGGCGGACGCGGCGGAAGGCGCGATGAAATCCCTCCGCATCGGCCACGGCTCGGACGCCGACACGCAAATGGGGCCGGTCGTCAGCGAGAAGCAACGTCAGCGGGTGCTCGGTTATTTGGAGCGCGGCGAGAAGGAAGGCGCCAAGGCACTGTTGCGCGGCGGCGCCGCCAAGGTCAAGGGCCACGAAGGCGGTTTCTATGTGAAACCCGCTTTGCTCACCGGCGAGCCGGACAATGTCTGCGCGCGCGAGGAAATTTTCGGCCCGGTCGCCTATGTCATGCCGTTCAAGGACGAAGACGAAGCCATCGGCCTGGTGAACCAATCCTCCTACGGCCTGGCCAACAGCGTGTGGAGCAAGGACCTCAGCCGCGCGGACCGCGTGGCCGAAAGCCTGGTCGCCGGCAACAGTTGGATCAATGCGCACAACATCTTCGTCCACGGCGTGCCCTACGGCGGCTGCAATCTCAGCGGTCTGGGCGGCGGTGTGCTCGGCCCCGAGACATTGCTCGATTATCTTCGTCCGCAATCGATTGTGCGCCCGGTGGTGTGAAGGGCCGGCAGCCCGCGCGCATGGTTGTTCGTTTCGATGGTGGGGTTCATGAAAAGAACTCATCTTCGAGGCCGCGGCGGCTTCGCAAATATCATTGAATTGCCCGTCGCCTTCGCCATTCTCGCCGGTCATGATTAAGCTGAATTGGTTTCGATTTGCCGCCTTGTCGTGCGCGCTCGCGCTGCTGCCGGGCGCCGCCCGCGCCGCCGAGCCCAAGCCGCTGCGCGCCATGCTCATCCTCGGCGGTTGTTGCCACGACTACGGCGCGCAAAAGGATGTCCTCAAGAAAGGCCTCGAAGCGCGCGCCCATGTGGTGGTCGATATCGTTTATAACGAGGACAAATCCACCAAGGCACGCTTCGAGATGTACGAGAAGCCGGATTGGGCCAAGGGCTACGATGTCGTCATCCACGATGAATGCTCCGCCGATGTGAAGGACATGCCGTACGTCCAGAACATCCTCAATGCGCACAAGACCGTCCCCGCTGTGAACCTGCATTGCGCGATGCATTGCTACCGCGTCGGCACGGATGATTGGTTCAAGTTCGTCGGCATTCATTCCACGGGCCACGGCCCGCAGGAACCCATCGCCCTCAAGTTCATCGACAAGGAACATCCCATCCTCAAGCCGCTGGAGGAATGGACCACCATCCGCGAAGAGCTTTACAACAACATCAAAAACTTCGACACCGCCAAGCCCCTCATTCGCGGCCTGCAACTCGTCCCGCAAAAGGATGGCACGGTGAAGCCGGTCGAATACGTCGTCGCCTGGGCGAATCAATACGGCAACACGCGCGTGTTCAGCACCACGCTCGGCCACAACACCGTGACCGTCGCGGATGACCGTTATCTGAATCTTGTCACGCGCGGCCTGCTCTGGGCCTGTGGCAAGCTCGACGACAAATCGTATCTCAAGGCCCACGCCGCGCCGGTGCGCCGCGTGAACATCGCCCAAGGCAAACCCGCGAAAGCATCGAGCGAAGAATCGAACAAGGGCAACGTCGCCGCCAAAGCCTTCGACAATGATCCCGCCACGCGCTGGTGCGCCAGCGGCCCGCGCCACAACGAATGGCTCCAGGTCGATCTCGGCGCGCCCACGAAACTGACTGGCGTCCGCCTCGACTGGGAATTCAACCATCAATACTTCCACAAGATTGAAGGCTCCGCCGACGGCAACGCGTGGAAGACGCTCGTCGATGCGGCGAAGAACGATCAGGCGGGCCCGAACGAACACGACTTCAACGCCGACGGCATTCGGTATTTGAAAGTCACCTTCCTCGGGCAGAAGGGTAAGGAATCGAGTTGGGGCAGTATCCGCGAATTCGAAGTTTATTCCGACAAAACGGAGAAACTCGACCCGAAACAGGCGCGCACGGCTGAGGAACAAAAATATCTTTCCGACGTGAAGGTTCCCGAGGGCTTCGACGTCACGCTCTTTGCCGCGCCGCCGATGGTGAATTATCCCGTGTTCGTGGCCGCAGCGCCGGATGGCACGGTCTTCGTTTCCAGCGATGGCAACGGCTCGCTCGGCCGCGACCCGCATCGCGGGCGCATTGTCCGCCTGCGCGATCTCGATGGCGATGGCCGCGCCGATGAAGCGAAGGATTTCGTCAAGGACGTCGATTCGCCGCGCGGGTTGGTGTGGGACCACGACCGGCTTTATCTCCTGCACCCGCCGCACATCAGCGCCTTCATCGACAAGGACGGCGACGGGGTCGCGGACGAGCAAAAGATTTTGGTGAAGAACATCGCGTTCACCTTCAAGGATCGCCCGGCGGACCACACGTCGAACGGCCTGGAGTTGGGCATCGATGGCTGGCTCTACGCGGCGATCGGCGATTTTGGTTTCATGGAGGCGGAAGGAACGGACGGCCGCAAGCTGCAATTGCGCGGTGGTGGCGTCGTTCGTGTGCGTCCCGATGGCACCGGCCTGGAACTCTTCGCGCGCGGCACCCGCAACATCCTCGAAGCGGCTGTGAGCCCGTTGCTCGACGCCTTCGCCCGCGACAACACCAACGACGGCGGTGGTTGGGACGTGCGCTTCCATCACTTTAGCGGCCTGGAAGAACACGGCTATCCCTCACTCTACAAGAATTTCAGCGATGAAATGGTGCAGCCGCTGGCCGATTACGGTGGCGGTTCCGGTTGCGGCGCGGCGTGGATCGATGAACCCGGCATTCCCGCAAAATGGAACAACGCGCCCTTCACCGCCGACTGGGGCCGCGACTGGATTTACAAACACACCGTCACGCCGAAGGGCGCGACGTTTGTTGAAACCGAAAAACCCGCGGAATTCATCCGCGCCACGCGCGTGACGGATTTGGATGTCGATGCCTCCAGCCGCATCTACGCCGCCAGTTGGCGCGGCGCGACGTTCAATTGGGCCGGCCCCGATGTGGGCTATCTCGTGCGCGTGACGCAAAAAGGATATACGCCCCCCGCATTGCCCAACTTCGCTAAAGCCACCGATGCTGAACTCGTAAAACTCCTTGAATCCCCCAGCCATCGCACTCGCCTCGAGGCACAACGGACTATCGTTCGAAGGGGCAAGTATGAAGGGTTCCTTGGAGCGTTAAATATTGTTGCAGCAGATCGAACCAAACCGCTCACCACGCGCATTGCGGCTGTTTTCGCACTGAAACAAGTGCTGGGCGAGGATGCGAATGGCGTGTTGGCCGCGCGCGCCGCCGATCCCTCTATCGCCGCTTGGGCCATTCGGGCGATTGCCGACAATCTAAGCCAGCTTGCGAAAGCATCAGTTTCCCCCACTCGCAATGGGCTAAAATCTTCGGATCCTCGAATCCGCAAAGAATCAACTATTGCTTATAGTCGGATTGGTAAACTCGATCATGTCGCCGAGATAACACCCTTGCTCGCCGACCCCGACCCCATCGTCGCCCACACCGCTGTCCAGGCGCTGAAACAACTTCGCGCGACCGATGCCTGCTTCGCCGTCGTGGACACGCTCGGCGCATCCGCCGGCGAACGCATCGGCGCGTTGCGCGTGTTGCAATCGCTCCACGACGCGCAGGTCGTCGATGGCCTGATCGCGCGCCTCGGCAAGGAAACCGACGTCGCCCGCCGCCAGGGCCTGCTCACCGCGCTCTGCCGCCTGCATTTCAAGGAAGGCGTGTGGAAAGGCGATTCGTGGGGCACCCGTCCCGACACCTCCGGCCCGTACTACCAGGCCGAGGAATGGAGCGAATCGAAGAAGATTCTCGCCGTGTTGAAGGAAGTGCTCACGAAGGCCCGGGGCGGGGAAGCCGCGCACCTCATCGCCGAGTTCAACCGCCACAAGATTCAATCCGATGACGCGCTCAACACCATCATCGAAATGGCCGCGAAGGATGCCGCGCTCCTTCCCGCCGCGATCGGCCAGTTGTCCCGCGCCGAGCGCATTCCCGCGAAGGCCATCCCGCTGCTCATCAATGTCGTGGGCGCCGAAAGCTCAACCGACGTGACCCGCGCCAACGCGGTGATCGCGATTGCGAAGACCGACAGCGCCGACGCCCTCAAGGCCGCGTTGTTCGCGCTGCCGCAGTTGGAAAAGGTCCGGAAGGACCAGAGCAACGGCACCGAACGCGAGCGCCGCCTCGCGCGCGACGCCTTCTTCAACGCGCCGAAGCTCGACACCCGACACGTGCTCTTCGAGCACGAGGCCGCCGCGCTCAACGGCGAAACCTCGCCCTGGGCCGACGCCGCCTTGCTCAAGATCTCCGACCGCAAGAACGCCTCGCCCGAAGCCCGCGATGCCGCCACGCGCGCGCTGGATTCCGGCTGGGCCGATGCCCGCCGCCGCGCGCAAATCCTCCACGCCGTCCGCCTCGTCGAACATCGCCCGTATAAGGACAAGGTGCTCGCCGCGCTCGACGACGCGAACCCCGACGTCGCCAAAGCCGCGAAATCCGCGGCTGGTGCGTTGCGCCTCGACCCCGCCAAGGACAAGCCGGCCAAAGGCGCCAAGCCCGCGATGATCGCCGACATGAAATTGCCCGACATCATTTCCGCCGTGCTGAAGACCCACGGCGACGTGAAGCTCGGCGAGCAATTGTTCACCCAGCAATCGTGCGTCAATTGCCATACCGTCCGCACCGATGAACCCCAGCGCGGCCCGTTCCTCGGCACCATCGCCACCACCTACAAGCGCCCCGAGTTGACCGAAGCCATCCTTGTCCCGAACAAGTCCATCGCGCAGGGATTCGTGGCCAATTATTTCGAGCTGAAGGACGGCACCGAGCACGAAGGCTTCGTCACCCTCGAAGCCGCGGACAAAGTCGTCATCCGCAATGTCGTCGCGCAGGAAATCACCATTCCCGTGAAAGATATCAAGGTTCGCAAGAAGCTCGAAAAATCCCTCATGCCCGAAGGCCTCGCCGCCAACCTCAGCGTGAAGGAACTGGCCTCGCTCATTGATTACCTTGAAGATTTGGCGAAGAAATAGTTGCGAACGCATCACCGCTTCACCCATTTGTAAACCCGCGCCGCATTCCCTGCGAAACACTTCTCCAACGCGCTGCGGCCTTTGGCGGTGAAATAATCCGTGACGATGCCTTGCACGGTGGCGAGCGGGGCGAAGCGTTCGCTCACCGGCCAGTTGCTGCCGTAAATGAGCCGGTCCTCGCCGAAGGCCTCCCACATCACATCCAGCCATGGCGCGTAAAACGCCGCGTCCTTCGGCGCGCTGCCGTCCTTGCGCCCGGTGCCTTCCACAAGGCCGGACACCTTGGCGTTCACGTTCTGGTGCTTCGCCGCGGCCTGCATGTCGCGCCGCCATGCGTCCTCCACGTTCTTCCCGTCGATGCGCGTGTTGGACAGATGATTGATGACGATGCGCAAATCGGGAATCGCCTGCGCCAGTTGCGCGATGGCCGGCAACGTCGCCGCCGGCCCGTTGATGTCGAGTTCCAGGTCCAGCGCGGCCAGTTGCTTCAAGTCCGCGAGGAACGCCGCGTCGCCCACCTTCGCCTTGATGACATTGCCGTTCACGCGGATGCCGCGATACAGCCGGTTCGCCGCAAAGCGTTTCAGGTTCGCGCCGAAACCATCCTCGCCCGGCTTGAGATTGCCCACGAACCCGGTGATGAACGGATTCTTCGCCGCGAGGTCCAGAATCCACTGATTGTCCTCCACCCACGCGCTCGCTTCGACCACGACCGTGCCGGTGACCGGTTGCGGCGTCTTCAGCGCCAGATAATCCTGCGGCATCACCTTGCGATACAACAACGCATCGCTCTTCTGCGGCCACGGCACCCCCTCCGCCCGCGTCGGATCATAGAAATGCGTGTGCGTGTCGATGATGGTCAGCGGCGGCTCAGCGGCCAGCGCGCCGGCCAATGACAATCCGGAAACAGCACTCGCGTGAAGAAACTGGCGTCGATTCATGCGTAAGTGGATTCAATGATAATTGTAGCAGCCGACGTGAGGAGGCTCTG
>JBFMBT010000010.1:0-41642 GCA_040754875.1 Verrucomicrobiota bacterium | reverse complement strand
CGTTCATCGAGCCAGCCAGCAGCAGACACCAAAAATCACACCTTAACCAGTGGTCTAAAAAATGGGGTACATTTCACCTTTACGGCTTTGCCAATCGAATCCAAATTGCCCACTGATCGAAGTGCGATCTTTGCCCAAACGCTCCCAAACACGGAAAAACCGAATTCCTTCAAAATATTCATGCCCCCGTCACCCAGCCTTGTCTCGGTTATGGTGACAATACTTCGCCGCTCATTCGCAGCAGCCGCCAAGCAAGCGCGCAAAAAATTGCGCAGCATAGTCGCCGCCATAGGATGCCTGCTGTGCCGCATTATCGGCACGGCCAGAGTGTCCGGCCGCTGACGGTTCATTACCGCAAGAATAACACTGGCGTTCGTGTCGTCGGTTATAACCTGAACATCCATAACCTTCGGCTGAGCCAGGCAATGAAGCACTGCCTTCTTGAAATCACCCTCACGTTCTTCCGCTGACTTAAAAGCCGCGACCGCGGCATCAAGTGTCTCGGCTTTGAGTAGCGTGTTTTTCAGACGAGAGCCTTCAATTCTTGCCGGACGGTAATCGCCTTCACGCTCGACTGAATCAAGGTGATTGATGAGTTCAGCTGGGTGTAAGACCATCAAACCGTGGCTTTGATACAGCGGTTCACACCTCTCGATTAAAACCTCATCGCGCGTCACCAAAAACTGTGCACCGCCTGCAATTGCATACGCAACCTGACGGAGATCTGCTTCATCGCGCAAAGTGACGGATTCGGGAAATTGCGAACGCAACTCAGTGCATAACTTCTGAAAAACCGTGTCGTCTGCTGGCAGCGTTGCGTAGCGGTTCGCGTCCGCCCGATTTTGTCGACGCTGTTCCTCGTCTGCGCCATTGACGATTTCATTGCGGAGTTCTTTCGTGACGACCAATTCGATGCTTGCCTGAACCCAGTCGGCGAGCAGCGCCTTGGAATCCTCGCTCTCTAGTGTTTGGCGCGCGTGCAGATCGAAAAACACATTCGCATCAATGGCAACTCGTTGTCGGCCAGCGTCGGGTTCAGCCACTCGCGAAAACAAATCCTCGTGGCCATGGCTGAACCACCAGAACGTTAGTTCAGCAAGGTCCTTTCCCCGGCCTGTCTTGGTATGAGTTGCCTCAAATCCCAACTTCGCCCAAAGGGATGTCGCATCATAATCGCGTCGGCAATACAGTCCTATCCCTTCGAGAAATTTTGTTTCATGCTTGAGCCGGTCAACCAGCAGTCTTGCGACACCTTTCCCCCGTGCCGCATCAGCTACGCAAAGATGCACAATGCTCGCGCGCCCACGCGCAACGCGGTAAAGAAGATAGCCGAGACAATTGCTGCCGGAATCGCAAGCAACAATTATATGGCGAAGCCTTGCGTGTTCCTCAAACGCACCCTTCGGAAAAAAGCCCAAGGTCTTTGCATTGAGCCGATGCAACGCAATGACGCGTTCCAAATGAGGCGTAGGAAAACCAAGGCGTTCAAGTGTAATTGGGTTGCTCACCGTAGCGCCAAATATGATAAACGAGGAATTTCTTACTTTACCAGTCGAAAGCGACAAAAAAGGCAATTTCGTCCGTGACAATGTTCCCCAACCGGAGTTGTCTTCTGCAAATCCCATGAAACGAGGCAAGGTTCTTCCGGCTCTGGCGATGGCATTCGTTTTGTGCGCGGGGGCATTCCGGGTGGCGCAGGCGGAGGATGGGTCGGCGGAGGGTTTGCCGGGTGATCTGGCGGCGGCGTGGGTTGAGGTGAACAAGGCGCAGGCATGACGGAGAAACCCTTCCGCGTATTCTGCGTCTTCTGTGGTCCATTTTTGTGCCGCACATCTTTCGGCCGGCCCATTCGTTTGATCAACATTCGGCGGATGAAACCCCGGTGGGGTTTGGATGTGTTATGACGTGCACCCAGGGTAGGCCGCTGGCGCGTCCAACCCTGGGCTGAGTGATGTTGCCCCGTTGGAGCAGTTGGCGGAGGTCTGTTTCCCCGTGCCGCTCCTACGGAGCTTGGGTGATTTCGCATCGGGTTCTATAAACATGGCGATCCTCCGATCCTCCGGAGCTGGCGGAATATCGTTTACGGCGCGGGTTGGATAGCGTTTCGTTCCCCCCTACCCCGGCCTCGGGTTTGCCGTGTTGATGGTTCATGGGCCGAAAAGACAACCGCTAATCGGCGCTGATTCCGGGGACCGGCAATCGAATGGGGACAAACGAATAGCCGGCAGAAAGATGAAAGATGTGCGGCAAAAAATGGACTACTGAAGTCGCAGAATACGCGAAGGTTTTTCTCCGCCAAGGATCCGGAGTGGGTGGTCGGCGTGAACGTTGAACTTCGAACTCGGAACTTTTCGCTCTGCTGCCAGGCGACAATTCAACTGCGTCGTTTCGCCTAATAGCGCTGTGGCTTTTCCGGAGGCGCTTTTTTCTTTTGCTTGTCTGGCGAGGGAGTTTTGAACTCGGTGCCTTCGTAAATGGCGCGCGCCCATTCGTCGGCAAATGGTTTGAGCAAATGTTCCACGTGATCACCGCCGAAGCTTGCCCATTTGCTTCGCGCGAAGAATTTCGCCTCGGTCACGATCTCGCCGTCTGGCGTTTGCAGCAGGCGGAGGGTCAAATCGAGGAAGTCGGGTTTCCCAGTCCACTCTGTCGGTTCTTCTTCCCAGTGATGGATCCGGGTGTCGAGCACGTAGGTAAAGCCCTGGGCGGCCGCATTCGTCAGGTGAACACTGAGCGGGGCGACTCCACGGGCCAGCTCGACCCGCTTTGCATGTCGCAGGAGGGCTTCCTCCAGCGTCACGGCGCATAAGCGCCCGGAGCCCGGTTCGTCAAAGGCGTCCGGTGGCACGACGATGAACACCCCGTGGTCCGGCCGAATCCGGCTGGCTGGCGCGCGGTAGTTTTCGACGGTGAACGTGGATTTGCACCCGCACAGAATACTGGCTGCCAGCGCCAACAGGACGAATTGAACGGCTCTCATATTAGTTGGGAATTCCAAGGACGCGGCGAGTTTACGAGCATCACCGGTTGGTCGTCAAGACGCGGGAGGATGTTGAAACGGTTAAATGAGCTATTGCCTTTTTATTTTCCGGAGTCGGCTTCCCGTTCTTGTTTCGGACGCAGGTCATCCATGTAAAACACGCCATACACCGGCCACTCATCTGGGGATGCAACCTCCACGGATGGAGCGCCCGCTGGCCGTGCGGAAACCGAAAATCACCGGCAAATTGTGCAAACTCTGCAAACTATTGTTTGCTGTTTTTGCACCAGACTGCCGATTCCGCCCGCTTCCGCCCGATAACGGCGCTTCGCGCGGGCGGGCAATTGGACAAATGGGGCCGGCGGGTGTAAGTTCACAGGACGTCGTTCGGAGGCGATGAACACACTGCCGACAGTCAAAAAGAATTACCTGGGCCCCCTGTTCCTGAGTTTGCAGGTGGTCCTGGTGGTGTCGTGGCTGGGGCTGGCGATCGTGCTGCGCCGGGCGCATGAGCGGGGCGCGCTGGACGAGGTGTTTGGCGTGACGTTCTGCGCCGCGATGGTGGCGCTGCTGTTTGGGAGCCCGTATCTGCTGGAGTCGCATCGGCGGATTGGTTTGTGCGGGTGGCTGCTGGGTTTCATCGCGTTTGTGTCGTGCTTGTTTGTGCCCGCCAGATGACAGGCAACCCGGGCGCGATGACGCCGCCAAACGCGGCTTGTCAACGGGGCAAAGGACGCTATCGTAACGGTATGACAAGACTATCGTTCTTCCTGGCCGCGCTGGTCGCGGGCGGTGTTGGAGTCCAGGGAGATGAGATTCAGCTCAAGGATCGGGCGGTCGTAACGGGGAAGATTCTGACGGAAAAGAAGGACCTGGTGGTGGTGGACATCGGCTATACGGTCCTGCAAATTCCGCGGAGCGAGATTCTCAAGATATCCGCGGAAGAAACGCCGAAGGTGGAACGCGCGAGTTCAAAGAAGGGCGCCTCGGCGCCGAAGGATGTGAAGCAGGGGCTTTATCACGTGGCCGCGACGCCGCCGGCGGAACGGAGCGTGCGGGAATTGGTCAGCCAGTTGGGGGAAGCGGTGGTACAGGTGCGGACGCCGAGCGGGCTGGGGTCGGGTTTCTTTTTGAACGAGGAAGGATTCCTGATCACGAACTTCCACGTCATCGAGGGCGAGACGCAGATTTCCATCGAGGTGTATCACCAGCGCAACGGGCAACTGGAGCGGCGCAGTTACAAGCAGGTGCGCATCATCGCGATGAACAAGTTCGCCGACCTGGCGCTGTTGAAAATCGAGGACCAGGGCGCGCCGAAGTTCGCGCGCGTGTTGCTGGGCGACACGGATGTCCTGTCCGTGGGCGACCGGGTGTTCGCCATCGGCAGTCCGCTGGGACTGGAGCGGACGGTGACGGAAGGAATTTTGAGCACGAAGACGCGGCAGATGCAGGGCGAATTGTACCTGCAGACGACGACGCAGATCAACCCGGGCAACAGCGGCGGGCCGTTGTTCAACCTGCGGGGCGAGGTGGTGGGCGTGACGAACATGAAGCTGACGTTTGCGGAGGGGCTGGGTTTTGCCATCCCGATCGGGGCGGTGAAATTTTTCCTGAACAACCGGGATGCCTACGCCTACGACAACGACAATCCGAGCAACGCCTACCGTTACCTGGAGCCGCCGAGCCGCACGAACCAGAGCAACCCGACAAAGCGTGCGCGATAAAGCTTTGCAGTCACCGCAGGGAGTATCAAGCTGTCCAGCGCGATCGTACAACCCGTTCTATCCATGAAACTCAAATTGAGCCTTCTGGCCGCCTGGTGCGGCCTTGCCTTCATCGCCACCGCGGCCGTGCCCGCGCCGGAAAAACTGTTGCCGGGGGACACGTTGATCCTGTTGACGGCGCCGGATTGGGATGGCGCGAAGGCGGCGTTCCGCGATTTCCCGATGTCGCAATTGTGGCGCGATCCGGAGATGAAGCCGTTTGTCACGAAGTTCGAGGGCAAGCTGAAGAGCGACGTGTTCGAGCCGCTGGAGAGGGAGCTGGGCGTGAAGCTGGGGGAATACGCGGAACTGGCGCGCGGGCAACTGACGTTCGCACTGGTCCAGAACGGCTGGGAAGGTCAGAGCGACAAGGCCCCGGCGTGGCTGGTGCTGGTGGACAGCAAGGACAAAAGCGACTTGTTGAAAGCGAAGCTGACCGACCTCAAGAAGCGATGGACCGACTCGGGCAAGCAGGTGAAAACGGAACGCATCCGCGATGTGGAGTTCATGACGCTGATCACGTCGAGCGAGGAAATCGACAAAGCGTTTTCGGCCGTGTTTCCCGACAAGCCGGGCGAAACGGATGAAACACCCAAAGCGGCCGCCAAGAAGTTCGAACTGACGGCGGGCCAGGCGGGGTCGCTGCTGATTCTGGGTGATTCGACGGCGGTAATCGAGAAGGTGTTGATCCGGCTTTCGGGCGGGTCGGTGCCGGCCCTGAGCGAACAGCCGCGTTACGAATCGACGCACAACGCGATGTTCCGCGAGGCGACGGTGTATGCGTGGGCGGATGCGAAGGCCTTGTACCAGATCCTGCTCAAGGCGATGAAGACGGGCGGCGGCAACGGCGATGCGGCGGGAGAGAATCCGCTGGGATTCACGCCGGAGAAATTGCTGGCGTCGCTGGGACTGGATGCGTTGAACACGCTGGCGATCAAGAGCAGCGCGAACAGCGAAGGCTTGCAGGTGGACATGCTGGTTGGCGCGCCGCAGGCCGAGCGGCGCGGCATCTTCAAAGTGTTGTCGATCGATGCCAAGGAGTCGGCGCCGCCGGCGTTTGTGCCGACGGATGTGACGAAGTTCAACCGCTGGCGCATGGACGGCAAGAAGCTGTGGAGCACGATCGAAGGCGTTCTGGCGGAGCTGTCACCGGCGATGAACGGCATCGTGCAGATGATGCTGGAAACGGCCGGCAAGGACAAAGACCCGAATTTCAACCTGAAGACGCAACTCATCGGCAACCTGGGCGACGACATGATCGGCTACGAGAAACCGCCGCGCAGCACGCAACTGGTGGATTTGCTGTCACCGCCGTCGCTGTTTTTGCTCAGCTCGCCGGATGCGCCGAAGCTGGCGGAGGCCATCAAAACCGCGGTGGGTTCGTTCGTGCCCGGGGGTGCGGGCGGCGATGGCGCGGCGGTGAAGGAGCGGGAGTTTTTGGGCCGGCGGATTTATTCGGTGTCCGCCGGGCCGTCGGTGAGTCCGGACGGTTCGCGCGTGGTGCAGCGGATGTTGAGCTTTGCGGCCAGTGGCGGGTATGTGGCGATTTCACAGGACGCGGCGGCGCTGGAGGAGTATTTGCGCGCGGGCGAGGCGCAGAGCAAACCGCTGCGCGAGGCCACGGGATTGAACGAGGCGGCGCAACGCGTTGGCGGCATGGGCACCGGTGTGTTCGGCTACGAGAAGCAGAACGAAACGTTGCGGGCGATGTTCACGGCGTTGAAGAAGAATCCGGATCTGTTCGACCAGTTCATGCCGCCGGTTCCGGGCGCGCGTCCCGGCGCGACACCGCGGAAGGCTGAAAATCGCTGGCTGGACTTTTCGCTGCTGCCGCCGTTCGAGCGGGTGGAAAAATATTTCCACTGGTCGGTGTACAGCCTGAGCGCCACGCCCGAGGGGTTGATGGTGCGCGGGTTTTCACCGACGCCGCCGGCCTTGCGCAAGTAAAACGCCGCGGCTACGGCGAGTCGGACTTGCGTTTGCGCTTTTCCACCTTTTTGGGCGCGAACGACTCCGCGCCGCGGCGGGCCTCGCCCAATTCCTTCAAATTCATGGATAACTCGACGCGCTCGCGCAACCGCTCGGCGGCGGGCAGCTTTTTGGCGGCGAGGATCAGCCACTTCATGCCCTCGACCTTGTTGCGCTTGACGCCGTCGCCCATGAGGTAGCAGACGGCGATATTGTATTGCGACTCGGCGTCACCGCCTTGCGCGGCGTCCTCCCAGTCTTCGCGGAGTTCGGTTTCGATTTCGCTTTCGAGCGTGGTGAGCGGAGTGCCGACCGGCGGCTGCGCGGGAGGCGGCGGTTCACAACCGGCGAACCAAAGGCAATTCAACGCGACCAACGAAGCCAGGACGGAACGTCGATTCCAGGGTGAGCTCATGGAGGGGATGATATGCCCGCGCCCCGGCGCGTTCAAGACGGATTTGGGACAAGGCATGGGCAACGGTGGGCAACGGTGGCAACGGCGAATGAGTTCACGAACGCTTTGTTTTTTTGGGCGGGCGGGTTCATAGTGGGACGCACATGGAACCGCCGCCATTGCCGCCGCCCACCCCGCCTGAATGCCCGCCGGCCATTTCGCGCACGGGTTGGTGGATGCATCTGGCGGTGCTGGGCTCGTATCCGATCGTGCTGGGGATCATCGGTCACACTCTCAAGGGCGAACGCACCGGGCCGATTCTTCCGCGTGATGCGTCCGGCCTGCTGGTGATGGGGGCGGTTGAACTGGGCATTTTCGCGGTGTTCTTCCTGATTGCGTGGGCGGGTTCGCGCGTGACCCACGAGCAATTGCTGCTGCGCTGGCGCGGCGGCGTCACACCGGTGTTGTGGGGCGTGGTGTATTCGGTGGCCCTGCGCATTGGCGTGGGCATTGTGATGGCCGTCGTGTTTGTGGCGGGCTTCGTGCTCAAGGGCGTGAAACCGGAGGAACTGGCCGAGCAAATGCGCCCGCAAACCGAACAATTGATCGACGCGCGCGCGCTGAGCGACCCGGTTTACTTCGCCCTGTCGTTGACGTTCCTGAGCTTCGTCGTCGCCGGCTTGCGCGAGGAACTCTGGCGCGCGGGCGTGCTGGCGGCGTTGCTGGCATTGTTCCCGCGCTTGAACACGGATCTCAAAGGGCGGCTGGTCACGGTGGGAATCGTCGCGTTGATTTTTGGCCTCGGTCATCTGCCGCAAGGCTGGGGCGGCGTGGCGGCGACGACGGTGTTGGGGTTCGGGCTGGGCGCCATCATCGTGTGGCACCGCTCGATTTGGGAAGCGGTCCTGGCGCACGGGTTCTTCGATGCGACCACGTTTGCGCTGCTGGTCGCACTGGCAAAATTGCGTCCGGATTTGTTGCCGGGCGGATAAGGTGTCAGCGCCCGGCGGGTTTCAGATACCTTCTTGCAATCCCTACGCGCCCCTACGCCTGCGCCATCGCCTTGTCCAGCGCGGCGTAAAGCTGGTTCATCGTGGCTTCCGTTTCGTCGCCCATGTTGGACAAGCGGAACGTCGTGCCCTTGATTTTGCCGTAGCCGCCGTCGATCAGGAACCCTTGGTCTTTCACCAGCTTTTGCAGCCTGGCGACATCGATGACCCGCCCGCCCGGCTTGGCGCCGTTGTTGATGCACGTCAGCGTGACCGACTCGTAACCCTTCTCTGGAAACAGCGTGAAACCGTGCCGCGCCGCCCAGTCGCGCGTCATTTGCGACAGCTTCGCGTGGCGCGCGTAACGGTTTTCCAACCCTTCGGCGAAGAACTCGTCCAGCTTGGACGACAACGCGTAGATGTGCGCGATGCTTGGCGTGCTGGGCGTCATGCTTTGCTCGGCGTTCTTCTGGAACTCCACGAAGTCGAAGTAATACCCGCGGTCCTTCATCGTCGCCGATTTCGCCAGCGCGGCGGGCGAACAAACGAAAACCGTCAATCCCGGCGGCAGGGCAAACGCTTTCTGCGATCCGGCCAGCAACACGTCGATGCCCAGTTCATCGAACTTCAGCGGCAACGCGCTCATCGAACTGACCGAGTCCACGATGAACATCACGTCGGGATATTTTTTCTTGAGGGCGGCGATTTCCGCCAGCGGACTCATCGTGCCGGTGGAGGTTTCGTTATGGATCAGCGTCAACGCGTCGAACTGGCCGGTCGCCAGTTTCTTGTCCACATCTTCGGCGCGGATGGGCGAGCCCCACGCCACCTGCAAGCCCTCGGCGTCCTTGCCGCAGCGCCTGGAGACATCCAGCCACTTGTCGGAAAACGCGCCGCACATGCAGTTGAGCACTTTCTTGGACACCAGATTGCGGATCGAGCCTTCCATCACGCCCCAGGCGGAGGACGTGCTCAGATAAACCAGTTGCTTTGTGGAAAGCAGCGTTTGCAGTTGCGGCTGGAGCTTCGCGTAAAGGTCTTTGAAACCCTGCCCGCGGTGGCCGATCATCGGCGAACAAAACGCGCGATAGGTTTTTTCGCTGACCTCGACCGGGCCCGGTATATGTAGCTTCACATGTCCCATAAAAAGGTCGTGAAATTTTTCACAAGCGCACCTCAAACGCAAGTGGAGTTTTGGCGGATTCGAATCGGTCGTCGTAATTGCTTTGCGCGCAACTGCGTCGCGGTTAAAAATGTTGCGCTCATGAATCCAATCCGCCTTCTCCTCCTCGCCTGGCTGCTCGCGCACGTATCAGCAAGCTCCTTTGCCGCCGACTCCAAACATCCACCCGGCACGCTGCGCGTCATGACTTACAATCTCCGTTTCGCCAGTCCCAAGCCACCCAACGCCTGGCCGGACCGCCGCCCGCTGATGCGCGATTGCATCCGCCAATACGCGCCGGACGTCATCGGCACGCAGGAAGGCGTTTATTACCAGCTTCGCGAGCTGGCCTCCGCCCTGGGCGAATACGCGTCTGCGTGACCAGTTGAGCGCCGAACGGCGCAAACTGCCCTGGGTCAAGGTCGCGAAAAACTACGTCTTTGACGCGCCCGGCGGCAAGGTGACGCTCGCCGAGCTTTTCGAAGGGCGCAGCCAACTCGTCGTTTACCACTTCATGTTCGGGCCGGACTGGCAGGAAGGCTGCCCCAGTTGCTCGTATGTGTCCGACCATCTGGAAGGCGCGCGCGTGCACCTCGCGGCCCGCGACGTGACACTGATCAAGGTATCGCGCGCGCCGCTGGCGAAAATCCAGGCGTTCAACCAGCGCATGGGCTGGCAGTGCAGGTGGGTGTCCTCCTTCGGCGCCGATTTCAACGCGGACTTCCACGTGTCGTTCACGGAAGCCGAACTGGCGCAAGGCAAGGTCAACTACAACTACACGATGCAGGAGTTCCCCAGCGCGGAGGGGCCGGGTCTCAGCGTCTTTTACCAGGACAGCCGCGGCGACATCTTCCACACCTACTCCACCTACGGACGCGGCCTCGATCAACTCATCGGTGCCTACACGATCCTCGACCTGGCGCCCAAGGGCCGCGACGAAGGCCACCTGGATTTCTCGATGGCATGGGTGCGTTACCACGATCGCTACGGGACCAACCAGTTCGCCGACGCGGACAAACCTTACTGGCCGGAAACGGCGTCCGCGGCATCCGCGACCTGTGGCTGTGGGGCCGGGGAGGCGCGCGTGTGAACACTCACGATTGCTGCCAGCTCAATCCGCGAGCCGACACCCACGCGCGCCGGCCTGCGGCGCGCTGGCGCCGCGGCGGTGAGCTGGCCGGGTGGATCGTTCCGGGCGCGACACTGGCGCTGCTGCCGAAATGCCCTGCTTGCGTCGCGGCGTACGTGGCCTTATTCAGCGGCGCCAGCATCTCGCTTACGACGGCATCCCACCTCCGCACCTTGCTGCTGATTTTCTGCGTGGCCGTGCCGCTCAGTTTGTTGCTACTAAAACGCCTGCGCCGCTTGGGCTTTCGGAACACGGCACTTCGATGTTGAATGCTTATTGTCCCAACGGGTCATTTTGCGCGCGCTTTCTTCGCTTCAGCGAGCACCGCGTCCAAAGCCGGCTTTGGTTTGCTGTCGCCGTCAAACAACAATGGTTTGCCTTGGGCACGCCAGGAGTTCGCATCATTGGCTCCCCAGAAGGTCACCATCTTCAACGAATCACGATGCTTGAGAAACGCCCGAAAAACTCCGGCGTAGGCTTCGGCGAGCTTTTTGTCCGCGTCGCTCACGAGACCTCCCTGCGTCGCCGAAGAATTGGCTGAGATATCCGCGCCAAAACCGCGCTGACCGCCGGTCGCGCTATTGACGTCAAGTTCGGTGATGTGAATCGGCAGGCCAAGCGTGGCCATTTCAGTCAGCGCCTGGTCCATCGTCTCAAATGTGATCGAAACGTTGAGGTGGGCCTGCGACCCGATGGCGTGGACGGGGACCTTCTGTTTCTGAAGAGACTTGATCAGGGCAATCAGTTTCTCGCGTTTGGCGGGATTCTCCAACCCGTAGTCGTTGTAACGAAGAACCGCCTCCGGATCCGCTTCGTGCGCATATTGAAATGCCTTCGCGATGAAGTCCGGCCCGATGATTTCCAGCCAGAGCGAGTTCCTCAAAACATTCGTGCCCGGGCCGTCAGCGATGGCCTCGTTGACGACGTCCCAGCATTTGATCCTGCCCTTGTAGCGTCCGACCACGGTGTGGATGTGGTCGCGCATGCGCTGAAGCAATTCTTCGCGCGACGCTCTTGGCCCGTTGTATCGGCCAAAGCCGCCACCGAAACCACCGCGCCTGAATCGATTGGTCGAGGGCGCATTGGGGTTCGCCTCGCCGCTGGGCGCCACATTGGCTGGAGGTGGATTCGTCCCGGCGAACACCCAGTTCGGTGTCTGGCTGTGCCACACCAGCGTGTGGCCCACGAGATACATTTTGTTGCTCAGGCCGAAGTTCACGAAAGCATCCGCCGGGGCGAACTCGTAGCCGTTGGTTCCTTCACGCGGGTGGATGAGCGCCCACTTCATGTCGTTTTCCGCCGTGATTTGATTGAACTGTTCCTTGACGAGCGCGATGTCCTTCGCGTTCTGTTCCGCGCTCCGGCGAAACGTGGTTCCCGTGACCATGCTGCGGTTGACGGCCGTGCCCACGATAAACCGGTCTTTGAAAACATCCTTGAGCGTGTCAGCCGCCCCGGCCGTCACACGGCCGGCGAGCAGTGCCGCCGCCAGCAACAGAGTGAATGAAAGCGGATTCACGGGGATAATTTGACTTTGAGGTTGGTGAGCGGGGCGCCGGATTTATCCAGAAAGCGCATGGCACCCTGCCAGTTGCCCTGTTCGTTGAAGATTTTGAACACGATGACGTTGAGGCCCTTCTTCAAGGTGACCCGTCCCTTGTCCGCATCGAGTTCCAGCGTGCGCGGTTCGGCGAACAGGTAAATATCAACGCCGTTTAAATAAAGACGCCCCTGGTCATTGCTGCTGAGGGCCATGATCACACCGGGCATCTCCTGGTCGCAATGAAGGTAAGTGACCAGGTAACCCATCGCGCGGTCGTGCCCGCTTTTCAGGGTCGCATTAAAATCAAAATAATTCGTGGAGGCCGTGGCCGCCGTCCAGGTGAGTTCCTTTCCGTTGACCGTGACCTTGTCGCCGGCCCTGGGTTGGAGTGCGGCTTCATTCCTGACCTGATCGTTGTAAATCAAATCCGCGCCCGACCGCCCCTCCGGGAAAACGATGGGCCCAAGCATCAGCCAATGGCGAATGTAACCCTGCGAGTCGGGTTTCAGCGTCTCATCCGCATGGCTGTTCAAGATCAACAGGGCCGGGACTGCGATTGATAGAATTGCAACAGATCGTGTCATTGGAATTGATCCGGTTTCTGGACTGGAACCGTGATCCCATCCTTCGGCGGAGTTGTGAGTGTGCCGAGGTACGCGAGAATGTCGGCGAGTTCCTGCTCTTTCAACAGCACGCCGACGGGTGGCATCGGTGAAATGGCGAGGCTCTCAAAGCCTTGGGCAAGTTTTGCATTCGGGTCCATCAGGCTCTCAACAACGTAATCCTTGCTGGCTCGAACCGCGATGCCGTCAAGGATTGGGCCGACGGCGCCACCCTTCCCCCCAACCATGTGGCAGGAGGCGCACGCTGCGGTTGGACTGTTGAAGAAAAGTTCCTCGCCTCGCTTCGAATTACCCGCCGCAACCTGGACTTCGTTCTCGCCGACGCCGGAAACCTTGTGAATGCGTCCGAGCAGTGTGAGCGCATCATTCAAGAATGGATCGTTAGTATTAGCGGCCATGCGCGGCAGTTGCGCGACGACCGTCTGAATTTCCGGGATTGTGGGAAATTCGGCGAGTTTCACGAACGCCACCTGGCGCGTAAGCAAATCCGGATCCTGAATCACGCCACTGCCAAAGAACAACCCACGACCTTCCTCGTTCGCTGGCAGCGCCCGGATCGCGTTCCGACGAAGGGCCGCATCCTTGTTTAGAAGGGCCTTCTGATGCGTTTCTTTGTCCAACGCGCCAATTCCTTCGAGCGCCCACAGGGCGTGAATGGCACCTTTTCCACCCGCTCCAGAGATGACGCGCTGCTTCAGCGACGGAGCAGCGTCAGACTTTTTGTTGTCCACAAGCAGACGTTGGGCGGTGAGGCTCCAGAATTGATTGGCGCTCTCCAGCGCCGCCACCAGTTCAGAAGTCTTCGCATGGGCGAGAGATTTGATTGAACTTTTCGGGCCATCTTTCCAGACGACGCGGTAAATGCGCCCATGCGTTTGGTCGCGCAAATCGTTTTCGGTTTTGTAGGCGCCGCCTTTTCCCGTCGTGGCCTGGATGCCGGCGGATTGGATGCTCGGCGTGGGGTTGTGCTGGATGATGAAGCTGTAGAAGTCGATCACCCAAACCGCGCCGTCCGGACCGACATCAGCGAAAATGGGGGACATCCATTCATCGCTGCTGGCGAGGAAATTGAATCCGTCACTGGCCTTGTAACCCGCGCCGTCCCGCTGAATGTCCATGATCCCGATGAGCTTGGCGGTTGGTTCCGTCACCAGCGCCTTGCCTCGCAGGCGTGGAGGCAGCGCATCACTGACCATGAACGCATGTCCCGCCGCGGCAGTATAGCCGCCGAAGTTATCAACCATGCGCACATTCGGTGTGTTGGGATGCATCCGCATCCCGGGAGCGAGCGATTTGGCGGAAGGGATCCGGCGGACATTGGCGTCAACGACATTGTTCGAGTCGAGCCGATATCCCGGTCGAAACCCGTTGCCGCCGCGCCGGCCAAAGCCTGGCTGCGTCGGGTTCAGGATGTAGGCCGGCAGATATCCGTAGAAGGACGGGTGTCCGTTGGCCGTTGAGCCAAAAACGTCGCCGGCGGCATTGAGGCCGAATCCCCACGTGTTGTTATTGAACTGGTGAAGGAATTGGAGCGCGGAACCGTCCGCCTTGAAACGAAAAACTCCCTGGCCAAACTGAAGGTCCTTGCCCCCGACATTTCCGCGAAAATTCGAGTAGCCCACGGAGCCGTAAAGCCAGTTGTCGAAGCCACGGGCAAGATTGCTCTGCATCGCGTGCGAGTCGCCAACTCCCCAACCCGGCAGGAAAGCCTCCCGAATATCGGCCCGGTCGTCACCGTTCGTGTCCTTGAGGAACAGCATGTGGCGCGCTTCCGACACGACGATGCCGCCGTTCACAAACACCAACGCGGTCGCGAGATTCAATTTGTCGGCAAAGATCGTGAACTTGTCGGCCTTGCCGTCGCCGTCGGTGTCCTCGCATATCTTGATGTCGGCCTTGCCGGGCTGGCCTTCGTCCACGAGACCGTGGGGATAATCAAGCGCCTCCACGACCCACGCGCGCCCGCGCTCGTCCCAAGCCACATAAATGGGCTTCACAACGTCCGGTTCCGCGGCGAAAAGCTGCAAATCAAAATCCGCCGGAACCTGCGTGTATTTGATGCTCTCGTTTGGAGCGAGAGGAAGCTGATATTGAACGGGCTCAGGCCGCCGCTCATAGTTCGGCACCTCACCGGCCTGACGCTTCAGCGGTGCGCGTGACGCAACGAACGCTTTCCATGCCGATTTGGATTTTTCGCTGACGCCGTTCAAAACCGCTTCACGCAAAACGCGGTCTGCTGGCCGAACACCATCTGCATACTTGATCAGCCCCTTGCCGGAGTTCCTAAAACTTTCCAGGAGCTTCGCTTCTTGCGCGCCAATTTCCGTGTCGGCGGCGACCTGCACGACCGCGTCGTAATGCCTCAACAGGCGTTCGGTGATATTGGTGAAGTCAGATCGATGGTCGAAGTAAATTGCTTCCGGGGCCAGCGTCTGGCCAGGCAGATAAACATAGTTCGTCCGCGAACCGCCAAAGCCGCCCCCGCGTCCGCCACCGCCGCCGTCGACCGCGCCGAGATAAAGCACGCGCAGCGGCTGCCCCGTTTCCGCCGCGACGGCGCCGATCGCAAGCCATGCGGCAGCGAGCGCGCAAGCGAACTTTCTTTCTTTCATACACATGGCTTCATCGAAGCTTAATTACTTGCCGGCCGGTTTGAAAATCTGTTGTGAGAAGTTGAAAAGTCCCTTTTTCCAATGTTGGAAGTCGTGGGCATGTTCATCGACGTGCCAGATGTGCGGGACGTTCTTTTCCTTCAAGTGGGCGTGAAGGCCCTGGCTGATGCGAATCAATCCGTCCTTGTTGCCGCAGGAAAGGTAAAGAAGTTTCAATTGCTTCGCCGCCTTGTCGGCGTCAGGCACGAGTTGTTCCGGCGGGTTCGTGTTGGGCGCGGATGAAAAGCCGCCCACCCATGCGAATGTGTCCAGATTCCCCAGACCAATGTTCAGCGATTGCCCGCCTCCCATGGAGAGTCCGGCAAGGGCGCGGCTCTCACGGTCGGCCTTCACGGAGTAGTTGGCTTCGATGAAGGGAATGATGTCTTTGATCAGATCGTTTTCAAAGGGCTTTCCCCAGCCGCCAAATCCGGCGGCGCGCCCGCCGGTTCCGCCGGGGCCGCCGCCGCCCGCGGTGTTGGTGCTCGCGTTGCCGTTGGGGAGAACGAGAATCATCGGCTCGATTTTTTTGTCGGCAATCAGATTATCGAGAACCACATTCGCGGCGCCGCCTTTGGCCCATTCCTCGCGCTCATTGCCGCCGATGCCATGGAGCAAATACAGGACGGGATACTTCTTGTCTTTGGAATATCCGGGCGGTGTGTAAACCTGCATCCACCGTTTTACGCCAACGGTCTTCGACTCGTAATCAACCCGTTCCAGTTTGCCGTGTTCAATTCCCTCGCGCGCTTTGTCGAACCCCTCCGGAGGATTCGGAAATGCCGGTTTGTCGTCCGGCTTCAATTCAATCGGCCCGCCAAATCCCCCGCGTCCGCGTGGCCCGCGCTGGCCCGCAGGTTGCGCCGTGGCGCCGGCCTGGCGTTTCGCAGTTGCTTCCGACGTGCCGAACTCACCCACCGCGCGGGTGAACTTGATTTCATCGCCGGAAACCTTGCCAGTGTAAGTGATGCGGAGGTCATTGCCTTGGGCATTGATAATCTCGACGAAAGTGACCGAGTCCCCGTTCACCTTGCCTTCTTTGAACTCGGCTTCGCGTCTTTCGCCTCCGCGATCCACGTCGGCCCTGCCGGTAACGCTGGTCCCTTCCTGCTTGAGCGTGAAGGTGTATGTTTGCAAACCGCGCTGTGTGTTGAATTCGGCTTTCCATGTGCCAGTAACGTCGGCGGCACGCGCCGTGAGTGAGGTGACCGCGATGATCACGAGGGCAATGAGAGTTTTCATAGAATGGATTTTCAACTGTAGTTCAATTCCTGAATGCGAGTGGAGCAAATTCACGCAAGCTGCGCCGCCAGCTCTGCCATTCGTGGGCGGTGTTCGGCGAAACATAAAAATGACTGTTGATGCCCGCGGATTTCAGCGCTTCGGTGTTCGCCTTGGGATCGCCGCCGCGATTGCCGCGGCCCAGTTCATGGCTGCCGTAACTGACGAAGACCAGTTTGACCTTTTCCCTGAATCCGGCCGCTTTGTTCACATCGTCCAGGGAGATGGATCCGCCGCTGAAAAGGCCGATGTGCGAGAACTTGTTGAGGTTCTTCAGCGTGATCATTTTCGTTTCCATCGCGCCCATCGAGAGACCGGCCATGGCGCGGTGAGGTTGATCGGCAATCGTGCGGAAATTCGCGTCGATGTAAGGAATCAATTCGTCAACGAGCACCGTCTCGAAAGGTTTGATGTCGAAATTCCTCAGACCGCCGGGCCGCGTATCGTTTGTCATGCCGTAGGTCATCACAATGATGAATGGTTTGGTTTTGTTTTCGGCGAGCAGGTTGTCAATGATCCACGCAGCGCGGCCCTGTTCGCCCCAGCCATATTCGTTCTCACCCCAACCGTGCTGCAGATACAGAACCGGATAGTGCTGGCTGGAGTTTTGGTCATATCCCGGGGGTGTGTAAACGAACGCGCGCCGCTGCGAATCGGTGCTCTTGGAGTGAAAGTAAATCTCTCGCAACTGTCCGTGCGGCACGTTCTTGAGCGCATAAAAATCCTGATCCTGAGCAGGCAGTTCGACGGCGCTGCCCCAGCGCATCGAGCCGAAGTACATCATGCTGTTCGGATCCGGAACCTCGGCGCCATCGATCTTGAGAGCGTAGTAGTGAAACCCTTCGTCCAGGGGGCGCGTGTAGCCGTACCAGGCGCCATCTTCCCCTTTCTTGAATTCGCTGCTGTCTCTGAAGGTGCACCCGACGCTTTTCGCGTCCGGAGCAATGATGCGGAATTTCACGCGGCCTTCCGAATTGACCTTCGGATATTCCTTGCCGGGCTGATTCGATGACGCGGGCTTCCAGTCGTCCGCCGGGGATTTGTCCTGGGCCGGGCAGACTCCGACGCCGAGCATCGAAGCGAATACGAACAGGGATAGTGTTCCTTTCATGGAGTTTGATTCACGGTTGAGTGTTTGGTGGTGGGTCTGAATCCTGTAATAACGCTGCCGCTGTGTCGCCCTGCGGTTTGCCCTGCGCGTACAAGGCGCGGATCTCCTCCGCATTGAGCGCGCGGCTGAACAGGCAGAATTCATCCATGGCCCCGCTAAAATTGCGGATCATGAACGGGTCGTTTTCAGGGAATCCTTTGGCGTTCCAATTGCCCATTTCAGCCGCGCCGATTCGAAACGGAGGCGCGATCTTGAGCGCTTTCTCGCTGACAGGAACTCCGTTGACGTAGTGGGTCACACGCTCGGCGCCCGAGTCGAGCACAACCGCCAGGTGCAGCCACATTCCGAATTTCTCCAATGTGACGGCTGGAGAACTGGCCACGATTTGGTGGTTGCGTGGTTCTGCGCCGATTACAGTCAATCCCAACACGCCGTCGCGACGGATCAGCCAGTGAATCGTCCCCGGCTCAAACCCATCACTCATAAAGAGCGAGTTGATTTTGCGGTCCAGCCCTTTGACGCAGACCCACGCTGCGAGAGTCAAAGATTGGAACTCTCCCGGAACATTCAAGCGAACCCGGTCACTGACGCTCTGAAATTCCATCGCTCGCTTTCCCGGCCAGCGGCCTTCGGTCCACTGACAGCCCACGATGGTCGAGTCGGACACCCCGGCGCGCGGGTTGCCACGATTGCGAATTTGCCAGCCGGAAGGCGTTGTCTTCTCAAAATCAAAGTGCACCAGCAGAGATGCATCGGTTTCAAGGCGCTTGCATGCGGTCCGCCATTGATCATAGCGGCGCGCCTCCGCAGCCACTGACCTCGCCTGAAAATCGAAAAGCGAAGTGAATGCCGCTGCGTTGGCATTGACAGCAACAACGGTGCGCTCGTTGTCTATCCTCACGCCCGACCCTTCCGGCAACGCCTGCTCCGCCGACCCGGCGCCGGGTCTCAGTTTCAGATTCCCTTTGAACGCATGCAGGTCGGTTCTTTGTTCCTTCACGTCCAGCCCCATGGACGTTCCCAACTCGGTCAAGGTGATGTGCGGAGTCTTGAGCCGAAAACCGAGCGCCTGGCTTGGAACCTCCACAACGAGACGTCCCTGGCGGCAAAAGGCCTCGTTTTGCGAGACGAGCTGAAGTTCAGCCGGCCCCTCCATGACAACTCGCGCGCCGCTGTAGAAGATCACTTGCGCCAAACCCGCTTCAAGGCGGAGCGCGCCTGGTTCCAGAGGCGCGTTCAGGCGCGGGATTTCAGCGCGCTGGTTCCATTGGGCATCCGCCGTCCGGTTCAGCATCGCGACGGCTTTGCTGGTGAGCCGGTCTTGGTCATCGGAACGCGATCGCTGCAGGTTCCAAAATCCAAACGCGAGCAAAACCAAACCGGCCGCCAATGCAACCGCCCAGGTCCGCACGTTGCGACCGCGCCTTGAGCGCGGGCCGGGGAAAATGTTTTCGGGCGGCAGTATTCTGCTGGCTTCAGCGAGGGTTCGAGCATCGGCCTCTGGCGAAGCGAACAGGTCCGGCTCGGACGCCAAGCGGGAATGGAGTTCCAGCCGCAGAATGTATTCATCGCGCGCGGCGGCGTTGCCCAGCAGCAACGTATTCAAGGCGCCGGCCTGCTCATCCGACGCCGAACCGTGGCAGACCGCGGCGACGATGTTATCGAATTCACGCGAAGGAAACTCGATTTTCATGCCGCTCCTTTCGCCGCAGTCTCCATGCAATCCTGCAACGCGCTCCGAATCCGCTGTAGCGCTTTGTAGGTTGCCTCCACCGTCCGGCCGGAGCTTTCGGCGACTTTTTCGACCGGGGTGCGGTGATAGTAATAACCCTCGACGATGGACCGCTGGTCCTGCGGCAGCTTTCCGATGCAGCCTTCCAAATGCTTCAGCCGCACCTCCAGTTCCGGCCGCAGTTCTTCACGGCGCCGGGCCAGTTCCTCCCCAAGCCCGCCCTGGAGCAACGCCTGCCAGCGCTGACGGCGTTCAATCCACTGGCGTGCTTTGTTCAAAGCGAATCGGCACGCCCAGGGAGTGAACGGCTGGTTCGGATCATACGCATCGAACTTCTCCCAAAGCGCCAGCGCCGTTTGCTGCACGATGTCTTCCGCGTCCGCGACATTCGGCACGAGCGCCGCGACATACCGGAAAATCTCCCGCTCGCTGCGCAGAAACAGCGACAGAAACCGCTGCTGAGCAGCAGCAGTCTGATCCTCGAAATATCGGCCCGGTTCTGATGGCATGTGCTGGCTGTACAATACTTCCGTCCAAACGCGAGTTTTGGACAATAAATTTTTCACTCCAACCGGCCCCACCACGCTCCTGCTCGTGTGCGTAACCGTGCTGCTCAGGTTGTTGCCAAGGCGCCTGTTTCCGGCGCAAGGCACTTGAAATCTAATTCTTTGACGCCCTGGATCCCCGTGAGGAAATCAAGCCGGAGGAGAAAAGCGGTTCCTTCTGGTACCCCCACCCTGAATTGAACAGGGATCAACGGTTTAGGAAACCGCTGCTCTATCCATTTGAGCTATGGGGGCGTGAATCCCGGCACGTAGAATAACGATTCACCTGCGCCTGACAAGCGGGGCCTCGCCGATTTCGTTTGCACTCCCTTCGCCGCCCTTTAATCCTCGGGCGCGCAGTCCCCGGATGAAACCGGCCTACACCATCGCACACACTGAATGCTCCCTTGGCTGGGGCGGACAGGAAATCCGCGTCTTCACCGAAATGCAGGCGATGCGCGCGCGGGGGCATCGCGTGTTGTTGTGCGCGCCCGCGCAGAGCAAGATCTTTGAGAAGGCTGGCGAAGCGGGCTTCACCGTGTTTCCCATCCACGATGGCAAATTGCGGTTTGCGGGCACGGTGTTGCGGCTGGCGTCGTTGTTCCGGCGGGAAAAAGTGCAAATCGTCAATCCGCACAGCTCGCGCGACGGCTGGCTCGCGGGCCTGGCGGGGCGGCTGGCGGGCGTGCCGCTCATCATTCGCTCGCGCCACATCGAGGTGGATTATCCAAGCCGCCTGCTCAGCCGCATTGCTTATCATCATCTGCCGCATCACGTGTTCACGACGAGCCAGCGCATTTCCGAAGGTTTGATCCAGGCGTTATCGCTGGCGCCATCACGCGTCACGTGCGTGCCCACGGGCATCGACTTGCGCAAGTTCAATCCGGACGCGGTTACGGCCACGTTACATGCGGAATTGAAGCTGCCGCGCGAAACGCCGTTGGTCGCGATGATCTCGGTGCTGCGCAGTTGGAAGGGGCACGACTTCCTGCTCGCCGCGGCGAAGCAAGTCATTGCCGTGAAGCCACAGCCGCATTTCGTCATCGCGGGCGAAGGGCCGCGGCGCGCGTGGATCGAACAACAAATCCGCGAGGGAGGTTTGGAAAAGCACGTGACGTTGCTGGGTCATCGCGATGATGTGCCGAACCTGCTGGCCTCCGCGCAAGTGGTGGTGTTGCCGTCCACGGCGCATGAGGGGATTCCGCAAATCATTTTGCAGGCGCAGGCGATGGGCAAGGCGGTCATCGGCACGACCATTGGCGGCATTCCGGAAGTGGTGACGGATGGGCAGACGGGGCTGTTGGTGGCGCCATCGGATGCGGGCGCGCTGGCGCAAGCCATCCTGCGGTTGCTGGGCGACGAGGTGCTGGCCTTCCGGCTGGGACTGAATGCGCGGCAAGTGGCCCGGGAGGAATACGGCTTGGACCGCATGTGTGAACGACTAGAGGCAGTGTACGCACGGCGGCTGGCGGCGACGGTTTGAGTTTTCAAACGCTTCTAATCGTTAACGCAGGTAAACACCCCTCCTCTCTCTGTCTAAATAAATACACCCCGTCTTTGCGAAGAATGCCGTTCCAGCCATGGCGTGGCTTAAACTTTGTCCGCCTTTCAATACAGCGTTAACTAATTGGACAACAATGCATTACGCATTATCAACCGGCGGCACACTGTAAAGAACCTTTGACTTTGGGCCGGTTTTCGGCCAGTTTCTCGCGCCAGATTTGAAAGACTGCCCTTCGCGGGCCTTCCGGAAGGGTGTAAATTACCAGACATGGCTAAAGCGTTGATTATAGCGGAGAAGCCGTCGGTGGCCGCCGATATCGCAAAAGCGTTGGGCGGTTTCACCAAGAAAGGCGACTATTACGAGAGCGACCAGTACCTCGTGTCGTCCGCAGTGGGTCATTTGCTGGAACTGTGTCCACCCGAAGGGGTTGAAGTGAAACGCGGCAAATGGACCTTCGCCCATCTGCCGGTCATCCCACCGGTGTTCGACCTGCGGCCCATCGAGAAATCCGAGGATCGCCTCAAGCTGCTGGCGCGCCTCATCAAAAGCAAAGAGGTGGATAGCCTGATTAATGCGTGCGACGCCGGGCGCGAGGGTGAACTGATTTTCCGGTATATCCTCAAGCACACCAAGACGCCCAAGCCCATCCAACGCTTGTGGTTGCAATCGATGACCCCCGCCGCCATCCGCGACGGGTTCGCCCATCTGCGCGATAATACCTCGATGCTTCCCCTGGCCGATGCCGCCGTCTGCCGGTCCGAGTCGGACTGGCTGGTGGGCATCAACGGCACCCGCGCCATGACCGCCTTCAACTCGAAGACCGGCGGGTTCCATCTCACGACGGTGGGCCGCGTCCAGACGCCCACGCTGGCCATCGTGGTCGAGCGCGAGGAAAAGATTAAGAAGTTCGTGCCACGGGATTACTGGGAAATCCACGGGACGTTCGCGGCGCAGGCGGGCGACTACAAGGGCCGGTGGTTCGACGAGAAGTTCGCCAAGGACAAGAGCGGCGACGCGGAATTGAAACCCGAGCGCGTGTGGGACCGCCAGCGCGCCGAGGAGATCGTCAAGAAATGCACCGGCCAGCCGGGCACGGTCACCGAGGAAAGCAAGCCGACGACGCAGTTGTCGCCGCTGTTGTTCGACCTGACGAGTTTGCAGCGCGAGGCGAACAGCCGGTTTGGGTTTTCGGCCTCGACCACGCTGAAGATTGCCCAGGCGCTGTATGAACGGCACAAGGTGTTGACGTATCCGCGAACCGATTCGCGCGCCCTGCCGGAAGATTATCTCGGCACGGTGAAGAAGACGATGGAGATGTTGCAGAGCACGGCTTACGGACAGTTCGCGAGCCAGGTGCTCACGCAGGATTGGGTGAAGCCCAACAAACGCATTTTCAACAACGCCAAGATTTCCGACCACTTCGCCATCATCCCGACGTCGCTGGAGCCGAAGCATCTGAACGAAGTCGAGCAGAAGCTTTATGACATGGTGACGCGGCGGTTCCTGGCAGTGTTTTACCCGGCCGCGGAATTCTTGGTGACCACGCGCATCACGCGCGTCTGCGGCGAGCCGTTCAAGAGCGAAGGCAAGGTGATGGTCAACCCGGGCTGGCTGGCGGTGTACGGCCGCGAAGTGCTGGGCGACGAAGCGCCGACGCTCGCGCCGGTGCAGCCAAACGAAACGGTGCACACCAAGGAAGTCACGGCTGTGGCGTTGCAGACCAAGCCGCCCCCGCGCTTCACGGAAGCGACACTGCTCTCCGCCATGGAAGGCGCGGGCAAATTGATTGACGACGAAGAATTGCGCGAGGCGATGCGCGAGAAAGGGCTGGGCACACCGGCCACGCGCGCGTCGATCATCGAAGGGTTGATCTGGGAAAAATACCTGGTGCGCAATGTGCGCGAGTTGCAACCGACGGCGAAGGCGTTTTCGTTGATTACCTTGTTGCGTGGGCTGCAGATTCCCGAACTGATTTCGCCGGAACTCACGGGCGAGTGGGAGTTCAAGCTCAAGCAGATGGAGCACGGCCAGTTGAAGCGCGACACCTTCATGCGCGAAATCGAGGAGATGACCAAGGCGATCGTGCGCAAGGCCAAGTCGCATGAGAGCGACACGGTGCCCGGCGATTTCGCGACGCTCAAGACGCCGTGCCCGAAGTGCGGCGGCGTGGTGAAGGAGAATTATAAAAAATTCCAGTGCCAGGGCTGCGATTTCGCGTTGTGGAAGATCGTCGCGAGCCGGCAGTTTGAGGTCGAAGAGATGGAGGAGTTGCTGAGCAAGCGCGTGGTCGGGCCGTTGCAGGGGTTCAAGAGCAAGCTGGGCAAGCCGTTCAACGCGATCATCAAGCTGACGCCGGAGTTGAAGGCGGAATTTGATTTCGGCCAGAACCAGAACGACGAGGCCAAGCAGGAGAAGGTCGATTTCAGCGGCCAGGAGCCGCTGGGCAAATGCCCGGTGTGCGCGGGGCGCGTGTTCGAGAACGGCATGAATTACATCTGCGAGCACGCCACCGGACCGGAGCGCACGTGCCATTTCCGCACGGGCAAGATCATTTTGCAGCGCAACATCGAGCGCGAGCAGGTGGTGAAAATGCTGGCGGGCGGCAAGACGGATTTGCTGGAGAAGTTCATTTCCAAGAAGGGCCGGCCGTTCAAGGCGTTCCTCGTCATCGGCCAGAACGGGAAGGTGGGCTTCGAGTTCGAGCCGCGCAAACCACGCGAAGGCGGCGAGAAAAAATCGAAGGAGCCGGCGCCGAAGATCGATTTCACGGGCCTCGAATCGATTGGCAAATGCCCGAAGTGCGGCGGGCGCGTGTTCATCACCGAGAAGGATTACCTGTGCGAGAACTCGCAGGCCGACAAGAAGCCGTGCAAATTCCGCACCGGCCGCGTCGTCCTCGAACAGGCCATCGACAAGGAACAGGCCATCAAACTCATCACGACCGGCCGCACCGATGTGCTGCCGAAATTCATTTCCAAGCACGGCCGCCCCTTCGCCGCGCACCTGGTGCTGGGCGACAACGGCAAGGTGGGCTTCGAATTTGCGGAAAGCCAGTCCAGCCAGCCAGCCGAAGCGACGCATTGAGAGGCTTACTTCGCCAGCAACGCGAACAACGCCGTGTCAATCGTGGCAATCCCCCCGTCCCGCAATGCCTCGCGGATTTCTTCGCGTGTCAGCAACACCACCTCGGTGATTTCCAGGTCCGCTGAATCGGGCGCAGCGACGCGTTGCGCGTTCTTCGCCTGAAAGAAGTTCACTTTGCCGCAACCGTAATTGGCGTGCACCGTGAACTGGCCGATTGATTCCCACTGTTCGGCCTGATAACCGGTTTCCTCGAGCAACTCCCGCTGCGCGGCTTGCAGCGGCGTTTCGCCTTCGTCGATCGTGCCGCCGGGAAAGGTCAGGTTCACACGCCCCACGCCGTGCTTGTAATGCCGCTCCAGGATGACCCTGCCCTCAGGCGTTTCGGCAAACACCAGCGAGTAATCCGGCATCCACACCTGATGAAAATCGTCCACGACCGCTCCGGTTTGCAGGCGCACCTTCTGCTTGCGAATCGCCAGCCACGGCAGGCCATCATAGACGGTGCGCGTATCGAGCGTTTCCCAGGGCTTGTGTTCGGGCTTTTCCATGCAATTCACGCGGTGGGCAGCGGATAAATCACCTTCGGACTCAACTCGCCATTCATCCAATCGTTCAAGCGATTGCCAAATCGCATCCGCCGCTTGTGCAGGCTGCGCAGGAAGCGCGCGAGCTTGTCCTCGCCCTGCGGCGGACACGGGCGCCGCCACAAGTTCGGCGTCAATCCGTGCTTTGCCAGAAACTCCACCGCCACCGGCTTCCAGAAAAAGCCTTTGATGGATTCGACGTAGGTCACAAGCGGCGGCTGATCTTCTTCCAGAAAGTAATGTCCCTCGGGATTCGCCTTCGCGAAGCTCTTCAACCGATTTTCCGCCTGCCAGATGTTCAGCCCCGGCTCGCAAACTTCCTTCAAGTAACTTTTTCGCCAGAACGTCGCGTTGAGGCCCACGATGAGTTGTTCGCGCGTGACCGGACAAAACCAAGTGCCCGGCCGCGGCGTCGCCGGCTCATGAAAATTGTCCACGCTGAAATACTTCGCGCCGAGTTCCTGAAACTGCCGGAACGACTCGCCAACGCGTTGGTGGTCCACGGGCGCATTAATCAGGAAATCGTCCAGAAAACTGAACAGCAGTTCCGCCGGCACGTCATCCAGCGCGCGGTTGTAATTCGCGGACCACTGCCGGTCCTCGCCCACGCGGATGGTCACCACGCGGTCGTCCGCGTAGCGCGAATGATTGGCGATCAGGTACACCGGCTTCGGCACGTCCGGCCAGAACTGGAACAGGAAATGAAAGAAGAACGGCCAGGTGTCGTTGTAGGCGTCGCAGGACGGAACAACCAAGCTCCAGGCTGGCGGCGTCGCGCTCATGCGTGCGTCATTTGCCGGTGAAAAACTGGCGCATCAATTTCTCCAGCACATCCAGACGATCGTCGTTCACGAACTGGTTGTTGCCGATGTAAAATGCGTTCGCGTGGATGTAATCCGCGTTGGGAAATTCGCTCGGCACGTAATACCGCTTCAGGAATGGCTGGCGCAACAGGTTGCCGCTGATGAGCGGGCGCGATTCGATGCCTTGCTGGCGGATGAATTGCTCGAAGGCCGTTTTCTTCGCGGCGTCGCGGAAGAAGAACGGCAGTGTGAACGACGACCGGCCTTCGCCTTCCACCGTGAGCAAATCGTTCGGGTACTCGCGGCAGATCGACAGGAAGCGCGTGTAATTGCGGTTCCGGATGCGGATGAAATCGTCAAGCTTCTTGAGCTGCGCCTTGCCCAGCACCGCGTTGAATTCGGTGCTGCGGATGTTGAAACCGTCCGTCAGGAACAGAAAACTGAAATCGATGTCCGGATACTGCGCCTTGATGGCCGGGTGAAATTGCGCGGGGAGTTCGCGGGCAAGGCCGTGGGAGCGCTTCAAGATGGCCAGGCGATAGACGTCCTCGCGGTTGGTGCACAACATGCCGCCTTCCACCGTGGTCATGTGATGCCCCCAATAGAAGCTGAACGTCCCGCCCGCACCGTGGTTGCCCACCTTGCTGCCCTGATACGTCGCGCCCGTCGCCTCGCAGCAATCCTCCATGATCTCGATGTCGCGCGAGCCGATGATCGACTTGATGCGCGCCAGGTCCGCCGCGAACCCAAGCAGATGCACCAGAAAGATGCCGCGCGTGCGCGAAGTGATCTTCTTGGCCAGTTGATCGTAGTTGAACGACAGGTCCTGCAAATTGGTATCGACGAACACCGGTTTGAGGCCCATCTGCATCACGGGTGTCAGCGTGGTCGGCCACGTCACGGCGGGCACAATGATTTCGTCGCCGTCCTGCCAGCCTTTGAGTTCCTTCATCAAGGCCACCATCAGCAGGTTGGCGGAACTGCCGGAATTGATCATGACGCTGTAACGGCAGCCCTGCCACGCCGACCATTCGGCCTCGAACTCGCGCACCTCGGTGAACTGCGTGAAGCGCTGCGTGTGCCGGATGAAATCCACGAGGATTTCAATGTCTTTGTCGCTGATGATGTTTTCCTGCAGTTTCCAGAACATAATAGAATGCGCGCATCCTAGTGAGCCACCCGCCCGTTTCCAAGCGCGTTAAGTTTGCGTGCGGCATAAACCGGCGGGATCATTTCTTCTGAACGCGGGAACCGTATCCCCCTCTCCTTGGGGAGAGGGCCGGGGTGAGGGGGACCGACGCGTCGCATGCCGCATCGGACAGAATGAAAATACTGCGATTTCGCAAGCCTGTTCATTAGTCACCCGTTTCAATCACCCCGCCGCTTCCCTCCCGATTCGAGAAACCACTGATACGCGCGCGTCACGCCTTCCTCCAGATTCACGCGCGGTTTCCAGCCGTGCGCCTGCAGCCGCGTCACATCCAACAACTTGCGCGGCGCACCGTCGGGTTTGGTCGTGTCGAATACAATATCGCCTTCGTACTCCACCACGCGCTTGGCGATCTGCGCGATTTCCAGAATGGAATGGTCCGTTCCAATGCCGATGTTGATTGGCCCCTTCTCGTTGGTGTGCAGGAACAGGAACACGCTGGCCGCCGCCGCGTCGTCCACGAACATCAATTCGCGCCGCGGCGTGCCCGTGCCCCACAGCGTGACGTTGGGCGCCTTCTGGAGCTTCGCATTGTGAAACTTCAATATCATCGCCGCCATCACGTGCGATTGCTCGGGATCGAAATTGTCGTTCGGACCGTACAGGTTCGTCGGCACCACGGAGATGAAATCGGTCCCGTGCTGCTCGTTGTATGCCTGGCACAGCGCGATGCCCGCCAGCTTCGCCGCCGCATACGGCGAATTCGTCGGCTCCAAGTGGCCGGACCACAGCATCTCCTCCTTCATCGGCTGCGGACACATACGCGGATAAATGCACGAACTGGCGAAGAACAACAGTTTCTTCACGCCGAATTTCCATGCGCTGTGGATGATGTTGGCCTCGATCTGGAGGTTCACATAAATGAATTCCGCGCGATACGTCTTGTTCGCCAGAATCCCGCCCACCCGCGCCGCCGCCAGAAAAACGCATTCCGGCCGCTCGGACGCAAAGAACGCTTCGACCGCCTCCTGCCGCGTCAAATCGAGTTCGCGCGAGGAACGCCCGACAATGTTCTTGTATCCTTCCGACTGGAGGCAACGCACCACCGCCGACCCCACCATGCCGCCGTGTCCCGCCACGTAAATCTTGCTGTCTTTATTCATGCGCAATAAAGATTCCTCTGCCACGCAATCGTCCGCTCCAATCCCTCGTCCAGTTCCGTGCGCGCCAACGATCCGAACTCGTTCTCATAACGCGCCACACTCACGCGCACCTCCTTCGGCGCACCGGCAACTGAGTCCGCCACCTCGGGCAACTGCACCTTCGCCCCCGTTTTCGCCGCAATCGCTTCTGCCAGCGCGCGGATGGTCGTCGTGCTGCGCCCGCTGATATTGTAAACCGTCTCCTTGCCGGAAAGCAGGATGTTCCACAACGCCGCGGCCGTGTCCGCGATGTAACCATATGTGCGCACCGCTGCGCCCGCGTCGCGCATCGGAATCTGGCGCGTCGTCAGTGCCTTCTCGATGAATACGTTCATCGCGCGCTGGTCGTGTTTGCGCGTGCCCGGGCCGTACGTGTGCGCCAGCCGCGCGGCCACCGCCCGCCCGCCCTTCGCGCGCCACGCGTGACACATCGTTTCCCCGGTGCGCTTGCCTTCGATGTAACACGCGCGCGGATGCGCGGGGTCGGTGGTGCCAATGTCGTTCTCCGTCAGTTCCGCCTTGTCGAGTCCCTGATAGACTTCCGTGGAACTGGTGAAGAGGAGTTGTCCCTTGGGCGAAAGCTTTTGCAACAGCGTGTCCGTGGCCACCGTGTTCAAGCGCAAGGCCGTCAACGGGTCCGCCATGAACAACCCAGGCTGCCCGTAGCCCGCCGCGTGAATGATGATGTCCGCGCCAGACAATCCCCCGCACGCCCGCGCGTCCGCCAGGTTCATCCGGATGAGCCGCCCGTCGATCAACTTCACGAGTTTCCACATCTCATTGGATGGCTCGGAATACACCTGCGTCATCACGCGCGTCTTGATGCCGGCTTCGTGCAACGCCGCCAGCGATGCCAGCATCGCCGTGCCGATGAGGCCGGACGCGCCGGTGATCAACACCTGCGCCCCCTCCAGACCGCGCAGGTTCACCTTCTCGCAAACGCGCCGGGCATCCGCCAGCAAAATGTCCAGGTTGGTCATGCGTGAAAAGCTCCGGGGGCCTTGGCAGGGGCGCGGGCTTTAGCCCGCTTCAACGTGGCTTGATCGAGCGCGTTGGCAGTGGATTCAAGTTCACTGTTTAGTGTGGGCGCTGAAGCGGCGTAAACGCCGCGCTCCACATTGTGCGGCGCGTTCATTTCAATTCATTCTGGGTCGCTTGACTGCATGGTACGCCTTAGAACGGCCCGCGAAATTCAATCGCCTCCGGCTTCGCCGCCGCCGCGGGCGTCCACTTCGGCGCATTGGGTCGCAACAGCGAATGCGCGAGGGACGCCACCGTTTCCGGCCCGGGATAAAAGTTATCTTCGAGAATCTTCGTCGGCGGACACGTCACCGGCGCAAAGCCGACGCGCGCCGCTTTGAACGCCGTGCCGCCCATGTGTTCCATGAGGCGCGTGATGATTTCCGCGCTCGCGCCGCAACTCAGCCACGCGTTGTCCGCCACCACCAGATGGCCGGTCTTGCGCACGGATTTCGCAATCGTCTCGATGTCCAGCGGCGTCAACGAAATGGGGTCGATCACTTCCGCGTCGATGCCCTGGGCGGCCAGATGTTTGCGCGCACGCATGCATTCCACCGCCATGAAGGAAATGCCCACGAGCGTGACGTCCTTGCCCGGCGCCAGCACGCGCGCCGCTCCAAACGGCACCGTGTATTCCTCCTCCGGCACGTGGCCTTTCACGAAGTGCAGCAGACGATGCTCCACGAAGATCACCGGGTTGTCGTCCTGGATGCTGTGAATCAGGCAGCCCTTCGCGTCATACGGCGTAGTGGGCGCCACCACGCGCAGGCCGGGAATATGCATGAACAGCGAATGCAGCGCCTGCGAATGTTGCGCGCCCTGCCCCCAGCTTCGCCCGATGATTGCCCGCACCACCAACGGCACCGACACCGCCCCGCCATACATGTAACGGCTCTTGGCGGCGATGTTCACCAACTGGTTCATCGCCAACAGCAGGAAATCGAACCGGATGTGCACATGAATCGGCCGCAACCCCGCCAGCGCCGCTCCGATGCCCACACCGGTCATCGCGTCCTCGGACAACGGCGTATCGAACACGCGTTCGGGTCCAAATTTCTGCAACAATCCCGAGGTCGTGCCGAAGATGCCCTTGAAATCGTCCACGCCGAGTCCATAAACAAACACCGACGGATCGCGGCGCATTTCCTGTTCGGTGCCTTCCAGCAGGGCCTGGGCGTAGGTAAGAATGCGTTCCATTTCAGGATTCCTTCAAGACGTCTTCGTACAGCGCGCTCACCTCGGGGAACGGCTCGGCTTCGGCATACGCGAAGCTCTCGCGGATGCGTTCCTCCACACGCGCCTCGATCGCCTGGCGCTGTTGCGCGTCCAGTTGGGCCGCCAGCTTCGCCACGGGATCGTTGTCGTGCCACGGTTGCGCTTCCTCGCGCGTGCGATAACCGGTGTGGTAATCCTCGGCAATGCCCACGTGTTCGCGCCAGCGATAAGTGAGGCACTCGAAGAATTGCGGCCCGCCGCCGTTGCGGATGGCGTCGGCCGCGCTCTTCGTCGCTGTGTGCAGGCCGGCAATGTCGTTGCCGTCATGCTGCGCCACGGGGATGCCGTAGGCTTTGGCGCGGTCGATGACGTTCGCCGTCGGCTGGCGCGTGAGGATGTGCGAGTGGATGGCGTAGAAATTATTTTCGCAGACGAACAGGATGGGCAGCTTCTTGAGCACCGCGAAATTCAGGCTCTCGTGGAACGCGCCTTCCTCCACCGCGCCGTCGCCGAAGAAGCACGCCACGATGGCCGGCTTGCGCTGATATTTCAGCGCCAGCGCGTAGCCCACCGCCTGCGGAATCGTCGTGCCCACAATCGCCGACGACCCCAGCACGCCCGCCGCCGGATCAATCAAATGCATCGAGCCACCCTTGCCCTTGGCGCAGCCGGAGTATTTGCCATACAGCTCGGCCACCATTTTCTTCAGGTCGCCGCCCTTGGCCAGGTAGAGCGCGTGGCATCGATACGTGCCAAACACCACATCCTCCGCGCGCAGCGCGGCGCACACGCCGACCGACACCGATTCCTGCCCGATGGACAGATGCATCGGGCTGCGGATCTTGTCCGTTGGATAAATGCGCGCCGCTTCCTCCTCGACGCGGCGGATGAGGAAGAGCGTTTCGTAAAACTGTTCGGACAACATGTCGTGGTGGCCGCCGGGCGGCGTTCAAATCAAGGCGCAAACAGTAGAAAACCAAAGCCAACCGGAGCAAGCCGCAATTGGGGTTCGAAGTGGTCCCGGCTTTCAGCGGCCACCGTGCTGAAATTCAAAATGCGTGAAAGCATTTCTTACTCGCTCAACCATGGACTCCTTAATCAGCATTTATGCGCCGCAACTAATTCGCTGGCAACAAGTTGCATGAAAAAGCGGATGCGCAACTTATGCGGATTTCGCAACTATTTGATTATCAGTCAGTTATACCATTTCCGCCCGCTCCTGCCCGCTTCCGCCCGATATCGGCACTTGTCAGCGCCGCCCGCGTTCCAACAGGCCAACGATGGGTTTCAACCGCGGCGCACGCATCAGCCGCGTTAACTGCTCGCGAAACCGCTCCTCTGGAAACCCCCAACTGCCCCGCATGCGAATGGATTCGTTGGAAAAGAAAGTGATCGCCTGATTGCCGCACACGTTGGCAACGGTTGTCGTGTGGCCGGAATGAAAATAATCGCTTACCGTGAGGCCCGGCTTCAACGAGATGAACAACCGTCCCGTGGTGAGGACGACGTTGCACAGGCCCTGACCGATGGCCCCGATGATCACCGGCGCGCGACGATACAACGCCACCTGTTCCTTCAAGGGAAACTTGCGCAGTTCGATGACTTCCAGCGAGCCGAGCACTTCGCGCGCAATCTCGATGATGCGCGGTTCATTCAAGAGCTTCTTGTCCGGTGCGTCCTGGCGGGAAATGAAAATGGGCGGGCCGACCGGCGCGGGCAGGTGAACCTTGCCGGCGTAAGCGCAAATCTCCCGGCAGAGATCGGGGCGCACCAAGGCATTCGAGCCGTAGATGTGCGGCACGTAGATGAGGTCTTCGACCGAGATGGTGCCTTGCGAGCCTTCGATGACGCGGGCCGGATCGAAACCCACCAGTTCGAGCATGTTCTTCTGCCAGCGGGCGTGGTTGGGCGCGACGAGGATGCGGTAATCGCCGATTTTTTCCAGCAGCGCGCGCGCGGCCATGATGCGCGGCAGATGTTGCAGGAGGAAGTGGCCGCGGTTTTCGTGATTGCGCCCGGTGAGATGGAACACGGGGGCTTTCAACTTTTGCTCGAAGGTGCGGATGGGCCGGCGGATTTTGAAACGATGCAACAGATTCTGTTGCGGATGAACCGAGGCGAGCAGAAAGCTGCCGTCAGCGAGGAAAATCTGGCCATTGTCTCCCACCAATCGCGCGTCGCGGATGCGCCACCACGGGACTTCGTCCCACGAATAGCTGATGTTTTTTTCCGGTGTGCCGTAGAAATCCGCCTCCAGCGAATTGTCCAGCGTGCACGAACCGGCGGTCTGGATGATGCCGCTGGCTCGGATGTCCTCGGCGCGGGGGATTTCGCGGGTCTTGAGCTTCACACCGAGTGACTTGAGCATCACGGCGTGGGCGTCGTGGATTTTGCGGGCCAGCGAATTCATGCGTAGCGACGCCAAGTGATTCCATGAAACCGGGAATGAGGCGACAAAAATCAGCCGGCCGCTTGCGATGCCGCGCTTGGCCGGCTTGCGCGGCGCGCATATTTTGCGAAATTACTCTTGGAATTTCCTTCGGGCACACCCTAATAACAGGCCGCGAATGAAAATCGAGTCGCTCCACATCGGCATGAAGGTGCGCCATCTCCAGTATGGCGTCGGCACGGTCAAGTCCATCGGCGAAACCACGGCCGAAGTCCGCTTTGCTGACAGCACGAAGGTGCTGGCGCCGGACACGGCGGGGCTGGAACCGGCCGAGGCGCAGGTGTCCGTCACCGCACTGGAGCAGCCGCTGGCGGGGTTCGTCAAGGACACGGTGCAGGCGGTCATCAAGGAGCTTGGCTTGCAGCGGCCCGACGATGTGGTGGAACAGCTCGGCAAGCGCTGGCACAACGGGCGCGTCGTCCTGCAGCCGGCGGACCCGTCCCTGCAACCCAAGGAAATTCCGCTGGAAGTTTTTTTCCACAAGATCGTGATGGTCCGCAACAATCTGCGGGTGCTGGAGCAGAAGGTCAACGCGCACGAGAAGCTGTCCGAGGCGGACAAACTGGAGATGCAGCAATACATCACGCGCAGCTACGGTTCGCTGACGACCTTCAACCTGCTGTTCGCGGACAAGGAAAACTATTTTTAGGCGCAAGGGCATTTACCGGGCGGAAGCGGGCGGAAGCGGGCGGAAACAACAAACCGGCGCTGTTGCGGTGCAAAACCGGCAAACAATAGTTTGCACAGTTTGCAGTTTTTGCAGGGTCACCCAGCTTTCCGCACGTAATGCAGGATCCTGAACTCCGGGGTGTCCCGGAGTTCGGCCCGCAGGTCGAACAGGTGTTCGAAGGGGGGGAAGAAGGCGTCGCCCTCCACCGTTCGTTTAACCAGCGTGAGATACAAATCCGAGCACAACGGCAGTGTCTGTTCGTAAATCTGCGCGCCACCGCAGATGAAGACATCGCACGTTTCCTTCGCCGGATCAATCTTGCGCAAGCCGGACACGACGGTGACGCCCGGAATCGGCGCGCCTGAGCGGGAGAGGACGATGGTGGTGCGATTGGGCAGGGGCCGGCCGATGGACTCAAACGTCTTGCGGCCCATGACGATGATGTGGCCGGTGGTCGTCTGCTTGAACCACTTGAAATCCTCCGGCAAATGCCACGGAATCTGGTTGCCCCGCCCGATGACGCGATTTTCGGACATCGCGGCGATGGCCTTGAACGCCTTCATTGCGTCAGCTTCCAGAACGCTTCCTGCAATTTGCGCGTGACGGGCCCGGGCCGGCCGTTGCCGACCGTGACGTCATTCAACTGCACGACGGGCAACACCTCGGTGGTGGTGCCGAGCAACATCATTTCGCGGGCCTGGGCCAACTCGGTTTCGAGAATGGGAAATTCGCGCACGGGAATCTTCAGCTTGCGGCACAAGTCCAGCACGACTCCGCGAGTGATGCCGCCGAGGATAAGGTTCGAGAGCGGATGAGTCACGAGGGTGTCGCCGAAGACACCGGCGAAGTTGCTGTGGGAACCTTCGGTCACCACGCCGTCGCGGATCAACACGGCTTCATCGGCGCCGTTTTCCTTGGAACGCTGGTTGGCGAGGACATTGGGCAGGAGCGAGACGGTTTTGATGTCGCACCGGGTCCAACGGATGTCCGGCGCGGTGATGGCCTTGACGCCTTTCTTCCATTTCTCCACGGGAGGTGTGAAGGGCATGGCGAACCCGTAAATCGTGGGCGTCGCATCGTCCGGAAACGCGTGCTTGCGGGGGGCGGCGCCGCGCGTAATCTGGAGGTAGATGATGGCATCCGCGCGTTTGAGATGGTTGCGGCGCAGCAATTCCTCGGAGATCCCCTGCCAGTCGGCGGGCTGCGGCAGCTTGATTTGCAATTCACGCAGGCTGCGCTCCAGGCGGTCCCAGTGGGCCTGGGCGGCGAACAGGCCTTTGGCCGGGTAAACCCGGGCCACTTCGTATACGCCGTCGGCAAACAAAAACCCGCGGTCATCGGGGGAAATCCGCGCCTGCTCCTTCGGCAGGAATTCGCCATTCAAATGAACAATCATGTGCAACATGTAACGCCGCGAAGAAATCGGCGCAATGCGCAAACGGACATGATTTCCCAAACTCTTTTTGCTAGAATTCATGACGGGATGACCTATATTGCCACCAATCGCCCACATGGAGACTCGCGAGTATGGATATTAATTTTACATGCCCGAACTGCAGCCAGTTGCTGACCGCCGATGATTCGATGATCGGCGCGGAAATCGCCTGCCCGTCCTGCAACGAGACGATCATCGTTCAGGCCGGCCCGGGCGGGAGCGGCGGCAAGCTCACCGTGCCCAGCGGGGGCAAGGCCTCGGAAGAGCTGATCAAGAAACCCAACCGCCCGATGGAGGCGGTGGCCAAGGCGTCGATCAAACTGCTGCAACGAACCATTCTGCGCAACGAATGCGTGGTGGAGGGCAAGGACCGCTTTGACCAGACGGTGACGGAATTCCTCAGCAGCCTCGGCGAAGGGCACTTCGTGAGCCTGCACCCCATTCAATACACGCGCGTGGATGCAGAAACCAAGCAGCCGGTCATCGACTACGGCGTGATCATTGTTTACAAGAGCCTGTAAAGGCGGCCGCGCCCGGGAATCATTTCCGCGCGGACAGGAGCGCGATCTCCGACTTCGTCATTTCTTCGATCATTTGTTCGAACGAGATTTCCGGTTTCCAGCCAAGCACGCGTTTTGCCCGGTCGGCATTGCCAGTGAGATTGACCGGCTCGGCCTTGCGCAACAGGCGCGGATCCTGGTGCACATGACGCTGCCAGTTCAACCCGGCGACCTTGAATGCCGTTTCCACCACGTCCCGCACAGTGTGCAACACGCCGGTGGCGAACACATAATCGTCTGCCTTCGCCTGCTGCAAGGTGAGCCACATCCCGCGCACGTAATCGAGTGAATGGCCCCAATCCCGCTGCGTGGACAGGTCGCCGAGCAACAATTCCTTTTCCAGGCCCAGCTTGATGGCCGCCGCCGCCCGGCAAATCTTGCGCGTGACGAAATTTTCGCCGCGTCGCGGAGACTCGTGGTTGTACATGATCCCGTTGCACGCGAAGAAGCCGAAGCTGTCCCGGTAAATCGCGACCATGCGCGTGGCAAACGCCTTGGCGCAGCCGTAAGGAGTCACCGGATTGACCGGTGTCGTTTCGTCCTGAGGCGCCTGCGCAGGCTTTCCGAAGATTTCGCTGGTGGACGCGTGATACAGCCGCGGCGCCTTGGGCAGGTCGCGGATCATCTCCAGCAAGCGCAGCGTGCCCATCGCCGTCAGTTCGCACGTGGATTCCGGGATGTCGAAGCTCAACCCCACGTGGCTCTGGCCGGCGAGGTGGTAGATTTCATCGGGCGCCGCCTTGACGATGACGCGCCGCAACGTGGTGGGGTCATCCAGATCCGCGTAATGGAGGAAGAGCGTCTTGCCGTAAATCGAGTGGTCGCGATAGAGGTGGTCGATGCGCGAGCGTTCGAGCGTGCTGGTGCGGCGCACCACGCCATGCACTTCGTAGCCCTTGCCCAATAGCAACTCGGCCAGATACGAGCCATCCTGACCGGTAATGCCGGTGATGAGCGCCCTTGGCATGAATCAACTGGTGACTTTGATGCGGCCTTCGCGATGGTCTTTCAACAGCTTCACGTCCGCATCGACCATCAGCTTCACGAGGTCCGCAAATTTCGTCTTCGGCTCCCAGCCCAGCTTGCGCCTGGCCTTGCTGTAATCGCCAATCAGCAAATCCACCTCCGCCGGCCGGTAATAGCGCTGGTCAATCTCCACGTACTTGTTCCAGTCCAGCCCCACGTGGCCGAACGCCACATCCAGGAATTCGCGGATGGAGTGGGTTTCGTTTGTGGCGACCACATAATCATCCGGCTCGTTCTGCTGGAGCATGAGCCACATCGCCTCGACGTATTCCTTCGCGTACCCCCAGTCGCGCTTGGCGTCCAGGTTGCCGAGGTAGAGCTTGTCTTGCAGGCCCGCGAGGATGTGCGCCACCGCGCGCGTGATTTTGCGCGTCACGAACGTCTCGCCACGCCGCGGCGACTCGTGGTTGAACAGGATCCCGTTGCACGCATACATTCCGTAGGACTCGCGATAATTCACCGTGATCCAGTACGAATACACCTTCGCGCAACCATACGGGCTGCGCGGATAGAACGGCGTCGTTTCCTTCTGCGGAATCTCCTGCACCTTGCCGAACATTTCACTCGAAGACGCCTGGTAAAAGCGCGGCTGGATGCCCGTCTCGCGGATGGCCTCGAGCAGGCGCACCGTGCCCGTGGCCACGATGTCGCTGGTGTATTCCGGGCTGTCAAAGCTCACGCGCACATGGCTCTGCGCGGCGAGATTATACACTTCATCCGGCGCAATTTTGCCGATGAGCCGCGACAGCGCGCTGGCGTCGGCAAGATCGCCGTAATGGAGGGACAACCGGCTCTTGCCCGAGTGCGGGTCCGCGTAAATGGGGTCGAGCCGGCCCGTGTTGAACGTGCTGGCCCGGCGGATGATGCCGTGAACTTCGTAGCCTTTGGAAAGGAGCAGTTCGGCGAGGTATGAGCCGTCCTGTCCCGTGATACCGGTGATGAGCGCCTTTTTTGCCATGGTCGATTAAACGGCGTGAGATTCAACGAGTCGCCCGTGACTGGCAAGACTGAATCGTGGCCCGTGGGGCGAGCGGTGGCATGGGTTCATAAGTTACATGAGTTAAACGGGGTGGCCCGTGGGGGAATGACGAATGACGAAGGCCAAATGACGAAAGAAGCGCGAAGATTTGCAAGCGAATGATCAATCGAATGGGGTGGATGCAGAGTGCAAGGCGGTGGGATGGGACAATGAGAAGGGGAGACTGGAGGCGCGCTGTATTGAGAGGAGATGCGCGACTTGGCACTCCTACGGAGCTTGGCGGTATTTGGCGCGGTGGGTCTATAAACATACCGACCCTCCGGGGCTTTGTGGAGCGCGGGTTGGCGAGGTCGCGCTTACGACCAGCCGGGTTTTTGCTGACGGTCGTGACTCGCGATATCGTAAGCGGGTCTTGGATCCGCGATCCGGACACTATGCAGTTGCCGGGGAATGACGGTGTGGCTAGCGTTCAAGCTATGAACCGCTCTCCAGGCCGGCGCGGATTGCAGATTACCCGGAGATGGGTCACATGGGATCAATGATGAGGTGACCGGGCGCGGGAGTTTCATTGGTGAAAAGCGATGAGTAATCCTTAAGGAGGGTTTCTTGCGCGAACGACCGGAACTGTCCGCTCCGGGCGGTTTTGCCTTGGATATGAGCACCTGGCGCAAAGTGGCGGATTTCCTCGCGTTGCGGCGCAACACGGCGTTGTTGCTGGGCGCGCTGGTGCTGGCTGGCACGGGCGAACGGCTGTGGCTGGGATTCGCGCCGAAGTATCTGGAGACGCTGGGTGCGACGGTGCTGGTCATCGGGTTGTTCGACGCGCTGCAAACGTTGCTGGGCGCGGTGTATGCCTATCCCGGCGGCTGGCTGACGGATCGCTGGGGACAGCGGCGGTCGTTGCTGCTGTTCAGCGGACTGTCGCTCGCGGGCTATGTGCTGGTGCTGTGGTGGCAGCATTGGCTGGCGTTGATTCTCGGCTCGTTTCTGTTTCTGGCGTGGAGCGCGCTGTCGCTGCCCACGACGTTCACCGTGGTGGCCACGTCGCTGGACCGCAGCCGGCACACGATGGGCGTGAGCGTGCAATCGCTGGTGCGCCGCGTGCCGATGATGCTGGGGCCGCTGGCCGGCGGGTGGCTGATTTTCCATTTCGGCTGGGAACGCGGCGTGCGCCTGGCGCTGGCGGGGTGCATTGTGCTGAGTGTGGCGACGACGCTTTTCCAGTGGTTCATGGTCGAGCCGGATGCCGCCAGGGATGGAGCGGCAACCACGGACCGGATTTCATTTGTCGGGGTGTGCCGGGCGTTTCCCGCGCCGCTGCGCGAATTGCTGGTCAGCGACATCCTCATCCGCTTTTGCGAACGGATTCCCTACGCGTTTGTCATCCTGTGGGCGATGAATGTCGGCGGCGTCAACGCCGAACAATTCGGCTGGCTCGTGGCGATTGAGATGATCACGGCGATGGTGTGTTATATTCCGGTCGCGCGCCTGGCGGACCGGCATGGGCAACGGCCGTTTGTGCTGGCGACGTTTGTGTTCTTCACGCTGTTCCCGCTGTCGCTGTTTGGGGCGACGAGTTTTGGCTGGCTGGCGCTGGCGTTTGCGGTGCGCGGGCTCAAGGAATTTGGCGAGCCGGCGCGGAAGGCGTTGATTGTGGGGTATTGCGTGCCGGAACTGCGCGGGCGGATGGTGGGCGCGTATTATTTGATCCGCGATTCGGTGGTGACGGTCGGCTCGTTTCTGGGCGCGTGGTTGTGGAGCCTGGGGCCGCACTACAACTTTGGCGCGGCCGCGGCGTTTGGGCTGGCGGGGACGGTTTGGTACTGGCTGGTGAGGCCCAAGGAGGCGTAGTGCGGATCGCGGCTGTCCCCAGCCGCGGAGTATGGCTTGGAACGAAAACTCAGAAGGTTCATTTGGCAACGCCTGCTTTGTAGCGCAGGTTTCCAACCTGCTGTATCGCAGGCTTCGAGCCTGCGGCCGCGTGATTGACTCGATTCGCATGATGTTGCCGACGATGCCGATGTCCCTTGTCTTGCCGCGCCCAGCCGATTGAAATCGGCGATATAGTCCCGACGAGTCGGGAGAAACCTGCGCTACGGGTTGCGAACACGCGTGGGACTGCCGGTGATATTCGTGCGACGTTATGATCACCGCACGTACATGGAATCAAACGAACCTCCTGGCCGCTGGTTGCCGACCACACGCTGCGGCTGGGGACAGCCGCGATCCGGGAAGGTGGCGGGTGTGCCGGGTGGTCGAGGGTTGCACCTTGGTCGGCACGCAGGGTTGCAAGCGCGACTGGAGTCGCGCGGTCCGGAACAGGGGCTTACGCGACCGGGGATTCTTCTACGGCCTGCACGCAGCGACCGCAGAGGGTCGGGTGCTCGGCGTGGGTGCCGACGTCGGTTTCCCAATGCCAGCAGCGTTCGCATTTTTGGCCGGAGGCTCGGCGAACAACAATTTCCAAATAAGGCTTGTCGCCAGCGGTCTTGTCAATTCGTGAGATGCTTAAAATCTCTTTGAGATCGACAAGATTCGATTCGGACCAGAAATCGCGGCGGAAGCCTATTTGCGATTCCCCCACAGTGACTATAGCGACCCAATCCGCTGCGACATGTGTGTCGGGGTTAAGCGCTTCTCGCGGGACCTTAAGTTCGGTCTCTGCCTCTAATGCCTTACCGATAGTCTTCCCTTGTCGTACCTTTTCCAGTTCTAGTAACACAGCTCCACGCAACTCAAAGAGTCGTTGCCATGTCTCTTGCTGAGTTGAAGATATTTCAACCCCTCTCGATTTCCACTCCCCCTCATGCACCGAACCGCTGACGCCCGGCACGAATTCCCAGGCTTCATCAGCGGTGTAGGCGAGGATGGGGGAGAGCATCTGGCACAGGCCTTTGACCATGCGGTGGAGCGCGGTCTGGCTGGAACGGCGGCGCGAGGAATTCGCCGCATTGGTGTACATGCGGTCCTTTATAAAATCGTGATACATCGCGGACAGCTCGACGGCCGAGAACTGGCTCATGCGCTGATAGACGACGTGAAACTCATACGCGTCGTAAGCCTTGAGCACGTCGGCTTCGAGCTTGGCGAATTCGCCGAGGATCCAGCGGTCCAGGCCGGTGAGCTGGTCGTCGGGCACGGAGTGTTTCGCGGGGTCGAAGTCGTAAAGATTCGAGAGCTGGTAGCGCAGGGTGTTGCGGATGCCGCGATAGGTTTCCGCAACCTTGCTGATGCGTTCCTCGCTCACGACGATGTCGTTGCGGTAATCCTGCGACGCAACCCAAAGCCGCACAATGTCCGCGCCCCATTTCTTCACGTAGGCCTCGGCGGTCTGCGGTTTTTCGTAGCCGGCCTGGGCCTGCTTGCTCTTGGAAATTTTTTCGCGGTCGGCATCGACCATGAACCCGTGGGTGAGCACGGTCTTGAACGGCGCCGCGCCGTTGCCCGCGAGCGAAATCAGCAGCGACGACTGGAACCAGCCGCGATGCTGGTCGCTGCCTTCGAGATAAACATCCGCCTGAAATGCCTTGTCCGCGCCGCGCAATTCGGGCCGCTGCGCGGTCACCGCGCGCGAGGAACTGCCCGAGTCAATCCACACGTCCAGCGTGTCGGCGGACTTGGCGACGGCCTCGGGGCCAGTCCAATCCGCGGGCTTCACCTGTTTCCACAAATCCGCGGCGCTGGTGGCGAACCAGACATTGGAGCCCTGCTTCTCCACCAGTGCGGCGACGTTGCGCACGATGCGTGCGTCGAGGATGGGCTCGCTGTTGGCGTCGTAAAACGCCGGGATGGGCACGCCCCAGGTGCGCTGGCGCGAGATGCACCAGTCGGGACGGGATTCCACGGCGCCTTTGATGCGGTTGATGCCCCAATCGGGAATCCATTTGACGCGATCGATTTCCTGCAATGCGGATTGGCGAAAAGTAGGGCCAGCGTCCGAAGTCGCAGGTTGGATAACGGTTCCTTCCCCCTCACCCCGGCCCTCTCCCTTGGGGAGAGGGGGAGCGTAATCCCGCCGCTGGAGCACATGATTGATGTTGATGAACCACTGGTCCATCGCGCGGAAGATGATGGGCGTCTTGCTGCGCCA
>JBFMBT010000009.1:0-44577 GCA_040754875.1 Verrucomicrobiota bacterium | reverse complement strand
ACCGCGCCACCCGCACCCGCGCCACTCCCTTGACCTCCATGAAATCTCCCACCATCACCACCTTGCCGTCGCTCTGCTTCACCGCGTCATACACATACCCGTTCACCGCCGAGAGCACCGGGGAAAACTGGGTGTCCCAAACCAGGTGTGCTGCTTTCACGGAAACCGCGCTCAAAAAAGCCAAGGCCGCAATGAACGTTGCCAAAAGCGCAATGAAACGTGAATTACTCCTTTGCATAAAAACCCTTTCTGCCATAAATTTTCCTCTGTGAAGATCCTTTGGAGTCGCCACAAAATCGGCCCTCAGCCTCTCCTAAGCATCCCCGATTTCACCTTCGGCTGGCTTCCTAACTCCAAAGCTCGTGCGGCGCAAGCGATTTTTTGCTACGTGTGCAATCCTCGGACGAAGTCCTTTTTGGTTTTGACCAAAATCTGAAGCCCTTTTGCTGAAAATTCTGTGCGAGCGCACCCGATTACACAACAAGTCGCCCTGCCAATTCTCACCCCCCGCCCCCCATCGCGCCGCTGAAGTTGATGCGGGGTGGCAATCCAGGGAGGGGGCGAAGTCTGCCGGTAGTTGGGTACGGTTGTGAACAAAACTTTATCGTTCTCGTGCGTTTTTGTGCGCGTGGCGACCGATGGTCAAATTCGCGTGCCACGCATTTCATCCTTATTTTATAGCCTTGAAACGCACGTCCGCGAAAATCCGCGAATTCGTCCTGCCAGGTTCAACTCCCGGCGCCTCCACCATTCCGAAGATTGCCTTCGAACCATCGTCCCCGTTATCGTGCGGCGGCCGCATGTTCTTCAAATTCGCCAACAATACCGACAAAGATTCTGTTGCTTCCCGCATGCGCCAGCAGCGGCTTCAGCGGTTTTTGGACCTTATCCCGAAGGACCTTCCCGTCGTGCGCATCCTGGATGTCGGTGGCACCAGCGCCTCCTGGGCGCAAACCGAACTGCCTGCAAATTGCGAAGTCACCTTGCTGAACCTCGAAGCGGAAACGGCCCCGCTGCCCCGCTTCACCTCCGTCGCCGGCGACGCCCGCAAAATGCCCCAATTCCGTGACCGCGCATTTGACCTCGGCTACTCGAATTCCGTCATTGAACACGTTGGAACCCTCTTTGACCAGATGGCCATGGCAGCGGAAATCCGCCGCATTTGCCGCGGGTACTTCGTGCAAACCCCCAATCGCCACTTCCCTCTGGAACCTCACTTCTTGATTCCCTGCTGGCAATACTTGCCCGTTGGCTTGCGGCGGCGTTGGCTCCAAAACCGGGACCTCGGCTGGATGAAGTGTGAACCTGATCCGCTTCGCGCCCAGGCCGAGGTGGAGCAAATTCGCTTGTTGACCGCGCGCGAAATGCGTCTGCTATTTCCGGATGCGAAACTTTGGCGGGAACGGCTCGGGCCATTCACAAAGTCATTGGTCGCTTGGAAAGCGGCGCCATAAGGCAGGATTTGCAACGGCCGGTACGGCCACCGGGCAACGATTTTGTTCGGCTTTCCGCGGGCGACCCGCCAAAGTCTGGTGGTCATGGATTTGAGCACGGTGTTGCAACGTGTGCCCGATGTGAGTGTGCGGGTCAACGCGCGCAATGAAGTCAGTGTGTGCGCGGGCGCGCAAACCGTCTTGTTTGGAGCGCATGCGTTGCGATTGCTGGAGGTGTTTCATCAACCGATCACGGTCGGTGAGGCCCTGACGGCGTTGAAGCCGTCGCTGGCGGGCGCGCAGGAGTGGGTGGATGCCCTGCGGACGATTTCTCAATTGCAAATCGAAGGGGTGTTGCGGAGTCCGGAGGAGAGTGCGGTGAGTGTGGCGAGCCGCGCGGGATTTGATCAGGCGTCGATTCACATCGGGATGTTGAATGACCGGGAGCGCACCAACGCGTTCATCGAGGCGGTCCGGCGCACGGTCAAGCCAGGTGATGTGGTGGTGGATCTGGGGACGGGCACAGGTGTGCTGGCGATTGCGGCGGCGAAGGCCGGAGCGGCGCGTGTGTATGCGATCGAGGCGGGGAATATTGCGCACGCGGCGGAGAAAGTCGTGGCGTCAAATGGCTTGGGCGATCGGGTGATCATCAAACCGGGTTGGTCAACGCATGTGGAATTGCCCGGGCGTGCGGATGTCATCGTGGGAGAATTGCTGGGCAACGAACCGTTCGGCGAAAATATTGTCGAAACGTTTCACGATGCCATCCGGAGGTTTCTCAAACCAGGCGGACGCGTCATTCCGGCGGAAGTAAAGTTGTATGGCGTGGTGGTGACGGTGCCGGCGGATGAACTGGCGCGGCGCAGTTTCGGACATGCGAACCTTGCGAGTTGGCGTGTGGAATACGGGATTGATTTCTCATCGCTGGCACATGCGGAATTCAACGCGGCACAGTATTTTCTGGTGTCTCCGCACCTGGTCAAGGAGTGGCCACAATTGACGGCGCCCGTTGTGCTGGCCTCATTGAACCTGCAAGGTGGCGAAGCGGAAGTGTTTTCACCGCGCGTGGCCGCGCCGCTGGTTCGCGAGGGGGTGGCCAGCGGTGTGTTGTTGTATTTTGAATCAACTCTGGCGGAAGGAGTATCGTTGACAACGTCTCCGCAGGCGTCGAGCGAGTGTTCGTGGCGGAATGTCGTGTGGTTGCTGCCCGAGACACGGGAATTGCAATCAGGCGGTTCGGTCACGCTGCATTATGAGCGGGACAGGGCGGGGCAGATGCGCCTGGAATTGGTCGGTGGGAAGGTGGCTTGAGCGGCCTTTCACAGCATCAAGAGGAGTTGCGCTGGATTTCCTCCACCAACGGCTCGATGTGGCGCGGATGGTTGTAGGCGAATTCGAGCACCGGAAGTTCCTGACAGATGCGCGAGAGGAATTGCAGCGCCCACGGCTGCCAGCAGGCGGTTTCGCCCAGCAACACTTGCACGGCTTCGAGGCTGTCTTTGCGCTCGAGCTGAGGCGCGGTGATTTGATCGTCGAACCGGGGAAGCAAAATGCCGGACAGCGGCGCGCTTTCGCGCCAGCCATTGGGGGACAAATCGGTCGGGTCGATGAACCGGATGCGCGTCTGGCGGGCGTGCGAGAAGAATTCGCGATTGTGCGGCAGGCTGGCGGTTTCGGGAAAGAGCGGAAACGATGGTTCCTTCAGATTGAAATTGCGGCGGAAGCCGAGGGCGTTGGCGAGGTTGTTGGGGTCGAAGAAGACAAATTCATCGGAGAGCCACTGCCAGCCGTGGAGGAGAAGTGCAAGCGTAAGGGAGGTTTTGCCGGCGCGTGACGGTCCGCACACCAGCCAGGCGCCTCCATCGGGCGTGACGACGGCGGCGGCGTGGACATGCAGAAGGCGGTCCAGCCGGATGGTGAACATCTGGTTGAGCATATGTTCACTTTGAAAATACAGCTCGGCTTCAGTGGTGGCTTGGAGCACCGGGGTGCCGCGGAAGACGAGCGTGGTTTGTCCGGGCTTGCGGTTTTCCCACGCGATCTGGGCCGGCGCGTCGGGCGCGCAGTCTTCGACACGCGGCTGGCAGGCGGAGTAAAGTCCTTCCGCAAGCGCAATCAATTCCGGCGGATCGACGCGCAACTGGACGGTCACACCGTGGATGACAAACGTGAAGAGACGGCTCACGACGTGGCAGGAAGCAAGACTTTTTCGTCGAGGAAACGCTGGACGGTGCTGAAGAACACATCTTCGGCGATGGGGGTTTCCTGCGTCATGGCGTGGTAAACTTCGCGCAGGGATGTGGCGCCGTCGCAGTAGGAGAGGATCAATTCCGCGGTGGGATTGAGCGTGATGATCTGGCCCGAATCCTGGCAATAGAGGATGCATCCGTCGGGCATGGGTTCCCAGACGAACTGCTCGTTCAACGATAACTTGGCATCCAACAAATCGTTCATCGCATCAGGCTTCGGGCAAGGTGGAGTTTTTTCGCGTATTCTTCGCGATCGGGCGCAAAGGCCGCGCACTTCTCGAATCGAGCTGCGGCGTCGGCAAACGCGCCCAGGTGGAGGAAACATTGCCCCTGCAAATCCCAAAGCGCAAGGTTTGTATAGGCCTCGGGAACGGACACGGTCACGAGGCCGGAGACCCAGTTTCGTTCAAATTGATTCAAGTCCTCGAGCGCGGCGGAAAACTCCTTGGCGCGCGCCAGCGCGAGGCCGCGATAGAGCGGGAAGGCGGGATGTGGAGCGAAGAGTGATTGCACGCGGCGGCAGAGCGCGAGGGCTTCAGTCGTTTGGCCGCGTTCATCGAAGAACCAGAGCAAGGTGGCGAGCGCGGCGATTTCGACGTCGCCGGGGGCGGTGCCACGTTGAAGAATTGAATCAATCAGTTGATTTAGCAGGGTGAGTCCTTCATCAACGCGGCCGAGGAGGATGCTGGCATGGGCGAGTTCTTTGCCGACGTAGGTGCGTTGCGTGAAATCAGTTGAGGCTTGGCAACGCTGCCATTCACGTTCGAGCAAGGGAAGATTGCGCAGGAGCTTTTGGGGAAGAGAGGCGGGGTGGTAGCCGCGATGTTGCAAGTGCACGCCGGTGTGATGGGTGCGGGCGTTCGGAAGCGCGACGAGGCTGCGGCGGATGGATTCGTGAATGATGCCTTCGAAACGGAGGCCGAGATGATTGCGGAACAGTCGTCGCGCGAGCGAAGGCGTGTGGCCTTCGATGACATGGTAGAGCAATGTGCCGTCGGTGGTGTCGTCCGCCAGATGATTGCGGAGGCGGGCGGCTTCGCCGGGCGGGAAATAATCATCGGCATCGAGGAAGAGTATCCAGTCTTCCGCGACGTTGGCGATGGAGGCGTTGCGGGCGGAGGAGAAATCATCGCACCAGGTGAAGTGGCGGATGTGCGCCCCGAATCGGCGGGCGATTTCGAGCGTGTGGTCGGTGGAGCCGGTGTCGGTCAGGTAGATGGCATCCACGGCAGGGGCGACACTGTCGAGGCAGGATGGGAGGCTGGCTTCCTCGTTGCGGAGGATCATACAAAGGGCCAGCGTTGGATGCATTGGGAGGTTCTTAGCACTGACGGGGGCGGTACGCCAGTTTTCGCGAAAAGTGTGAAAATGGGGAAACGGTATTGTTACGACCAGGTGCTTGTTTCAGGGAGTCGTTAGGCCGGTTGGCGATTCGCCCGGGCAGGAAAGCACGCGAGGGAATTGGTAACTGGTTTATTGGAAGAAACTTCGGGAGAAGGCGCCGTTATCGGGCGGAAGCGGGCGGAAACCGGCGCCTGAGTGATGAAGGAGCAAATTTTGCCATGTGAAGGACAAGAAACGGGATGGTTTTGATGTCTTGGGAATTGACATTGGAATCTCTATCTGATACATGGACAAGCGTTTTAGCGTGCCCTTTCCAACACAACCTGGGAAGGGAGATGGTGACCTGTTGTGACCGCAGGAGTGGTAAGTAGCGCTTAGCAGCCTAGTTCCGTAACAAAACGTCACGCCGGGCCTTGCAAGGCAAGTAGTTTGCCTGCTCGACCATTGCCGGTGATGTGTTGTTTGTTGGGACAAGGGTTGGCGGCGGGTGAAGTATGCGACGTGTTTTAGTTTGGTATTTGATTGCGCAGGCCGGGCGGGCAATACGGAGCAGATTTGCGCCGCGCAATTTCCTTGCCCAATCCCTCCTCACACGACGAACCCGGCGCGGGCCGTCGGGCGCGCAACAATTCATTTGTGCCGCGTTGGCGGTGCTTCTGGCGGTTCCCAACAACGTATCAGCGGCGGCGCCGGACATGCTGGGTAATTCGGGTTGGACGGCGGTGATGTATGGAGCTTCGCAGGATCCTCAAGGTGACAGCCAGGCGGGCGCGGCGGACACGGACATTGTGGCGGACGCGACGCACGGGTCGCTGTATGTTGGCTACAGCGACGGCGGGGCGGCGGGCATCTCCGACGATTACCTTTACTTCCGCATCCGCGTGGACAACCCCAGTTCGCCCGGCACGTTCGGCGGCGTGGCGGTGGTAGGCATGGACGCGAACCTGGATGGCGCGCTGGATTTGTTCATGATGGTGGACGCGCGCAACAGCAGCCAGTCGGTGCGGTTGATGGATCCGGGCACGGGAGCGAACATTTCACCCAGCACAACGACGACGTCACCGTTGCCCACCGGGTGGCTGGCCAACAACGGAGTCTATTCCTTTTCCGTGGCTAATTTTTCCAGCGTGGCGGTATCGGCGACAACGGACCCGCATTGGAATGGTGACGATGACCTGGGCAACGATGGCAAGGTGGACGTTTTTTCTTCCTGGCGTGTGCCGCTGGTCGATCTGTCAACGGTGCTGGCGATTCCGTCGCCGACGGACCGCAACGGCGTGTACGGTCCGCGCGGTTCGACCGGCATTGCCGGGTTTGATCAAAACACGCTGGTGCGGTATATCGCTTTCACACAAACGCAGAGCGGGCCGATTAACGGTGACTTGAACGGCGTGGGGGCGAGCTACGACAAGAATGCGACGTTTGCGTCGTTGGGCGCGTTCACCGCGCCGATGTCGGCAGCCAATCCGGTGAGCGCGTCGGATGCGGTCACCATCACGGAACCGGTATCCGCCACGGGCTACATCAATGGCGCTGACGACAACGCTTACACGGTCAGCGGCACGACGACGCCGGTGAGCAGTTGGGTGCGCCTGACAGTCAGTGACACTGACGGGGGCACGGCGGACGTGGTCGTGTGGGTTCAGTCCGATGGTCTGGGCGCCTGGAGCGCAACCCCCGACTTGAGCACGTTGGAGGAAGGAACGCTTACGTTCACCGCCGTGCTGGTGGACGGCAACGGCAGCAATACCATTGTAGCCAATTCCTCGGGCGACACCTCCACGGCCATACACGACACACTGGCGCCAACTGTTTCCGTTAATTCCGTGGCGACCTCGGGTTTCCCCACCATCAGTGGCACTAGTGCGGATGTGCCGGCCGGGTCGATCATCACGGTGAGCATTGATCCCAATGGGGACGGCGTGCTGACGGATGCAATCACCTACTCGGCGGTGGTGGATGGCAGCGGCAACTGGACTGTGAACACAGCGGTGGTTTCGCCGACAACCGGCACGATGCCGTCGTCCGGTTTGACAGCCTACGCGACGGTGACGGCGACGGGTTCTGACGCGGCGGGGAATTCCACGACCACCACGGCGGTGACCCAGCCAACGGTGACGGTGCGCACCACGAACGACACGACACCGACCATCACGGGAACATGGGGTGGGTCGAACGGCGGGACCGATACATTGTCGGTGACTGTCAACGGTGTGACTTACACGGATGGCGACGGCAACCTGACGGTGACGGGGAATACGTGGTCGCTGACCATCCCCCCCGGCGATGCGCTGACTACGGGTGGTTCGCCTTATAATGTGACAACGACGGTCACGCGCAGCGGCACACCCTACAGCAACACTACCACGGCGGCGATTACGGTGGTGAGTGGACCGTCAGTAAGCATCACTTCTTCGGCCAGTCAGGCGGATTCGACCCCGGTCATCACCGGTACTTCGACCATCATCAGCGATTACATTTCCGTGCGGATTGACCCGAACAACGACGGAAACTTCGCGGATGCGATTTACTACTCTTTTTTGACGGACGGGAGCGGCAACTGGTCCCTCGATACGGACACGGCGGTGCCGGTCAGCGGCACGTATCCGCTGGCGGGCATTACGGGGGCGATGGGGATTCTGGTGACGGTCACGGACGGAGACGGGACGCAGGCAACGGCGAGCCAGACGCTGACGGTAACCATCCCGACGATCACGATCACCACGATTACCTCAACGGCAACCGGTGATGCGACCGGTGACATTAACAATGCGGACACGGTCATCAACGGCCGCGAAGACGATGCCATCACGGTTTCGGGCACAAGCACCAGCGCGGATGGATTGACGGTCACGGTGACCGTGTCCGACGGCGACACGGGCACGACCGATCCGTCCGGCACGGCCACCGTGGCGGTGGGAGGCGCGTGGTCGGTGACGGGCCTGGATTTGAGCGCGTTACGGACAGGGTATCTGACATTTACGGCGTCGGTGACCGGGGCATCGGATACCGATACCTCTTACACGCACGACAAGGCGGTGCCGGTGATCATGTTCACGACGCCTTCGACGATTGACAAAAACAGCGGGAGCTCGGGATCAACTGTCACGGGCACCAGCGACTTGGTGGCTGGAAGCATCATCTCGGTGCAGTTCGGTTCCGACGGTTCCACGAATGCGACGGTGGGGGCGAACGGTGATTGGTCCGTTACACAAAGCCTTGGCACATTGGGCGGCTCTTCAGTCACCATTACTGCGACACCGGCCGCCGGGGCGACGGATGCGGCGGGAAACAAGCCTGCGGCGGCTATCACCAACTCATTTGCGCTACAGGCCAGCTTCGTGCCGCTTTCTGGCGTGGTCGTGATAAATGCCATCGCAACGGACAACATCATCACCACCAGTGAAGCAGGATCGGTGGTTATCTCCGGAACTTCGACGATGACCAACGGTGCGCCCATCACGGTGACGATCACGAATGCCGCCGGCACCCAAGTGGTGTCCACGTCAACGACCGTGTCGGGCGGAACGTGGAGCACAACGGCGCAGGATTTTTCAAGCACCACGCCCAACGGACCGCTGACCGTCGTGGCTCGCGGGGTGGGCAGTGACGGCAAAACTTACACGGATGCGACCATTGCAACCTTGTTCCTGGGAACCGTGGCGGCGGGCGCAACGCCCACCATCACCATCACGACGGTGGGAGATTCGAATCTTTCCTCAAGTGAAGATGATTCGGTGACGATTGCCGGCATCACGGCGAATGTACCCGCCAGCACCACGGTGAGCATCACGGTTTCGGACACCGACGGTGGCACGGCGGATGTGACGGGCACAGCGACGACCGATGGATCGGGCAACTGGACCACGTCGCTGAATCTGTCTTCGCTCATCGACGGGACGCTGACAGTGTCGGTATCCGTGACGGCGAACAGCCAGACGGCGACCGATACGGCAACGGTCGGCCATGACACTTCAGCGGCGACGATCACGATCACATCCGGGCCGTCGAACGGGGATTCGACACCCGTTCTCAGCGGGACAACGACCTTGCCGGTGGGGGCGACAATCACCGTGAGCATCGACCTGGATAACGACGGAACCACGGATCTGACTTATACCACGACGGTGCAAACCGGTGGGACTTGGAGCGTTGATACGGGGACGGAGACGCCGGCCACTGGAACATTTCCAGCCAACGGGATTCCCGGCAGCGCGACGGTGACAGCGAGCGGGGCGGATGCCGCAGGGAACGTCAGTTCGATTTCTTCGACGTCGATCACGTCGATTTCGAGCGACAACGGTGTCAGTTCGACGGACTTCATCACGAATGACCCGACGCTGATATTCTCCGGACGCGGAGGAACGAACCTGACGGTATCGCTGACGCTGACCAACAGCGCCGGCACGACGATTCTGAGCACGACGGCGCCCGTCGATGCCAACGGTAATTGGACGTACGACTTTACCGGCACGAGCCTGGCGGCGGACACCTACACGCTGATAGCAACGGTGACATCGGGTGGCAGCAGTTCCACGGGCGTCCAGTCCTTCACGATTGATACCGTGACCCCGTCCAGCGCGATCAGCAACATCAGCGGCGACTCGGGGACAGCGGGGGATTTCATCACCAACGATCCGACGCTTAGCTACAGCGGCACGGCGGACAACGGCACGTCCGTGGTGGTGACGCTCAAGGATTCCAACAACGCCACCATCTTTACCAGCACGGTGACGCCGAGCGGCGGAAACTGGTCGGTGGACCAGACAGGCAGCACCTTGCCGGACGGGACGTACACGCTGACGGTGGTTACGACCGACAGCGCGGGCAACACGACCACGAACACGCAGACCATAGTCATCGACACGACGTCGGAGATTTCCATCAACACGAACGCAACGACCAGCGATACGACGCCGGTGATCAGCGGCACGAGCGATTTGGGGGCGGGACGCACGGTGACAATCACCATTAGCGGTGCGACCTACACGGTGACGACGGATGCCGATGGAAACTGGACGGTCGATCTCGGAACGGACACGCCCAGTTCAGGCACGCTGACGCCGCTGACGGATGGCAACACCTACACCATCACGGTGTCGGGCACAGACGCGGCGGGCAATCTGGCGAGCGCATCGAAGTCGCTGACCATTGATTCGAGCGCGCCCACGTTGACGATTACGGAGCCGCTGGACGGCGGGGGCGGCGACGGCATACTTGATGCGACGGAAGACAACTCGGTCACCATCCAGGGCACCTCGACGTTTGTGCCGTCGGGCAGCACGGTGAGTGTAACGATCACGGACGGCAGCACGACGATCAACGACACGGCGACGGTGGATGGTTCGGGCAACTGGAGCCTGTCGGCGCTCAATTTGAGCAGCCTGGCGAACGGGGTCATCACCGTGACGGTCACCTACGTGAACGGTTCCGGCAGTTCGTTCAGTGACACCGCAACGGTTGACCATGACAAGACCGGCACAACGGCCATCGATGCGATTGGCACGGACACGGGGGTAATTTCGGATTTCATCACGTTCGACAACACGCTGACGTTCTCTGGCTCGGCGGGGGCGAGCGCCAGCGTGCTGCTGACGGCGACGAACAGCTTGGGCGTGATCTTCTCCACGACCGTCACCGCCGACGGGGACGGCAACTGGAGTTACGATTTCACTGGAACCGTGTTGGCGGAGGGTACCTATACTTTGATTGCGGACAGTGGCACGGTGGCGACCCAGTCGTTCACGGTGGATATAACCGATCCGGCCGGGCCTGTGGCTGTGAACGCCCAGGTAACCAACAGCACCACACCGACGATTACTGGCACAGTAACCCTGGTGGCTGGCGATACATTTACTGTCACCGTCAATGGAGTGACGTACACGTTAGGTGATGGCAACCTCAGCACCAATGGCCTGGGTGATTGGGAGCTGGTGATTCCGCCGGCCAACGCGCTTGATCCGGCCACCGGCAACGGCGGATTTAACGGCGAGTACACCGTAACAGCGACTATCACGGACACGGCCGGCAACACTTTGCCCAGCACCAGCACGGTCACGGTGACGGTGTTCCCGACGTTGACAGCCGCAACGGGCGGCGGGGCAATTTCGGCGGACAACTTTGGTTCCGGAACGTTTGTGACGTTGACGGGGCCGATTTATGAGGAAGGCGTATCGGGCGATGTGGGTTCCGGCACGATCATTCTCACAGCGCCGGCGGGATTTGAGTTCGATACGGGCGGGGTTGCTCCCACGGTGTTAATCACCGGTGGAGCGACGGCCACGGACAACATCAACGACCTGGCGAGCGGCACCTCGGCGGCGGTAACATCGGTCACGGCGAGCCAGATAACGTTTACGGTGACGGCGGAGAGCCTGGTGGCCAACACGTTGACATGGCAGAACATCCGGGTGCGTCCGACGGCGGGCACGCCGCTGGCGACGGGCAACGTCACGCTGGATGCGACCTCGACTTCGACCCTGACGGATGTGACGGCGGGCACGACCAGCTTTGGCGCATTGACGGAAGTGGCAGGCACGGCGAATGCCTACAAGATTACGGCGGCTTCCGCGACGGTGACCGCGGGCGGGACCGACCAATTGACCATCACGCAGGTGGACCAATACGGGAACACGGTGACCGGCTTCAGCGGCGATGTGGCACTGACCTTCAGCGGGCTGGCGACGTCGCCCGCCGGCAACATTTCTACGGTGACCGACAAGGACGCCAACGCGATCAATCTGGGAACGGCGACGACCATCACGTTTGTCAACGGCGTCAGCACTGTCGGCGGGCTCTTGACCGTGTATGCGGCCGAGGGGCCGGTGACATTGCACGCGACGGACGGGACGCGCGCCACGAGCAGCACGGGCGGCAGCGGCGCTTCCCTTACCATCAGCGCGGGGGCGGCCAGCGCGTATCGGATTACGGCGGCGACCACGACGCCCACGGCGGGGGCGACCGATGTGTTGACCATCAAGCAGGTGGACCAGTACGGCAACACGGTCACGACCTTCAACGGCGATGCCAATTTGACCTTCAGCGGGCTGGCCAACGCAACGACCGGCGAAGTGCCTACCGTGACCGACAAGACCGGGACAGCGATCGATCAGGGCACACCGACCACCATTACTTTCACGAGCGGCGTGGCCACCGCGGGCGGGACTTTGATTGCTTACAAGGCGGAGAGCGCGACGCTGCACGCTACAGACGGCACGCTGGCGACGACTGACACCGGCGGGACCGGTGCGGCGTTGACGGTGGGCGCTGGAGCGGCCAGTGCCTATCGGATTACGGCGGCGACGACCACGCCGAATGCGGGCGCAGCCGACGCATTGACCATCCGGCAGGTGGATCAATACGGCAACACGGTGACCGGCCTGAACGGCGATGTCGCCTTGACGTTTAGCGGCCTTGGCACGTCCGACGCCGGCAATGTGCCGACGGTGACTGACAAGACCGGGACGGCCATCAATCAAGGGACGGCGACCACGATCACATTCACGAGCGGCGTGGGCACGGCGGGCGGTTCACTGGTGGCATACAAGGCGGAGACGGCGACGTTGAATGTCAGCGACGGCACCTTGGATTCCACCGACACGGGGGGCGCAGGTGTGACCTTGACCGTGGGCGGTGGCGCTGCGAGCGCTTATCGAATCACGGCGGCCACGACGACGCCTTCCGCGGGAGCGGCTGACGCGTTGACCATCCGGCAGGTGGACCAATTCGGCAATACGGTGACCGGCTTTAGCGGCGACGTGGCGCTGACCTTCAGCGGCCTGGGGACGGCGGACGCCGGCAATGTGCCGACGGTGACGGACAAGACCGGCACGGCCATCAATCAAGGAACGGCGACGACCATCACGTTCACCAGCGGTGTGAGCACGGCGGGCGGTTCGTTGGTGGCTTACAAGGCGGAAACAGCGACGTTGCACGCCACAGATGGCACGCTGTCAACGACCGACACGGGAGGGACCGGCGTGACGCTGACGGTGAGCGCGGGCGCCGCGAGCGCGTACCGGATCGCAGCCGCCACGACGACGCCCACGGCGGGGGCGGCGGACGCGCTGACCATCCGACAGGTGGATCAATACGGCAACACGGTGACGGGTTTCAGCGGCGACGTGGCCTTGACCTTCAGCGGACTGGGCACGTCCGACACGGGCAATGTGCCGACAGTTACGGACAAGACCGGCACGGCCATCAATCAAGGAACGGCGACGACCATCACGTTCACCAGTGGTGTGAGCACGGCGGGCGGTTCGTTGGTGGCGTACAAGGCGGAGACCGCCACGTTGCACGCCACGGACGGCACGCTGGCGACGACCGACACGGGAGGGACTGGCGTGGCGTTGACGGTGGGAGCTGGGGCTGCGAGCGCATATCGGATCACAGCGGCGACGACGACGCCCACGGCGGGGGCGGCGGATGCGCTGACCATCCGGCAAGTGGACCAATACGGCAACACGGTGACGGGCCTGAGTGGCGACGTGGCCTTGACTTTCAGCGGATTGGGCAATTCGCCCGGCGGCGCGGTCCCGACTGTTACGGATAAAACCGGCGCGGCGATCAATTTGGGAACTGCTACCACCATCACATTCACCAGCGGCGTCAATACAGCGGGCGGAACACTTGTGGCCTACAAGGCGGAAACGGCGACGCTGCACACGACCGATGGCACTTATTCAACAAGCACGGCGGGCGGCGCGGGGGTGACATTGACAGTTGGCGTGGGCGCGGCCGATCGGTTGGTGTTCTCGACCCAGCCCAATCTGGCGGAAATCAACGTGGCGCTGGAGCAGCAGCCAGTCGTGAAGACGGCCGATCCCTACGGCAACTTTTCAACCGTCGGATTGCCGGCGAGTTTGGTGGTCACAATCACACTCAGTGGCGGCAGCGGCACGCTTTCGGGCACGACGACGCTGGATATCGGGACCGGCGCGGGCAACGGCACGGTCACTTACACCGACTTGCAAGTCGATACCGCGGGCGCGGGTGCGCAGTTCACAGCCTCGGCGCCCGGAATGATCTCGGCCGTCAGCAACACGTTCAACGTCTGGACCATCTTGATGGTGCAGGGCGATCGCTTGATTTCGGACCGCGGTCCCTACTTCACAACGGGCACGATCCTGCTGGTGAAAACCAACGGCGCAGTGCAACGCATCGTGCTGACCAGCATCAAGGACCCGTATGAAATCGCGCTGGAAGCCGATGGCAACATTTTGGTGGCGGATTATGAGTCCACCCAGGGCGGTGGTTTGTTCCGCATCGACAAGCTGACGCTGGCCATCACGACCGTTTCGTCCGGCGGCGATTTCGTGGTGCCCTTTGGCGTGAAAGTCGAAACCAAGGCCCCGAACGCGGGTCAAATCCTGGTGGCCGACCTGGACGCCTTTTCGCAAGCCGGCGCCATTTTCCGCGTGGACCCAAACACGGGCGCGCAAACCACGCTGACGCAAGGCGATAATTTCTACTTCCTGCAAGGCCTCGAGATTGCGCCGACGGGCACGCCGAATGACGGCGACATCTACGTCACCAGCGTGGGCGACGGCGCAGCCATCACCTCGAAGCTGATTCGCGTGGACCCCAGCACGGGCGTGCAAACGATCATTTCCGAGGGGCAGAATTTCAATTATCCCACCGGTCTGGCCGTGGAGAGTGACGGCCAGATCGTCGTGGTGGACGCGAAGGCCATGATGGTCATCCGCGTGGACCCCTCGCAGCCCAGCAATTCCAACCAGACCGTATTGTCGGACGGCGCGAATGCCGGCCAGGGCATCGCCTTCATCCAGCCGACACACGTGGTGATCGACGGCGCCGGGAACCTGTGGGTGACCGACGCCAAGGTGAACGCCGGCGCCAACGAACGCGATGTGTTTATTGTCAACAAAACCACCGGCAACCGCACCCTCATCAGTCAGGACGGATTTTTCGAGCAACCCCGAGGTATCACTCTTGTCCCCTAATCAGCTTATGCAACCCAAGCCCATCAAGAAACTGAGCACCGAGAACCTTCGGAGCCGGCGTGAGTTTCTCAAGCACGCCGCCAAGAAGTCGATTCTTCCGGCCTTGGTGATTTATTCCGTGCACAAAATGACCCCGCCGGTATTCGGTCGCACGCCCATTTAAGACGTGCCAATCGCGGGTCAGATTTTGAAAACCGCCTATAAGTTAAGCGAAACAGTCAACTTGATAATGTTATCCTACAAAGCCTTTGACAGCATTATACTTACGGAAGTGTAGTATCGGTTTTTCGCATCTTTACAATTGACGTTAACGGCCATTTATGTTGTTCTAATCTCACTTTGAACCTCCGTTGGACCCAAGACTTTTGTAACCGGAGTCTGGAGTGGAAAGGGTGCCTGCCGGGCGGCAGGCAAACGGCGGCAAATCAAGAACACCATTTCTGGCTAACGCACCACAAGGGCTCTTGTTCAACCCACTGAAAACCCGCGGTTGCGTTGCTGGCGAATCACCCGCCAGCGCGTCAAGTCACCCGACATTGACCATCATGAACAAGCTCTTTCCCTGTCTCCTCGGGATGGCTCTCGCTTTGGGCGCGGCCGACACTCGCGCCGGAACGGTTCTCGCCATCGGTCAAAACACTTACGGCCAGCGTAATGTTCCGGCTGAGTTAACCGACGCCGCCATGTTGGAAGCGGGCCGGGATTTCAGTCTCGCGCTGAAAAGCGACGGAACCCTGGCCGGCTGGGGTTACAACGGAAACAATCGCGCCACGCCGCCTGCGAACCTGAACAACGTCCTCGCGCTTTCCGCCGGTGTCTATCATACACTGGCCCTCAAGAGCGACGGCACCGTGACCGGTTGGGGCTTTGACGGAAACAACATCCTGGCGGTTCCGGCCGACTTGAACAACGTCCTCGCCGTGGCCGCTGGCGGTTTCCACAGCCTCGCCGTCAAGCGCGACGGCACAGTGGTGGGCTGGGGCTTTACTGGCAATGGGCGCATCCGGGCGCCGGCAACCTTAACGGATGTCATCGCCATCGCCGCCGGGCGCGACCACAGCGTGGCACTCAAGAGCGACGGCACGGTGGTGGCGTGGGGGTTGAATGATTTGGGGCAGGCGACTGTTCCGGCGGGACTGAACAACGTCGTCGCCATTTCCGCGGGCGACAACCACACACTGGCGCTCAAGAGCGATGGCACCGTCGTCGCGTGGGGTTCCAACCGCGACAACCAGATTGCCGTGCCGGCGACCTTGAGCAACGTGATCGCCGTCAGCGCGGGCAGCCAGCACAGCCTGGCGCTCAAGGCGGACGGCACGGTGGCGGGCTGGGGTAACAACGCCAACGGCCAGATCAATGTCAGCGGCTGGACAGGCATCAGCAGCATCGCCGCCGGCGGTTTTCACACGCTGGCCATTCAGGGCGGCGCGTTGCGCATCACCACGCAGCCGCGCAGCCAGACCGTGCTGGCGGGCGCGAGTGTCACCTTTACGGTGGCAGCCGCCGGCGCCGAACCGCTTTCCTACCAATGGCAGTTCAACGGCGCGGCCATCAGCGGCGCGACAGGTCCGAGCCTGCTGATTCCGGAGGCTGGCCGCGACAACGCCGGCGTTTACACCGTGCGCATTTCCAACGCAAACGGTAGCACGACCAGCCAGAACGCCGCGCTCATCGTGCGCGGGCTGCAACAGCTCACGCTGCCGGAACTACTGGCCAACGGCACGCTGCGCCTGACCTTTGGCGACCTGCATGGTGACCCGATTTCTTCACCCAATGTATTTCGTTATCAGGTCGAGGCATCCAGCGACTTGGAAACCTGGACGCCGCTGAATCTGCCGCTGACGCTGGTGGACGGCCGCATCCGCGTGGAAGACCCGGATGCCGGCAATTATCCGAAACGATTTTACCGGGTGGTGGAACAATAGCCGACGACACCCGGCGTCGGCATACACATGAATTGCACTCATTGTCTGCCGGAATCTTCATTTTCAACCTTTACCCGCGCCCGCGCATTCCTTGCCGGGTTGTGGTTGCTGGCAGGTCTGGGGGCACTGGTCGCGCCCGCCTCTGCCGCGGTGACCTTGGGGGACAACCCGCAGAACCGATCGTTTAACGACAGCTCTTCGGGCCAGGTGTACATCTATAACGGGGGCACCTTCGGAATCACCGGCACCGCGGTGACGTTCAAGTTTTATGATAACGACTTCAGCAGCGGCTACGTGACGCCCCTCCTGTTCGAAAGGACTTCCACCTCGCCGCTCCGGTTCGTCTTGCGCGGCGTCGGCACAACGGTGACCAGTACGGCGGGCGGGGTTCACACGGTTAGTTTCACGTTGTTGGCCGGGAGCAGTTCAGTGGGGTCCAGTTACACGTTTGGCTTCACCGACCGGCAGCTTTCGTACAGCGGTTCCGGGAACGATTTGACGACCGACAATTCCAACACCGGTGTCGTGGACTTTGATTCCAGCGGCAACTGGTATTTCACGCCGACGCAAACGTTTGAAATCAAACTGGGACAGACCTACGAGTACCTCGCCACGACGGCGGGAGACAGTTCGCTGGTGAGGATTGATTCGGACGGGCGCATCTATTCCGCGCAAGTGATCGCCGAGTCGCCCGAAATCAATGTCACCGGCAACGGCGTGAGCATTGCCGACGGCGACACCACTCCCAGCACCGCCGACCACACGGACTTCGGTTCGGTGTCCACCAGCAATGGCACGGTGACGCGCACGTTCACCATTCGGAACACCGGCTCGGACGGCCTGACGTTGAGTGGTTCGCCCAAGGTCGCGTTGAGCGGCACGGGCTCCTCGCACTTCAGCGTGACGACGCAACCTTCCTCGCCGTTGAGCAACCTTTCGATCGCGAACTCGGGCTTTGAAACGCCGGCACAATCGGCGGGTGGTTACACCTATGGTCCCTCGGGCGCAAGCTGGACGTTCGGCAATTCCGCTGGCATCGCTCGGAACAGCTCGCCCTGGTATGTGAACGCGGCGCCGGAAGGCGTTCAGGCGGCGTTCATCCAGGATAACGAAGCGGGTTCTTACTTTTCGCAGGACATCAGTTTTCTTACGTCAGGCACGTACATCATCACCTTCTGGATTGTGCGCCGCAGTTCGAGCTATCCGGCCAACGATGTGGATGTGCGCATGGATGGCGTGTCCATCGGCAGCGTTCCGAACACGAGCCAGACGACGGACACGTGGGCGATGTTCACGTTCGATTACACCTGCACCACCCCCGGCACGCACACCCTCTCATTCGTCGGGATGCGCGATGGCGACTATGATTCCGCCATCGACGATGTGCAGATTCACAGCACCACGACCTTCCAGGTCACCTACAATCCCTCCGCCGGCGGCTCTCACGTCGCCACCGTTTCCATCGCCAACACCGATGGCGACGAGAATCCTTACAACTTCGATATCCAGGGCGCTTCCATCGCCGACCTCAACAGCAATGCCGTCAGTTGGTGGAAAGCCGAGAACAACGCGAATGACGCCATCAACAACAACCACGGCACGTTGAATGGCGACACCACGTATGCGACGGGCAAGGTCGGTAATGCCTTTTCTTTCGATGGCTCGGGCGATTTCATCAGCGTTCCCGACGCCTCGAGCCTCGATCTTTCCGGCAGTTTTACCATCGAAGGGTGGATTCAGATTCCGGATTACGCCGGCCATTATCCCATTGTGACGAAGCAGCCCAACGATGGCGGTTTCTCCAATTATCCGGGCAATTACGAATTCCGCGTCCAACAGACCACCGGTCTGCTGTTGCTCGGATTTAGCGATTCATCTCAAAACAATGTCTTTTCGCTTTCAACCAACGCGCTGCCGACCGGCACGTTGATTCACGTCGCGGGCGTGTATGACTCCTCCGCTCAGAAGTTGAGGCTTTATGTCAACGGTGTTCTTGATTCCGACACGAGCACCAGCGGGATGACGCCGCAGGTCAACAGCAACCCATTGCTCATCGGCAAACGGGTCGATGGCCTGTACTTCAAGGGATTGATCGACGAATTGACCATTTACAACACCGCCCTTTCACAGACAGAAATCCAGTCCATTTACGGCGCGGGCACGCTCGGCAAGTTGCTGGACCTGGACTTCGGCGATGCGCCCACGGCGGCGCAAAGCGGCTTCGCCAGCGATTATCCCACCACACTCGCCCAAAACGGCGCGCGGCACCGGAACACCGGAATGTGGCTGGGCTTCGTGCGCGATGGGGAAACCGACGGCCAGCCCACCGCGAATGCGGATGGCGATGACGGCGCGGCGGGCAGCGCCAATGACGACGATGACGGCGTGTTCGTGGGAGCAATGAACATCGGGCAGTCGGCGAACGCATTCGTCAAAGTCTTCAACGGTCCGGGCAAGCTCGATGCGTGGGTGGACTTCAACCGCGACGGCGATTGGGACGATGCCAACGAACAAATACTGAACACTTACGCCGTTGTCTCGGGCGACAACACGGTCAGTTTCAGCGTGCCGGCCGGCGCGTTGCCCGGCAAGACCTACGCCCGTTTCCGCCTCAGCACTGCCGGTGGACTCGCTGCGACGGGCGCGGCCAGCGATGGCGAAGTCGAAGATTACTTGGTGCTCGTGGCGCCCACCATCAGTTCCTTGAGCGCCACCACCGGCACGCCGGGGACCACCAGTATCAACATCAACGGCACCGGCTTCGACGGCACGCCGGCCAACAACACGGTCTTCTTCGGGGCCACGCGCGCCAGCATCACGGCGGCGAGCACCACGCAGTTGACGGTGACGGTGCCCGACGGCGCGACCTACGGCTTGGTGAGCGTTGCGGTAAACGGCGCCAGCGCCTTCTCGCCCACCGAGTTTCTGCCCACGTTCTCCGGTTCTGGCTCGCCGACGTTTGGCTCTCGCGTGAACTTTGACACGCCCGGTGGGCCGAACGGCTCGATCAATCCCTTGCCCGACGACCCGCGCGCCGTGGCCATCGGCGACCTGGACGGCGACGGCAAGCCAGAGGTGGTGCTGTGCAATGGCGCCATCACCAACGTCTCGGTGTACCTGAACGCCGTGGTTACTCCCGGCGATGCCATCACCACCAGTTCGTTCTCCACCCGCGTGGATGTGCCGACCGGCGATTTCCCGCGTTCCGTGACGCTGGCGGACATCGATAAAGACGGCAAGTTGGACCTCATCGTGGCCAACGGCGGGACCTTCAGCAGCAACATCTCGGTCATCAAGAACACCAGCACGGTGGGCAATCTGAGTTTCGCCGCCAAAGTGGATCTCAACGGTGTGCAACCCAACTGGGTGAGTGTAGTGGACGTGGACCGCGACGGGCGGCCGGATATCCTGGCCGCCAACGTGGGCAGTTTTTCCGTCTATCGCAACATCGGCGTGCCCGGGGTGATTGACACGGGCACGTTTTACTTCTCGCGCCTGGATCTGGCCCTCCAGGGCGGCACCGCGACCGTCGTGACGGCGGGTGATTTCGACGGCGATGGCTGGCACGATCTGGTCGCGCTCGATTACAGCAAGAACCAGGTGTCCGTGTTCCGCAACCTGCTTTCCTCCGCCGGCACGCTCAGCAACCTGGGCGCCTTCAACGCCGATTGTTTTGACACGCGCCAGGATTTCGCCGTGGGCGTCACGGTTGTCTCGCCCCCGCCGCCCAGCGACGTCCCGCAGGGCATGGTGGTGGCCGACTTCAACGTCGATGGCAAACTGGATGTGGCGGTGACGATTGATAATCCCAATACTTCCCCGACTAGTGCGAACTACGAGAGCGTCACGCTGTTGCGCAACACCAGCTCCGGCGCTGGCAATGTCAACTTCGCCTCGTATGTCCGCGTTCACATCGGCGGCGCCACGAGCGATTCCACCGTGGGCGACCTCGATGGCGACGGCAAGCCCGACATCGCCGTGCACGACGACCTGACCCAGCTCGGCCAGAATCTGCGCGTGCTGGACAACGTCAGTTCGGGCGCCACGCTCGGCTTTGCGACGACGGTGCTTCCCCAGGTCAAGTTCATCCGCGCCGTTGCGGCGGGCGACCTCAATGGCGACGACAAGCCCGACATTGCATTTGGCAACTTTGACGATGGCAAGATGAGTGTGATCGAGAACACCACCTCCACCACCGCTGCGCCGGAAATTCACCTCACCGGCAATGGGGTGTCGATCTTCGCCGGCGACGCGACGCCCTCCACGGCCGATGACACGGACTTCGGCACCGCGCTCACCACCGGTGGCACAGTCGTTCACACCTTCACCGTTTACAACAGCGGCTCGGCGAACCTCGCGGTCTCCGCCATCAACGTTTCCGGCGCGAACGCTGGTGACTTCACCGTCGGCTCACTTACGCCCGCCAGTCCGGTCACCGCCGGCGGCAGCGCCACCTTCACCGTCACCTTTGATCCCAGCGCCTCGGGAACCCGCAGCGCCACGATTGAAGTCGTGAGTGACGACAGCGACGAAGCCAGCTACACCTTCGCTGTCCAGGGCAGCGGCTCGGACAGCCAATCCTTCAACGCGAACGACGGCGGCGGCAACGGCTCCGCCAATGGCACGGCGGACACGCTGCGCATCCGGCTGAACGGTGCGAATATCGAGTTCTCCGCGGACAACTTCACGACGATCAGCTCGGTCCCGTTCGCCAGCGTCAATTCCATCACCATCAGCGGATCAAGTGACAACGACACATTCATCATCGACCTCTCCAGCGGCAATCCCATCCCCGCTGGCGGCCTCACGGTCACCGGCAGCACCGGTACCGACAGCCTGACCATCACCGGCGGCGCTCAGGGCACGGTGACTTACAATTACACCAACGCAAACGATGGTAACATTGTGATGAGCAACTTCGGCACCGTCACTTACACCGGCTTGGAACCCATCTCCAACAGCGGCACGGCTACCGACGTCATCTTCAACCTGCCCAACTCGGCCAATGCCGACGCCACCCTCGCTGATGATGCCACGCCGGGCGATGGCGTCATGCAATTGACCGGCAGCACGTTCGAGGACACCACGTTCACCGTGCCCACTTCCTCGCTCACCATCACCGGCGGCACGGACACCGATACGATCACCGTCACTTCGGTGGACAGCATGTACGGGGCGAGCCTCACCATCAACGGCGGAACCGGCAACGACACCGTCAACCTGAACGGCGACATCACCTTCGCCGGCGGCAACAACCTGAATGTCGATCTGACCGATGACGCGGGCGGTGGCGACGTGGACGCCATCAACATCGGCTCGAACGCGAACCACATCCTTTCCGGCGCCGGCGTGGCCACCCTCAAATGCAGCAAGAACATTGCGCTCGCCAGCGGTTCCGGCGTGGCGACTGCTGATGGCAATCTGACGCTGTCAGCTAATTCGACGGGAGCCACCACGGGCACGTTCCGCGGCATCGATGTGGACGGCGGTATGATTCAAGCCACCGGCACGGGTGTTGTCACGTTGACCGGGTGGGGCGGCAACAGCGGGGCCGACCAGTACGGCATTCACATTCGCAATGGCGGCGATGTCATTGGCGGTACGGCGGGCACCATGGTTCTGACCGGCACGGGCGGCGCTTCCACCACGGGCGAAGCGCAAGGGTTTCGCATCGAGGGTTCCACTTCTTCGGTGACGTCCGGCGGCGCGAACGTGCAGGTCAACGGCACGGGCACCGGCACCAGTTCGTGTATCGCCGGTGGCGTGCTGGTGCGCGCGGGCGCGTTTGTCAGCGCGGGAGGCACGGGCACCGTCACCGTCACCGGCACGTCCAGCGCCAGCAGCACCGTGAATTTCAATATTGGTGTGTCGGTCCAGGACTTCAGTGTGCAGTCACCGCGCATCACCTCCAACAACGGCAATGTGACGGTCGTTGGCACCGGTGGTGGCAGCGGCGGCGCCAGTTCCGTCAATCACGGTGTCAGCACGTACGACGGTGGCGTCATTGAAGCGGGCGGGGCGGCCAGCACGGTCACTGTCCGCGGCACCGGGGGCAACACCACCGGTGGCAGTCCCAATCACGGCATCTCCATCAGTTCCCAGACGGCTAACGCCAGCAAAATAACTTCCTCCGGCGGTGACGTATTGGTTACGGGCATTGCGGGAACTTCCAGCGGAACCAGCGTCGGCATCGAGGTGCAGGACGCCAATGCGAGCATCACCACTGCGCTCAACGGCGGCGATGTCACGCTTGCTGCGGACAGCATGCGCCTCGCTGGAACCGTCGCTGCCGACGCCAGCAGCACTGTGACCTTGCGCCCGGCCAATTCAACGGACAACCCGGTCAGTGACAACGGCGATGCCATCATCCTCGGCCCCGGTTCCGACACGACGGCCAACACGCTGGAGCTTTCCGACACCGAACTGGACCTTGTGAACGCCGGCACTGTGATGATTGGTGACGCGAGCAGCGGCGCCGTCACCATCAGCAACGCCATCACGCACCCGAACAATCTCACCATCAGCGTTGGGTCCACCATCACCTTCAACCAATCGGTCACGATGGCTGCGGACAAGAACCTGACCGTGACCACCACCACCACGACCACGGGTATTTCGCTGGGCAGTCCGAACGGCGATTTGTCTTCCTCCGGCACGGGCGCGATCACAATTACTTCCGCGCGAACAATCGTGTTGAACGGCGGTTCGAGTGTAACGACGGTTGACGGCGCTTTGACCCTTTCGGCAAATGCCGCGGGGACGACCGCAGGGAACTTTGTGGGCGTGGACCTGAACAACGGCGTGGTGCAGGCCACGGGCACGGGAACAGTGTCGGTCACCGGCAAGGGAGGCGGAGGCGCGACTGCAATGGGAGTGCGAGTGCAGGCGGGAGGAGATATTATCGGAGGAACCAGTGGCACTTTGACTGTGACTGGTGGTGGCGTGGCTTCGGCGGCCGGGAATGTCGGCGTCCTGGTCACGGGATCGGGTTCGAGGATTACCAGCATTGGCAGCCACGTGGATGTGACCGGCAGCGGAAGCGGGACTATCGCTGCCACCGGCGCCCGCGGTGTCGAAGTCAACAGCGGCGAGATTTCTGCCACCGGCTCCGGCAACGTTTCGGTCACCGGCATCGAAGGTTTCGGCACGTCAAACGAAGGAATCAAGGTGACGGGTGCCGGCGCGACCATCCAGTGCGCCAACACGACGCTCACCTTGATTGCGGAGACAATGGACTTTGACACGGCGAACGCGGTGGTCGATGCCGGGGCGGGGGGGGCGATCGTGGTTCACCAACGTCTCGCCGGTTCGGCCATTGATGTTGGCGGAGCGGACAGTTTTGGGCCGACGGCAACCCCTCTATCCACCTTGGGCTTGACGGATGCCGAACTGGACCGCTTTTCCGCCGACTCGGTCACCGTCGGCGACGCTAACAGTGGTGCGATCACCATCAGCGCGGCGATTGATCACGGGAACAGCCTCTCCTTGGTTGGTGGCGCTGCCATAACCTTCAACAACACCCTCAGCCTGTCGGCCGGCAAGGACCTGACTGTGAACGCCGGCACTTTCATCAACATCAATACGACCTCCATCAGCACGGGTGGCGCGCAAACTTACTCGGATCCGGTCAACGTCACTGCCACCACCACGCTGGCCAGCACGGGCAGTGCCGACATCACCTTCTCTTCCACGGTCAACGGCAACTTTGGCCTGGTCGTTAATACGTCCGGAATCACCCGCTTCCAGGGCGTCGTCGGCGGCACCACGCCGCTGGCCAGCCTCACGACCGATTCCGGCGGCTCGACGCGCATCCAGACCACTGCCATCACCGCCCAGGGCAGCACGATCACCTTTAACGACCCCGTCGCCCTGACCATGGACACCGACTTCAGCGACACGGGCGCAACCGGCATCTTCTTCAACAACACCGTGGATAGCGACGGCACACCACGCAACTTGACCGCGTCCATCAGCAACGGCGCGGCCCAAGTCCAGTTCGCCGGTGCCGTGGGCGCCGCCTCGGCGCTCAATGCTGTGACGATCAACAACGCCGGTGCGTTGACCATTGGTGCCGCGGCGGATTTCACCGTCGAGGGCGCGTTCAACCAGACCGGTGGCGGCGCGGTGAGCCTCGCGGGTGACATCACCACCACTGCCGACAACATCAGTTTCAATGCCGCTGTGACCATCACCGGCAACACGGCGTTGAGCACCGGCGCGGGCGCGGGCAACATTTCCTTCAGCAGCACCGTCAACGACGATGGCGCTACTAGTGATCGCACCCTGACACTGACCGCTGGCACGGGCACCGTGACTTGCACCGGCAATATCGGTGGCACCCGCGCCTTGCAAACGTTCACCATCGTCAGCGCCACCACCGCCACGCTTAATCAAGTTCGCACCACCACCGGCGGCATCATCGTCACCGCCACCGGCATCACGCTCAATGCCAACCTGAGCGCCGATGTGGATACCACCACCGCCGGCAGCGTCGCTTTGAACGGCGCGGTAACGTTGGGCGCCGACCCCGTTACCATCGATACCGACAGCGGCACGACTGACGGCACCATTACCATCGGGGGCCTGGCGGATGACGGCAGCCAGCGCGTTCTGAATCTCACCGCGGGCACCGGTGCGGTCAGCTTCAGCGGCGCGGGCACGTTCAACTTCGAAGTGGACGGCAACGCAACTCCCGGCACCGACTTTGACCGCATCAATGTCACCGGCACACTGGCCTTGAACAACGCCACGCTGAACTTCCCGAACAGCAGCATCGCTTCGTCCGCCGCCCAGCAGGTGCGCATCTTGAACAACGACAGCACCGACACCATCACCGGCACCTTCAACGGTCTGGCCGACGGCGATTCGGTGACCATCAACGCCATCACCTTCTACATCAGTTACAATGGCGGCGACGGCAACGACATCGTGTTGTCACAGGCGCCCACCGCGGCAGTGGCCGTCAGCGGCACCTCCGGCAATGACACCATTCAGGCGCGCAAAGTGGGTGACACCGTTCAGGTGTTGGTGAACGGCAACATCAGCGCCTCGTATCCGGAAAGCGCGCTCACCGGCTTTGGCTACACCATCAACGGCCTCGCCGGCAATGACACATTGACCCTCAATTACGTGGATGACGCCACGACCGATGGTTTCTTCGCCATCCCGATCACCTTTAATGGCGGCACGCAGACCACCAGTGACGCGCTCGTCATTACGGATGCGCCCGGAACGGCGACGACCGTCACCCACACCTTCAGCAATGCCACCGACGGCACCGTTGATATTGACGGGACCGTGATCACCTACACGGGGCTGGAACCGTTGACCGACAACCTGGACGCCGCCAATCGCGTGTTCACTTTCAACGGCGGCGCCGAAGTCATCACCGTTTCCAGTGTTTCGGCCACGCAGACGCGCATTGATTCGATTTTGAGCGAAGCAGTCACCTTCATCAATCCGACCACCTCGCTGACCATCAATGCCGGCACTGGCAATGACCTCGTGTCCATTGACAGCCTCAGTTCGGGGTGGGGCGGGGCGGTGGGCATCACCATCAACGGTGACGATGGCGATGACACCATTTCGTTGAACAAGACCGTCGCCATCCTGGCGGCCTTCACGGTCACCGGGGGCAACCATGCCACGGCGGACACGCTCAACTTCGATCGGGAAGGGGACGCCGGCATCACCAGCAGTACCGGTGGCCCCGGTCCTGGCACCATCAGTGGCGGCACGCCCGCGATTCAAACCGTCAGCTTCGATGCCACCGTCGAAACCATCACCATCAACGCCAATCCCACGGGCGCGAATGAATCTGCCACCATTCTCGAGGACAACACCAAGACCTTCGCCTCGGGTGATTTCACGTTCAGTGATTCCGATGGCGGCGACACTTTCGGCAGCCTCTTGATCATGTCGGTCGAAACCGCCGGTGATTTGGAATTCAATCTGGTGGATGTCATTGCGGGCGACGTCATCGCCGCCGGCAGTCTCAACCAGTTGGTGTTCACGCCCGTCGCCAATTCCAACGGCACGCCTTACGCCACTTTTACCTTCCGCGTGCGCGACAACAACGGCAATGCCAGCGCCGCTACCTACACCTACACCATCAACGTCACCGCTGTGAACGACGAGCCCAGCTTCGTGAAGGGCGCCGATCATAACGTTTCCACGACGGCGGGCACCGTCAGTTCGGCCGGTTGGGCGACCAGCATCAACAAGGGCGCGGCCAACGAGTCGTCACAGACGCTGACCTTCGTCCTGGTCAACGACAATAACGCGCTCTTCACGACCCAACCCGCCGTCAGTTCCACGGGCACGTTGACCTACACCATCGCCGGCACCACTGGCAGCGCCAACGTGGACATTTATCTGATGGACAATGGCGGCACCGCCAACAGCGGCGATGACACCAGCCCCACGCAGTCCTTCGTTATCACCGTGGCCAACGTGTCCGCGGCCAGCGGCGATTACGTCGTGGCGGATCGCGGTCCCTACTTCAGCACCGGCACGATCCTGCTGTATCAAGGCGGCACGCAGCAGATCATTACCACGACCCTTAAGGATCCTTATGACGTGGATCTGGACGCTTCCGGCAACGCGGTCATTGCCGATTATGAAACCGACGGTTCAACGCCTGGCATCTTCGAAATCAACCTGAGCACGCTCGCGCAAACCACTAAATCCAGCGGCGGCTCATTGGTCGTGCCCTTCGCCGTGAAAGTGGACAAGAGTGGGGGGGCAAACGACGGCAAATACATCGTCGCCGATCTGGATGCCGATAACAACGGGGCCAATGAATGGGGCGCCATTTTTGTCGTGGATCCCGGCGCGGCTTCGCCCGGCAATCAAACCAAGATTAGTTCGCGCACGACCGGCACCGGCACTGATTTCTATTGGATGACCGGCCTCGCCGTGGGCAGCGCGGGCGACATCTACGTTTGCGACCAGGGCAATCAGTCCAGCCCGGCCACCCAACCGCCGCGCATCTTCCACGTGGACCCCAGCACCGGCAACCGCACGGTGATGGGTGTTGGCGGCGCCGGCAGTGTGATGTTGCGGCCCATCGGCATCGTGGTGGAATCCGGCACCGGGACCACCGCGACGCTGGTCATCGTCGATGCCGGCCAGAAGAAACTGATTCGCTTCACCGGCGTTATCGGCTCGGTGACTGCCAGCGAGACTCTGAGTCACACCGGCGTCACCTTCGACCTGCCCACCCACGTGACGATCGATGGCAATGGCGACTATGTTATCACCGACGCGCCGGTCAACGCGCCCGCCGGCCAGCGCCGCATCCACGTCATGGACAGCACCACCCTCAGCACAACCACCGTGACCACCGACGGTTTCCTGGAACAACCGCGCGGCATTACCGTTGTCCCGTAGCAGAATGAATATTCCGCAACCGACCTTAAATCTGCCGAGCGCTTCCCTCTCCCCTCAATGGGGAGAGGAATCAAGGGTGAGGGGTGGTTGGATGCGAGCGCGCGGTAATCATCGCACGCGGGAACAACGCCCCCCTCTCCCCAAGGGAGAGGGCCGCAGTGAGGGGGAAGGAACCATCCATCAACCCACAGTGATTCGTTTTCGAGATCAGATGGTTTCGGAAATGGTAGCTTGTGGCATGCGTGCGCCGCTTGAGTCCGGGGCCAGTTCACCTTGTGTCTCCCTCGCCACACCGCGCCCCGAGGACGCGCTTCTGCTCGCCGCCGCGCGCGATGTGTTGTTGTTGTCCGAACCCGTGGGCACCGTGTCCTCGGAGAACATCGATTGGGATTATTTGCTTACCCACGCGGCACTCCACGGCTTGGTCCCTTGCCTGTCGCGCTTTTGTGCGCACCGCCTCGGCAATGTTGATCAGCCGTTCGTCAACCGCTCGGCCGCGGATGCGCAATCGACCGCCGCGTACAACCTCTTTTTATCCGCCGAACTCGCTCGCCTCGTGCGACTTCTGGAATCCCAAAACATCCCCGTTTTGGCCCTCAAAGGTCTGGCCCTCGCCGCCGCCGCCTACCCCGACCTCACCATCCGCCAATGCAAAGACATCGACTTGATGGTTGCGCCCGAACAAGTTGAATCCGCAACCAAAGTCCTCTTGGACGCGGGCTACCAACTCCGTCACAGCGATGAAGAAGTCGGCGACCACACCCGCAACTTTATGCGCGACAACCCGTTCGTCGTCTTGGAGTTGCATCACACGATTGGCCAGCGCGCCTTCGCTTTTTCGCAAGAATTCTCCGAACTTCGGAAAGATGCGGAACACCTTGAAATTGTGGACACTTCCGTCGCCGCCCCCAGCGCCGCGCGTCTCCTGTTAATCTTGTGCGCCCATGGCTGCAAACACCGCTGGGAACGCCTCACGTGGATCTGCGATGTCGCCGCGCTCCTCCGCGCCCGCCCAAATCTCGATTGGGACGAAGTCACCCGCCTCGCCCGCGCCACGCGCTCCGAACGCATGTTGCACATCGGCTTGCTGCTCGCGGAAGCCCTTGTCGCCGTGCCGATTCCCGCGCCCATCCGCCAGCGTGCCCACGCTGATACTGTCGCCGTTTCCATGAGCCGCATGGTGGCAAGCTGGCTGTTCCTCCCGCGAAACGACCTGCGCACCACGCTCCGCAAACGCTGGTTCCTTTTCCGCATGCGCGAAGACTTCCGCGACTGGCTGCCGCTGTTTTGGTACTACGCGCTTTGGAGCATCACACCCAACGCCCGCGACCGCCAGGCGATGCCTTTGCCGCGTGCCCTCGGCGGGCTTTATTACCTGATTCGTCCCCTGCGGCTGTTGTTCAAGGCCGCGCGAAAACCCTTCTTCCGCAATTAACCGCAGAACGCAACCTATGCAGTCCGAGCAACCAAAGAAACTGAAAGTGGAGCATCTGCGCAGCCGGCGCGCTTTCCTCAAGCACGCCGCCCGGAAGTCCATCCTTCCGGCGCTGGTAATCTACTCGGTTCACAAAATGACTCCGCCGGCCTTCGGACGGACCCCGATTTAAGGTTCCCACTTGGTTGAACATTTGATCGGGTTCGTCTCCTTGGCGACGCACGTGTCTGCGGCGGTCGCCGTTTCCAGATCACACGCCAGCCTTCCCTGTCGCCAGGCGTTTCTTCCGTTTTGGGCTTCTCCATGGCGGAATGGAAAGTGCTGTTCTCGGTTATGGGGACGTCGGTGAGGCAACGGTTCGTTTGACGTTGTTTTATGGACGATGATGTTTTGACTCTTGGAAGCGTCACTTTGAGCAAGTCGTTGCTCAAGAAGGCCGTGATAATACTCGCCGTGGGATCCTTGATAACCTTCTCCTTACGGAGTTGGGTCAGTCTGGGTTTGGAGGAATTCTATTCCTCCCGAACCCCGGCAACTGCGGCAAAGTAGATTCAGCTTCATGGCGCGGTGGCGCATGGCATTGGTGGGCAGGGAGGCCCTGTGTCGTCATAGCGTTTGCTCTTCACCGAAGTTGCGGCTTTGCAGGCAATTGCATTGCTTTGCGAAGGGGGACAAGAACAGCCGTTTGGAGTTTGACAACCTTATCGAATGATGATGTCCTCCTGCGGCTCAAACAGAGCGTTCTCAGAGGATCGTATTTTGACGTATGAAATATCGGTTGGGAAGGCTGACAGCATTGTTGGTGATTGGTTTAAGCGCAGTTGCCTTGGCGGCTGCGGAATCCCCGGAGCGAACTCCGGTGGAGTTGAGTCTCAAGGATTTTCTCCAGCGGGTTCTGGATAACAACGAGAACCTCCAGACCCGGCTGTTGGAGGCGGAAATCAACCGCAAACGCTATGAAGGCGAGCGGGGCATCTTCGAGCCGGAATTCGTTGGCTCCGTTGAGCGCGTGGATCGGCAGCGCGAAAACACCGAAGAGCAGCAACGCAATCTGTTCGGTCTCATTGCCGGCCGCTCCGTCTTCAACGAGCGCAACAACCTCTACAGCTCCGGCATCGAAACGCTGGTGCCCACCGGCGGCAAGGTGCGCCTCGGCTACAACGTGCGCGACCTGCACAACAACCTGAACAGCATCAACTTTCCCGACGGCGAATGGGAATCGAACCTCGGCCTGTCATTGACCCATCCCTTGTTGAAGGGACTGGGCGTCAACACCACCATGGCGGGCATCCGGTTGGCGGCGTTGAATTCGGACGTCTCCTTCCAGGAATATCGCCAGGCGATGATGGAGTTGGTCAGCGGCGCGGAGGTTACGTATTGGGACATCTTTCTGGCGCAGGAACAATTCACGATCAGCCAGGAGTCGGTGAAGCTGGCGGAAACCATCCTTTCGGACAACAAGGCCCGCGTGCAGGTGGGCAAGGCGTCGGAACTGGAAGTCCTTCAGGCGGAAGCGGGGCTCGCGGCCCGACGTTCGCTTGAGAAGACCGCCCACCAGAAGCTGCTGGAAGCGGTGAACCGCGCGGCGAGCCTCTTCTCGCATTCGGTCGTGGATACAAACATCATGATCAAAGCGGTGGATGCGCCGCAGGTTCGTGACGTGGCTTTGGATTACGCCAACAACTACCAACAGGCCTTCGACTTGAATCCCGAGTACCTGATCCGCCGCAAACGCGCGGACATGGAAGGCGTCCGCGTGGCTTACGCAAAAAACCAGCGCCTGCCGCAGGTGGATTTGAAGGCCAGCTACGGGCTCAACGGTCTGGGTGACTCTCCGCAGGCTTCGTGGAATGACATCGAGCAGCACAAGTCAGCCTTCTGGAGTGTCGGCATTGAATTGCGCATTCCCCTGAGCGGCGGCATCAAGAGCCGCAAGGAATACGAAGCTGCCAAGCTGCGGCAGAAGCAGGCATTGCTGGGCATCAAGGGTGTCGAGGTGCAACTGGCCAACGCGCTGGACTCGGCCATCAACAAGGTGCGCACGTATGGTTCCACCGTCGAAGGCAACCGCAAGGTCGTCGAATTCAACCAAAAGGTCTTGGAAACGCGCCTGGCGCAACTGGACGTCGGCAAGACGGACAGCCGCACGGTTCTGGAAACGGAAGAGGATTTGTTCGAAGCCAAGATTTCGCACGTCGACAGCCTGGTGCAGTATCAGCGCGCCTTGCTTGAATTCGAACTCGTGAAAGGCGCGGTATTGAAGGCGCGCAACCTCGATTTCTCGCGCGATGAGTTGTCGGACCGCACAGAGCGGTTGGTGACCAGCGGCAAGATCCAAGATGAAGATTACCGGAACTATCTTAAGAAACTTCAGAAGGAATCGGAAAAGAAGGGCGAGCGCATCCAGCCAGTCGAGGACGAAGGCGACGCGCGTTGGTTCCGGGAAAAGCGCATGGAGATGGAAGCAGAACGCGCCCGCTCGACCAACCAGCCGAAACAATAAGAGGCAACTATGCGCCGATTGAGCCGACTCATTCCTTTGGCCGTGGTAGCCGCCGCCGCGACGGTGTCAGCGCAGACGGCCGCGCCCGGCATCACCGAGCCGTTTCTGGACGTGACCGTCAGCGCCACCGTTCCCGGCACCATCGCCAAAATCCACGCGAAGGAAGGCGACTTTGTCAAAGAGAAGGACGTGGTGATTCAACTCGAGCAGAAGCCGGAGGAGCTTGAAGTGGGGCGGCGGCGGCTCATTTGGGAAAGCAAGGTCGAACTCAATGCCGCGGCGGAACAGATGAAGCGCTTGAAGATTGACTCGGAAGCGACCCGCAAATTGTACGAGACGACAAAGTCCGTCAGCCGCGAGGAAATGGAGAAAAAGGAGCTCGAATACAAAGTCGCGGTGGCCGAGCACGAACGATTGCTCATCGCCGAACAACGCGAAAAAATCGAGTACGACCTGGCGTTGGAACAATTGGAACGCCGGAAAATCCCGTCGCCGCTGACCGGTTACGTGGCGCAGTTGTTTTTCGATGCCGGTGAAGATTGCAAGGCGCAGGAGCCGCTGGCGCGCATCGTCGATACACGCCGTTGCTATTTCACCGCCAACATTGACGCGCGGCTGAGCGAGCGCCTCAAACCGGGCCAAACGGTGAAACTGGAGATCGACGCCGGCGCCACGCCGACCGTGGTGCAGGCGCAAATCACCTTCATTTCGCCGGTCGTGGACCCCGCCAGCGGTTTGCTGAGGGTGCGCGCGTTGTTCGACAACCCAGATGGCAAGGTGCGGCCTGGTGTCGCCGGCCGGATGTTCATAGCCGAGAAGTAACATGGCCAAAGAACAGACCAAGACAGGTTCGGTTCCGCTGGAGAATGTCACCCGGCTGCGGCGTTTTGACGGCCCGCCAGCGGCGTTCTGGTCAGCCTTTGTCGCGGCCACCGGTGAACTGGCCGGTGCGGTCAAGGCGGTGCTTATCTTGCGCGACAAGGTGCAACGCGACCGCTGGCGCAAACTGGGCGACTGGTCTTCCAACGGCCATGCGGACCGCGGGTTGCTGGTGTTCGACCGCGTGCTGCTGGAATTGGCCGAGGACGCCGTGCGCGATGGCAAGGCTTCGCGTCCCATCGCGGACACCGCGGTGGCGTCGGCGAAGGATTACGCGGTTGCCGTGCGGCTTCAGCTTCATCAGGGCGAGGAAGATTGCGTGGCTGCGTTTCTGTTGTTGCACGCCACGGAGGCGCAAGCTGCGGAAGCATTGTTGCGCGTGCAATTGGTGGCGGACACGCCTGCCTCGTATCAGGTCCACGGGTTGGTGCAACAATCGCGCAACGACGTGGAAAAATTCGCGACCGTGCTGGACCTGCTGGCGCAGGTGAACGCCGAACGCAAGTTCATGGCCGCCTCGCTGGCTTTCTGCAACGGCCTGGCCACGCGCTACAAGTGCGACCGCGTCAGCCTTGGTTGGCTCGAAGGCGGTTATGTGAAGCTGAAGACCATCAGCCGCACCGAGAAGTTCAGCCGGCAGATGGAAGCCGCGAAGGCGCTGGAAGTCGCCATGGAGGAGGCGCTGGACCAGGATGATGAAATCGTCTGGCCGACGACGGAGGGCGCGACCTTCATTGCGCGCGACCACGAGAAGTTTTCCCAGGAACAATCGGTCCCGCATCTTTGCTCGGTGCCGGTTCGCATCGACGACAAGCCGGTCGCGGTGGTGACGTTCGAGCGCCTGGCCACGCCGTTCAACCAGGTGGAGTTGCAGCAATTCCGTCTGGCGTGCGACCAGGCGGCGCGGTTGTTGAGCGATTTGCACCGGCGCGACCGTTGGTTTGGCGCGCGCATGGCGATGAGCGCGCGCGAACAACTGGCGAAACTCATCGGCCCGCAGCACACATGGGCCAAGGCGGTGACGATTTTTGTGTCGGCGCTGCTGATCGCGTTGTTCGTGGTGCGCGTGAATTATCGCGTCGAGGGTGATTTCATCCTGCGCAGCGATGAGGTGGCTTATCTGACGGCGCCGTTTGACGGTTACATCGGCGAGGCCAGCGTGCGCACCGGCGACACGGTCAACAAGGAGCAGGCCATCGTCAAACTCAACACCGAGGACATGCTGGTCGAGGAGACCATCCACATCGCCGAAATCAACCGTTATCAAAGCGAGGTGGAGCGCGCGCGCGCGGCCGGCAATCTGGCGGAAATGCGCATCGCGCAGGCGCTGGCGGACCAGGCGAAATCCAAGCTCGCGATGCTGCGGTACCGCTTGCAACAAGCCGCCATCAAGGTGCCGTTCAATGGCGTCGTGGTCGAAGGCGATTTGCGCGAACGTCTCGGCGCGCCGGTGAAGCAAGGGGATGCGCTGTTCCGCGTGGCGCGGATCGACACGCTGTTTGTGGAAGTCGAGGTCAACGAGCGCGACGTGCATGAAATTCAGGAAAAGGACACGGGCGAAATCGCCTTTGTCACGCAGCCGAAACTGACCTTTCCAGTGCGGATTGTGCGGATTGAACCGGCGGCGGTTCCCAAGAAGGAACAGAACGTTTTTCTGGTGCGTTGTGCCGTCGAAGGGGCAGGGGAGAATTGGTGGCGTCCGGGCATGAGCGGTGTGTGCAAACTCAACGTCGGCAAGCGCTCGCTCATCTGGATTCTGACGCACCGCACGGTTGATTTCCTGCGCCTCTGGCTCTGGTGGTAGTTATGGCGGAAACCGGCCAAACTTTCAGCGAATCATGGTATCGCATCGCGAACCAGCGCATCAGCCTGCGCCACGGCGTCAAGGTGACGCGCCAGAACTTCCGCGGCGAGCGCTGGTATGTGCTCGAAGACCCGTTCAGCAACCAGTTCTTTCGCGTGCGCCCGCCCGCGTATGAATTTGTCGCGCGCCTGAGCCCGGAGCGAACCGTCCAGGAGGTCTGGCAGGAATGTTTGGAACGATTCCCTGATGAAGCGCCGGGACAAGAGGCCGTCATCCAACTGCTCTCGCAGCTTTATCACGCCAACCTGCTGCAATACGACTTTGCGACGGACAGCGCGCAATTGTTCGAGCGTTACAAGAAGCGGCGCCAGCGCGAAACCACGGCGCGCCTCCAGCAAGTCATGTTCATGCGCATCCCGCTGTTTGACCCGGATGCGTTCCTGGTGCGCACGCTGCCACTGGTGGGCAAGCTGATCAGCCCGATTGGCGCGGTGCTGTGGAGCATCGTTGTGCTGGCGGCCATCAAGGTGGGCCTGGATAACTTCGCCGCCTTGAAAGACAACACCGAGGCCGTGCTGTCACCCGCAAATATTCCGCTGCTCTACGCGTGCATGGTCATCGTCAAGACGCTGCACGAATTCGGTCACGCCTACTTCTGCCGGAAGTTTGGCGGCGAAGTCCACACGATGGGCGTCATGTTGCTGATATTCACGCCGGTGCCCTACATGGACGCCACGTCGAGTTGGAGCTTTCGGAGCCGGACGCAACGAATCCTGGTCGGTGGCGCGGGCATGATTGTCGAGATCTTCATCGCCGCCATCGCGATGTTCGTCTGGGCGAAGACCGGGCAGGGGACGCTCCACAGTATCGCCTATAACATCGTTTTCATTGCCTCGGTTTCGACGATCATCTTCAACATCAATCCGCTGTTGCGCTTTGACGGTTACTACATGTTGTCCGACGCGCTGGACATTCCGAACCTGCACCAGCGCGCGGGCGCGCACCTGCGCCATCTCGTCGAGCATTACCTGTTCGGCGTGCAGAAGTCGTTCAGCCCCACGACCAGCCGGCGCGAGAAAACCTGGCTCACCGTGTTCGGCATCAGCAGCAATATTTACCGCGTCATTGTGTTCGCCGGCATCTTGTTGTTCATTGCGGACAAGTTCCTGCTCATTGGCATCGTCATGGCGGCGGTCTGCGCCGTGTCCTGGGTGGTGGTTCCGCTCGTGAAATTTGTGCAATACCTGGCTGCCAGCCCGAAGCTGGAGCGAACGCGCCCGCGCGCGATTGGCGTCACGCTCGCCTTCGTGTCCGTGTTGCTGATATTCCTGCAACTGGTCCCGTTCCCGAACCATTTCCGCGCGCCGGGTGTCGTCGAAGCGCGCCAGTGGACGCAAGTCGTGAACGACGCTTCCGGCAACGTCAAAACCATCCTTGCCAAGCCCGGTAGCCAGGTGACGCAAGGTGAGCCGTTGGTGGAGTTGCAGAACCCGGAACTCGATCTGCAACTGGCGGCGGCGCGCGCCAACCACGCCGAAGTCGAGGCCCGCTGGCGCTTTGCCATGCAATCGGACATCGCCAGCCTCAAGCCGATGGAGAGCCGCCTGCAGTCCGCTTTGAAACGCATCAAGTATCTTGAAGATGAAAAGGCCAATCTGATTGTGCGCGCTCGGCAGAGCGGCATTTGGGTGGCACCCGGCATTCAAGATTATCGCGGTCGCTGGCTGGCCCGTGGCACGCCGCTCGGCTTGTTGATCGATCCCTCCGGTTTTGAATTCACCGCCACGGTCCGCCAGGACGACGCCGACCGCCTGTTTGCGCGGGAAGATACGACCGCTGAGGTGCGCCTTTACGGCGAGGTGGATACCGTGGTCCGCCTGGGCAAGCTCCGCGTCATTCCGGGCGAACAACACACGTTGCCGTCCGCCGCGCTGGGCTGGGGTTCCGGCGGTGAAATGGCCGTCGCCATGGACGATCCCCAGGGCAAACGCGCCGCCGAGCCGTTCTTTGCCGTTGTTGCTCCCATTGAAGGTGGGGAGGACGTCGCGCTGCTCCATGGCCGCACGGGTAAAATTCGTTTTAACATTGGCAGCGAGCCGCTGTTGCCCCGCTGGATCCGCCGTTTCCGCCAACTGCTGCAAAAGCGCTATCAAATTTGATAACGCCCACTCAAGAGTATCGTCGCATCGGACACCGCCGTCCGGAGAAACTCTTCACCGGACTGGACGCGGGCGTGCATGCGTTGTCCGGATACTACCATCGGCGCGGCGGCGTTCTGGACACCCTGCGTCGCGATGCTGACGCCGTCGAAGCGCAGGCTGCCGACTGGAAGAATCTCACCGACCACGACCTGCGCCAGAAATTGCACGAGTATCGCGACGCGTTCCGCCGCGGTGAACGCCGATGTCCCGACCTGGTCATCCCCGCACTGGCGGCCATTCGAGAAACCGCCGAGCGTCAGATCGGTCTGCGCCCGTTTCCAGTGCAAATCATGGGGGCGCTGGCGTTGCATCGCGGTTACCTCGCGGAAATGGCGACGGGCGAAGGGAAGACCTTGACCGCTGGTCTGGCCGCCGTGCTGGCGGGGTGGACGCGGCGCCCATGCCACATCATCACGGTCAACGATTACCTCGTGCAACGCGACCCCGACTGGCTCAAGCAACTTTACCAGTTTTGTGGCGTGCGCGTGGGCACCGTGACGGCGGCCATGAACCCACTGGAACGCCAGCAGGGTTACGCCGCGGATGTCACGTACGCCACCAGCAAGGAAATCCTGGCCGACTTCCTCCGCGACCGCCTTCGCCTCGGTGGCGTCGATCATCCCACGCGCCGGCTCATCCGCCAGTTGCTGCACTCGCGCCAGCCGAACCGCGAAGGGCTGGTCATGCGCGGCCTGCACACGGCGATCGTGGATGAAGCCGACAGCGTGTTGATCGACGAAGCCGTCACGCCGCTGATCATTTCCTCGCCGAGCAAAAACCCCATCCTCCAGGACGTCGTCAAGCACGCCAGCGAAGTGGTCGCGCCGCTCGAATCCGGCACGGATTACACGGTGAGCCTGCGCTATCGCGAAGTGGAGTTGACCGATGCCGGCCGCGAAAAGGTGGAAGCCGAATGTGCGTCCCTGCCCGGCTTGTGGCACAGCGATGAACGCCGCACCGAGCTGATCAAGCAAGCGCTGCAAGCCCGTGAATTCTACCGTCTCGGCAAACAATACATCATCTCCGAAGGCAAGATTGTCATTGTCGATGAATTCACGGGCCGCCCGATGCCCCAACGTTCCTGGCGGCAGGGCATGCATCAGGCCATCGAAGCGAAGGAGGGTCTGGAAATCACCGACCCTAGCGAGACCATCGCCCGCCTCAGCTTTCAGCGCTTCTTCCGCTATTACCACCAGATGTCCGGCATGACCGGCACCGCCCACGAAGCCGCCACCGAGTTCTGGCAGATCTATCGCCTGCCGGTTGTTACAATCCCGACGAACAAACCCTGCATTCGCCAGCACGGTGAAGACCGCATCTTTCTCGCCGAAGACGAAAAATGGCGCGCCATCGTCGAAGAAATCGAACGCGTCCATGGTACGGGCCGGCCGGTGCTCGTCGGCACACGCAGTGTGGCCGCGAGCGACAAACTGGCGCTGCTCCTCACCGAACGAAAACTGGAATTCAAACTGCTGAACGCCGTCCGCCTGCGTGAAGAGGCGTTGATCATCGCCGAAGCAGGGCAGCCGGGCCGCATCACCATCGCCACCAACATGGCCGGCCGCGGCACGGACATCAAACTGGGGCAGGGGGTCGCGGAGCGCGGGGGCCTGCATGTCATCGCCACCGAGCGGCACGAGTCCGGGCGCGTGGACCGTCAGTTGTTTGGCCGCGCAGCGCGCCAGGGCGATCCCGGCAGTGCGCAGGCTTTTGTGAGCGCCGATGACGAATTGGTGCGCCGCTACCTGAGCCGGCCCATGCAGCGGCTGCTGGAAAATATTTTGCGCGGCAAAATTCCCGGCCAGCATCGCCTCGCCGCCTCCATCTTCAAACTGGCGCAGAACAATTCGCAAAACCTCGCGTTCAAACAGCGCAAAAGTGTGCTGCGCATGGACACCTGGCTGGAAGAATCGCTCTCCTTCACCGGCTCCACCGGAACGTAATCCGCCGGTTATTCCGGCACGGAAAAATCAAACTCCAGCAACGTCGTGGACTTGGTCTGCCGGTTGCGAATTTTCAGTTCCTTGATTTCCCAGCGCCCGTTCACTTTTTGAAACGAACGAGGCTCAAATTCCTTCAACATTTTGTTCGCCGCATCGTAGGCCTCGGCTTCCACGATGCTGCCGGTATCGATGTCAATCCACGACACCACGCGCACGTAACCCTTGGCGGATGGCGCGGGATTGATGCTTTCCAGTACGAAACACGATTGGCCGCGGCGCAGTTCTTTTTTCAACAGGCGCTGCTCCGGCCAGTGGAGGAATTCCAGGCCCAGGTCGGCAATCCAGAAATCCGAACCCGCCAGCGGCGTCATGACCGCGTCTTCCGGCAACTCGCGCGCATTGGTTTTGAGCTTGTCCGGTTCGCCGGTTCCGTAGCGATAGACGTTGCGGCCCTCCGGTTGGCGCGTGATTTCCAGGCGCTCGCTCTTGGTGGCATTGGTTACGGTGTAGATCGTGAGCCATTTGTCCGGGAAAACCAGCGTCTCGAAGCGCAGAGGCAGTTCCGTCTTCCGGCCCTTCGCATCGGCCAGTTTCAGCGCGACGTTCACCGTCAGGTTGCTCACCGGCCCCAACCCGCGCAACTGGCTGGCCAACTGCCGCCCTTCGCGCTGTGCCAGCGTCAAATCATCTGCTCCGGCGCAAGTGAAAACAGACGCGGCAAAACCAATCAGCAGAAAAATCCTCATTTCGATTCCAGAGCCAGCGGCAGCACCGACGCGATATTGCGCACGAAATGAGCCTTCATCTTCTCGCGCACTTCCGCGGGCACCTCGCGCCAATCGTTGCGATTCTGTTCGGGCAGGATGACCAGCTTTAACTTGGCGCGCGCCGCCGCCAGAATCTTTTCCTTGATGCCGCCCACCGGCAGCACCCGCCCACGCAAACTGATCTCGCCAGTCATCGCCAGGTCCGACCGCACGCGCCGCCCGGTGAACAGGGACGCCAGCGCCGCCACAATCGTCACCCCCGCGCTGGGCCCGTCCTTGGGCGTGGCGCCTGCCGGCACGTGCAGGTGATAATCAAACTTGTCGAAATCGGTCAGATTCACCTTGAGCTGTTTCGCCTGGCTACGCAGGTAGCTCAACGCCGTCTGCGCACTCTCCTTCATCACGTCGCCCAGCGACCCGGTCAGCAGCAGCTTGCCCGTGCCCGGCATGCGCGTGACTTCAATGAACAGTAATTCGCCGCCCACCGGCGTCCACGCCAGGCCCGTCGCGATGCCGCATTCCGTGATCGCCTCCGCGCTCTCCGAGCGGAAGCGCGCCGGGCCGAGAAATTCCGTCAGCTTCGACGTCGTCACCGTCAGCGGGCTGCCCACGCGCTTTTGCGAAACGATGCGCCGCGCCGCCTTGCGAATCAGCGCCGCCAGCTCGCGCTCCAACTGCCGCAAACCCGCTTCGCGCGTGTAATCCTCGATCAATCGCTGGATGGTCGCATCGGGAATTTTGATCAATTTTGACTTCAACCCGTGCTCTTCCAACTGGCGTGGCAACAGGTGCCGCTTGGCAATCTGCAACTTCTCCGTCGCCGTGTAGCTCGGCAGTTCGATGACCTCCAGCCGGTCGCGCAACGCCGGATGAATCGGCTCCAGCCAGTTCGCGGTGCAGATGAACAGCACGCGCGACAAATCAAACGGCAAATCCAGATAATGGTCGGTGAAGGTGTTGTTCTGTTCCGGGTCCAGCACCTCCAACAGCGCCGCCGCCGGATCACCGCGAAAATCCGCGCCCACCTTGTCAATTTCGTCAAACAAAATGACCGGGTTATTGCTCTCGACGCGCCGCAACGTCTGGATGATCCGCCCCGGCAGCGCGCTGACATAGGTGCGCCGATGCCCGCGAATCTCCGCCTCATCGCGCATGCCGCCCAGCGCAATCCGCGCGAATTTGCGCCCCAGCGCGTCCGCCACGCTCTTGCCGAGCGACGTCTTGCCCACGCCCGGCGGCCCCACCAGGCACAAAATCGGCCCCTTCAATTGCTTCTTCAGCTTGATGACGGCGAGGAATTCCAGCAACCGGTCCTTGACCTTCTTCAACCCGTAATGCTGCTCGTCCAGCATCCGCGCCGCGCTGTCGAGGTCCAGCTTGTCCTCCGTGAACTTCGACCACGGCAGATGCACGATCCAGTCGAGATAATTGCGCGTGACCGTGTATTCCGGCATCGCGGGCGGCGTTTGTTGCAGCCGTTCGAGTTCCTTGGTCGCCACCTTCTTGACTTCTTCGGGCAACTGGCCGGCATCAATCTGCTGGCGCAGCGCATTGATTTCGCTCGTCGCGGGATCAGACTCGCCCAGTTCGCGCTGGATGGCCCGCATCTGCTCGCGCAGGAAAAAATCGCGCTGCGTTTTGGTCATCGTGTCGGCGACTTCCTTCTGAATCTTGGAACCAAGATTGAGCACCTGCAATTCGCGGTTCAACAACGGCGCCAGGCGCGTCAACCGCTCCTTCACCGACGCCGTTTCCAAAAGGCTCTGCCGCTCTTCGAGGTTCAAGTTCAGATTCGCCGCAATCAAATCCGCCAGCTTGCCCGGCGCTTCGGTGTTCAACGCCGTGATCTTCACCTGCTCGCTCAGCGTCGGCGAAAGGTTGATGACCTCCTGGAATTGCTGCTGCGCGTTGCGCGTCAACGCGGTCAGTTCTATCGAAGTCTCGGCATGGTCCTTCACCACGTGGACCTTCGCCTTCAAGTAAGGATCTTGTTCGATGTATTCCGTGATCTCGAAGCGCCGCAATCCCTCCACCAGCACGCGCACCGTATTGTCGGGAAACTTGAGCATCTTCAACACGCGCGCCGCGCAGCCGAACTTGTGCAAATCATCCGGCAAAGGATTGTCGATGTCCGGCCGCTTCTGCAGCACCAGTCCCAGGAACCGGTCGCCGCCCACCACGTCGTCGATCAGGCGGATGCTCTGGTTCGTTTCCACCAGCAACGGCGCCACCATTCCGGGGAAAATGACGATATCCGACAGGCCCAGGATCGGGAGAATCTCCGGCAATGCCTTGGCGGCCACGCGTGGCGTGCCGGATTCGGCGCCGGCGGCGGTTCCGGAGCCGAGTATCGTGATGAATTCAGTATCGCCTTCGGGTGGAATCATGGCATGTCCCGCCGGTTGGATGGTGCGGCCGGTCCAAAAGTGCGAACAATTCCTATCCTAAACCTCTTTGGAACCCGTGTCCAATGGCACGCGTTTCTTGCGCGGCGTGGCGAGTGCGGGTACGTCGATGCGAAGAAAACCGTTTTGATAAGCCGCCCGCGCTTGCGTGAGGTCGTATCCGGCCGGCAGTTCGATGACGTTCTCGAACGCGCCGTAATGAATTTCCATGGCCAGGAACTTGCAGTTGCCCGACCGGCAGCCATCCGGACGGTGGCCGCTGATTTTAAGTCGATTGTCCTCGATGGTAAGCTCCAAGTCTTCACGCCGAATCCCCGCCAGTTCGACCACCACCACCAGCCCATTATCCACCGTATATACATCGGTGTTGGGAACCCAATAAGCCGCACCGGATGCCTCCAGATCACTCGTTTCGGGCGAGCTCTTCAAAAAATGCACGGAGGAACTGACTTTATACATGCTGTGCGACAGTAACTTAGCAAAATCGCGCCGGGCGATGCAAGCGAAGAATATTACTTCATCTTAACGACTATTTCAGGACGCTCGCCTTTCTTCTGGCGATAAACGATGGATTGCTTTGCCCCCGCATCACCCGCCCCCGCGCACCCGCAGTGCGTATCCCGCTCGAAACTGAACTTGCGCGGTCGGAGCCGGTTCCAAAGGAACAGGCCCGCCGTCACCCCGACGATGACCAGCGCCACTATCTGCTGCCAATCCACAACTCTCACCATACTCCGTTTGTGCCGGGATGCAACCTAGGGAACAACAATTTGCGCATTTTGCCTCCTACACATCGCAAATCTCCACGCCCTGTTTCAGCGATGCCAGCGCATCCGGGCGCTTCGGAATGAATTCCTGCGCCACGAAGCCTTTGAAGCCCGTGGCCACAATCGCCTTCATGATCGCCGGGTAAAACAACTCCTGCGTGTCATCAATCTCCGCGCGCCCCGGCACGCCGCCCGTGTGGTAATGCGCGATGTATTGGTTGCTCGCTTTGACGGTCGCAATGACGTCGCCCTCCATGATTTGCATGTGGTAAATGTCGTACAGCAGCTTGAACCGCTCCGAGCCGATGCGTTTGCACAACTCCACGCCCCACGCCGTGTGGTCGCACATGTAATCCTTGTGGTTCACCTTGCTGTTCAACAGCTCCATGCAGATGGTCACCTTGTGCTTCTCCGCCAGCGGCATGAGGCGCTTCAAGCCGATCGCGCAATTCTCCAGGCCCTTTTCGTCGGCCATGCCCTCGCGGTTTCCCGAAAAGCAGATCAGGTTCGTCATGCCCGCCTCGGCCACGGCTTTGATCTGCGGTTCGTAAGCTTCGACGAGTTTGTCGTGATGCTCCACACGATTGAACGCCTTGGGAATGCCGCCGAGTTTCACCTTGTTCGGCCCCTCGATCGTGGGATTGCTCACCATGGCGCAGGTCAGGCCGTATTTCTTGAGCGTGGGAAAATCCGATGGCTGCAGCAGCTCGATGGATTGCAGCCCCATCGGCTTGCCGGCCTTGCACAAGTCTTCCAGGCTGATTTTGGGATAGCACCATTTGCAGACGGAATGATTGACGCGCCCCTTCATCGACCCCAACGCGGCATCGGCGGCGGACAGGCGGTGTGACATCGACGTGGCGACCGCGGCGACTGCCGCGCCGCCCGCCATGCGACCCAGCGCGGCGCGACGAGAAATGGAATTCTTCATAAGACGATTCGTGAAATTCAACATGTGTATGCCGCCAGTACACTCCATCACCCCCCATCCCGTCAAAGTGAAATTGCGCCTCCAGCTCGTGCTCGTCCTCCTCCTCGAAACCATGATCTCCGCAAAGCCTCGCGCTTTTCCCGGCGCGCCTTGCGCTTCCGGACCGTCCCGATGCATCGGGATCCCCAGCCGCAGCGTGCCGCCTGCCAACCACCGCATGGCCTGCCAAAAGCGTCCCCTTCGCGAAGCGTCTTGGAGTGCGGCGGCCCTGCGCCGCTTTGTTGCGCGTCGCGCTCCCCCGGACCGCGGGCATTCTGCCCGCTTACGACATCGCGAACCCACACGGGTCATTATTTGCATCCAGCCCGGCGGGCGGAAGAAAATAGCCCAGCGATTTATCGCTGGGTCTGCGGCGTGAGTGCGTCAAAAGTAAGAATCCATCGGGTGGTGGGTGCGTTGAAAAAATGGACGCGCGGTTGGAAATATTTCTTTCGCCCCTCCGGGGCTTGCCGGCCTTTGGCGCGTTTACCCACCGATGAATCGGTGGGCTATTCTCGGTCGTCCCTGGCGGGACTGCGCCCCCCGGATCGCGGGGCCTCTGGCCCCATAAGAATTTTCATTCCCCCACGGGGAAA
>JBFMBT010000008.1:0-45520 GCA_040754875.1 Verrucomicrobiota bacterium | reverse complement strand
TGGATGATGGGCGACACCGGCCCCTGCGGCCCATGTTCGGAAATCCACGTGGACCTCACGCCCGCCGGTGACACCAAGGGCTCGCTCGTGAACAAAGGCGATGCCCGGTGCATTGAGATTTGGAACCTGGTGTTTATTCAGTTCAATGCCAACCCGGACGGCACGTTCACGCCGCTCCCCGCGAAGCACGTCGATACCGGCATGGGCTTCGAACGCGTCACCAGCATCATGCAGGGGACCAAGGGCTTCAAAGACTTCGCCAACGCGAAGATTTCCAATTACGAAACGGACATCTTCCGGCCTATTTTTGATGAGATCGAGAAGATGAGCGGAAAGAAATATGGGAGCACACTGCCGCCGAGAACTGCTGGTGACGCAAAGGCTCAGATTGCAGAAATCGTGTCAGCGATTCCGTTTGGTAAAGTAATGACTTACGGTGATGTTGGGAAGACATGTAGGCCCCCGATTGAATTTGGACCTGCTGTCGCTTCGAGCATTAAGTCGCAGCAATCGGACATTCCTTGGCATCGCGTTGTTGGTGATGCTGGAGTTCTGAGTGTCGAAAAGCTTTCGGAAAGACAGGCTTCCGAGCAGCAAACACTGCTTCGTAGAGAAGGGGTCCAGTTTGTTGCAGATGGGAAAGTAGAATTAACCAGTAGCCGAATAACTCATGAGCAATTTAGCCACGACATCGCGTTCCGAGTTATTGCCGATCATATCCGCACTTTGAGTTTCGCCATTTCGGATGGAATTCTACCCGCTAACACAGATCGGAATTATGTGCTCCGTCGCATCCTGCGACGTGCTGTCCGTTACGGGCGCACACTGGCATTTCACGAGCCCTTCTTCTACAAGCTCGTGGACGTGCTGGCGATGACAATGGGCGATGTGTTTCCAGAGATCCGATCAAAACAGCAGCATGTTAAAGATGTGCTGAAGACGGAGGAGGAGGCATTTAATAAGACCTTGGACACCGGCATCAAGCGTTTCGAGACTTATGCCTCGTCTGCTAGCACCTTGTGCGAAGGGCGGGACATTAAAGGACAGCAAAAGCCCCCAACGATTTTCGGCGAATGGGCATTTGAGCTATACGACACATACGGTTTTCCGTTTGACCTGACCGAGTTAATGGCCCGCGAACGCGGGTTGGCCGTCGACACCGCAGGCTTCCAGAAGTTGATGGAGGAGCAACGTGCCCGCGCCCGCGCCGCGCAGAAGAAACAGGTCATTGAAATCAACCGATACCTGCCCCCGACTAAGTTCGTGGGATACGATAGGCTTGAGGCAGAATGCCTGGTCATTGGATTCGAGAGCATCGTTCGTAATGATGGTGGAAAGGACGAGTATGTGATCGTGAATGAGTCTCCACTGTACGCTGAGATGGGTGGTCAAATCGGGGATAGAGGATTGCTTGAGAGGCGAAACACTCTAAGCCGTGGCGTTGCGGCACGAGTCGTTGATACAGTCAAGAAGGGTGAATCGTTCCTTCTTAAACTCGACCCCGCTCAACTGGATGATTTGGACCGCGCAGGATTCTTTGCACACGAAGCACCCGAAGACCGCGCTATCCTAAAAGTGGATGCCGATCGACGCAACGCAATCCAGCGTCACCACACCGTCACCCACTTGTTCCACTGGGCGTTGCACGAAGTCGTCAGCCATGATGCGTCGCAGAAAGGTTCCTACGTCGGTCCCGACAAATTGACGTTTGACTTCAACAGCGCGCCGTTGACACCGCAGCAAATCGCGGACATCGAAAAGCTGGTCAACGAGCGCATTGTCGAAAACGCGGGTGTGTCATGGAGCGAAGTTCCCTATGCGGACGTGAAATCGCGCAAGGACGTGATGCAATTCTTTGGCGACAAATACGGCGACACCGTTCGTGTGGTGCAGATTGGCGGCCGGGCAGGGGAGTTGGACGGTTACAGCATGGAGCTTTGCGGCGGCACTCACACACGCGCCACTGGCGAGATCGGCTTGTTCCGGATTGTCGGCGAGAGTGCGATTGCGGCTGGAGTCCGCCGCATCGAAGCGGTTGCCGGGCTGGAAGCGTATCGGCGCGCCAACGAGGAATTGCAGCTCATCAAATCCCTCGCCGGCAAGGTCAACGCGCCCTTGCACGAGCTGGATAAGAAGATCGACGCCCTGCTGGCGCATCAGAAGGAACTGGAGAAGCAGCTCAAGACAGCCGTCCAACGCAACGCCTCCAACGCCGCCAGCGAATTGCTGGGCCGCGCGCAGTCGGTGAACAACATCCCGCTCATCACCCACAACCTTGGCGATGCCGAAGCGGATTTCCTCCAAGCCGTCGCCGACGCACTGAAGGGCCGGTTCAAAGGCGTGGTTGTGTTGGGCGGCGGCAACAACGCGGCCGTCACTCTCGTCGCCTCCGTCACGCCGGAGTTCACCAAGCAGGTCCAGGCCGGCAAAATCATCCAAGCCATCGCCCCGATCGTCGGCGGCAAGGGCGGCGGCCGCCCCGACAACGCCCGCGGCGGCGGCAAAGACGCCAGCAAACTCGACGAAGCGCTGGCGAAGGTGAGGAGCTTGCTGGGCTGATCCAGGAATCACGTGTTATGTTTACCGAATCGTTGAAGCGCTTCTCATTAACACCCCGCTTCAGCGGGGTGTCTGTAATGCGGTTTCCCGTGGAACCGTTTCAACGGTTTTCTCTCGGTTCGGGCAAACCGTTGAAACGGTTGAGGATTTCGGCGTGCCTGAACACCTCGCTGAAGCGAGGTGTTAATGAGAGTCTGATGCAGAACCGTCAAATTGCTTTGAACCATTCGCGCTGATATCTCATGCATCCCGACGAACAACCCAGCCCCGAGCAGATCGAGATTTACCGCAAGATGTCAGGTGCGAAGCGGCTTCAAATCGCGGAAGACCTCTATTGGACGGCGCGCAAGTGGAAGGCCGCAGGCGTGAAAGCACAACACCCCGATTGGACGGAAGAACAGGTTCAAGACGAAGTGCGGCGGATTTTCCTCCATGCAACGACCTGATCTATTTTTGCTGTTCGTGCGCCCCATGAATCGGGCCGGCATCCGCTACATGGTGAGCGGGAGTGTCGCTTCGATATTCTATGGAGAGCCTCGCATGACAGTTGATGTGGATTGTGTCGTGTTTCTGAACAGCGAGGAGATCCGTCGTCTTCCTGAAACATTCCCGCCATCCGAGTTTTATCTTCCCCCCATCGATTCAATCGCAGTCGAAGTGGCCCGGCCTCTGCGAGGTCAATTCAACATCATTCACCACGACAGCGGCTTCAAAGCGGATATTTATTCGACTGGCCGGGATGAATTGAACGCCTGGGGATTTCGCGGAAGACGGCAGGTGGAATTCGAAGGCGAGTTGGTGACGCTCGCCCCACCCGAGTACGTCATCATTCGCAAGCTTGAATTCTTGCGCGAGGGCGGATCGGACAAACACGTGCGCGACATCCAATCCATGTTCAAGCTTTCGGGCGATAAGATTAATCGCGCTGAATTGGATGAGTGGATTCGCCGACGCGGCCTGGAAACGCAGTGGAAACAAATCAGTGAGACGTAACCATGGACTGTAGCCGCGCCCGCGCCAAAGATCCCGCCGAATGGCTGGAGACGTGCCCGGAGTTTTCGTGGCCGTTGGCCGAGCAGGTCCACGAGTGGATTTTGTCCTGGGAGCCGGATCTCACGGAGTCCATCAAGTGGAACATGCTGTGTTTCTCCGGCAACAAACTCGTGTGCGGCATGAGCGCGTGCCGGCGACATCTCGGCCTGTCGTTCTTCCGTGGCACGGAATTGCCGGATCCCGCCGGCCTGTTCATTGGCGGCGAGAACAACACCAACATCCGCTCCATCCGCCTCACCACGTTGGATGGCTTCAATCGCGACGCCCTCCGCGACCTTTTCCACGCCGCCGTCGAACTGGACTCCGATCCGCTGGCCCCGCCGCCGCCCAAGGTGAAGCGCAAGCCCCTGCCTCTGCCTGATGTCCTGAAACGCGCCTTTGCCGAGAAACGCAATCGTGCCGCCGCCGAATTCTTCCGCACGCTCGCCCCGACGTATCAGCGCGAATACATGATGTGGGTAATGAGGATCAAACGGCCCGAAACCCTTGCCCGCCGGTTGCAGGAGACATTGACCGGCCTGGCGAATGGCCACAAGTGGGCTCAGCGCAAACTGCCTGCGAACAAAGCGACAAAACCCAAACCTCCGCGCCCCAAACTCAACTTTTTCCGCGCCCGCAAACCCGCGCTGGGCGCGCTCCGATGACTATGAGTATCCCCTCATCAATCTCACGCGCAGACCACTATATTGGATCTGACGCGTCACAACCGTCTGGCGGCCGCGAACGCACTTCCCTCTCCCCTCAACGGGGAGAGGGACCGAGGGTGAGGGGTGGTTATGCCTGCACGCATCGTTTCACACCGACCGCGGGAAGCACCATTCAACCCGCGGCGTGTGCTCTTGCCCAAGACATCGCGTGTGTCTCCCTCTCTCCACGAAGGGACGAGTGGGGAGAGGGAACGAGGGAGAGGGGTTCCTTCATGGCCTTAATCCTCCTACTCATCCTTACCGCTTTCACCACCTCCGCCGCCGATCCCGCACCAGCCAAGCCCCAGTTGGTCATCCTCAAGGTGGACGACTTCAACCGCACGCCGCGCTGGCAGCGATTCGCCACTTACATCCAGACCAACCACCTCAAGGCCAGCATCGGCATCATCTGCAACGTTTACGAAAAGGACAATCCGGCGCTCATTTCCTGGACCAAGGAACTCGCCGCCTCCGGCACGTTCGATTTCTGGCATCACGGCTACGACCATCGTTTGAACTGGAAGGAAGGCGACCAGACGCTGAGCGAATTCAAAGGCACTTCGTACGAACATCAAAAGGAACACCTCGCCAAGGGCTGCGCGCTGGTTGAACAGAAACTCGGCATTCGCTTCCTCGCGTTCGGCGCGCCCGGCAACTCCGTCGATGCCACCACCGCGCGCGTGCTCGGCGAGCGTCCGGACATCAAAGTCATTTTCTACGGCCCGGCGAACGTCCCCGGCAAGCTCCTCCTCGACCGCTGGATCAATCTCGAAACACCGACTTTCCGCCCGAACAGCGAAGCCTTCATCAAAGCCTATCCCTCGCGCGCAACCAAACCCGTCCTCGCCATCCAGGGCCATCCGAATCAATGGACCGACAAGGATTTCGCCGAGTTCGAGAAAATCGTCACCTTCCTGCGCGCGAAGAACACAAAGTTCGTGACGACCGCGGAAGCGTACGAAGCATTGAGGCCGTAGCGCGCAAATCCAGTTTACTGCGCCGCCTCCAGTCGCGTGACTTCGATGTAGTGCGCGCCGATGCGGTTGGTGCCTTGGAGGATGGCGGCTTGCAAGCGGGCGGGGCCGATGCGTTTGGCGTCGGTCTTGAAGACGCAATTGGAAGCGCCGGCGGGGACGTTCTGCGTCAGCACGAGGTCATCGAGCTTGAGTTCGGCAACCGTCGCGGCGGACACCGGCGGGAATTGGGCGTTGAAGGTGTAGGCGCCTGTCCTGGTGATCTGGACTTCCCAGTGGCCGAGGCCTTTGTCGTTCCACTGCGCCTGGGGGCCGCGCCAATCCTGGCGGGTGAGCGTGGTGGGATTCTCCTGCGGCGCGCCGAGGTAGATGCGCGGGGGCTCGTAGCCGCGCGCTTCGCCGACATACTTGAACCACGCCTCATATTCCGTGCGCATGGTCTGGACGATGTCCGGGTGTTGGGCGGCGATGTCGGTTTGTTCGAGCGGGTCTTTGAGCATGTCGTACAACTTGAATGGCGCGTTGGGCGGCAGCGATTGGTTGCCCGCGCCGGCGGGTTGCACGAGTTTGTAACGCTGCGAGCGGGCGGCGAAATTGCGATACAACTCGGGCGCATCGCCACGATGCCATTGGAAGAAAAGCATGCGGTCGGGCCAGGAGAACTTCTGGCCGACCTGCAACATGAGCAGCGGCGCGAGGCTGCGGCCGTCGAATTCGACGTTGCGCGGGCGCGGAAGGGCGCAGAAATCGAGCAGGGTGGGGACGATGTCAATGTGCGCAGTGACGAGGCCAAACGAGCGGTCGCCGATGACCATGCCGGGCCAGCGGAGGAAGAAGGGCACGCGAATGCCGCCTTCGTGGGTGCTGCCTTTGCGCTCAAACATGCCGCTGGTGTAACGCGGATGTTGGGGGCCGTTGTCGGTCAGGAACATGACGATGGTGTTGCTGCGGAGCTTGAGTTCATCGAGCTTGGCAAGGAGGCGGCCGACATTGTCGTCGATGTTATGCACCATGGCGTACACGCGCGCAGTAGTGTCGGCATCGGTGTTCGCCGGGATGGGGTGGCCTTTGGCGGGGAATTCGGACGGCGCGAGATTCATGGCCTTGTAAATCTCGAGGTACTTGTCGGGCACCTGAAGCGGGGCGTGCGGCGCGTTGTAGGGGATGTAAGCGAAAAAATTGGTGCCGCGATGGCGCGTGATGAAGTCGATGGCGGCGTCGGTGAAGATGTCGGTGCAATAGCCGGTTTTCTTCACGGGCTTGCCGTTCTGCTGGAGGACGGGATCGAAGTAGGTGTTGCCGGGCGGGTCGGAGGGCTGGCCGATGCCGCCGCCCCGGCAGACGAGCGATTCCTGAAACCCTTGGTCCATGGCGCGCATGGGGTAGTTGTCACCCAGGTGCCACTTGCCGAAGATGCCGGTGCGATAACCCACCTGCGTGAGCATTTCCGCAATGGTCACTTCGCCGGGATGCATCATGGAGCGGCCCATGAAGGTATCGACGATGCCGGTGCGATAATTGTAGCGGCCGGTCATGAGGCTGGCGCGCGTGGGCGAGCACACGGGCGAGACGTAGAAATTTTCGAAGCGCACGCTTTCGCGCGCGAACTTGTCGAGGTTGGGTGTCTTGACCTTCGGATTCCCGTGGAAGCCGAGGTCGCCATGGCCCTGGTCGTCGGTCATGATGATGATGACGTTGGGGCGGGTGGCGGTTTGCGCGTGGGCGGCAACAGACAGCAGGCCCAGGCAACAGATGAAGCCAATGACACGCGTCAGGCGCGTGACTTGTCGTGTGCTTACCATAATCCGACTAGTTTCCACCATGCCATACCGACGGTCAACCAGATGGCTACATTCACCAGCGACACGAGAAAACCGACGCGCCACCAGGTGCCGAGCGAAACGTAGCCGGTGCTGAAGAGAATGGGGCCGGGCGTGGTGCCGTAGTGCGTGAGGCCGGCGGAGAAATTGGCGAAGAAGGCGAACACACACACGACAAGCGGCGCGGGCGCGCCGGTGGTGATAAGCACGGCGACGAAGGCAGGATACAACGTAAGGATGTGCGCCGTGATGCTGGCAAAGGCGTAGTGCGCGTAGAAATAAATCAGGAGCGTCGCGATGAACAACGGCAGCCACGACCAGCCGTGAAAACTTCCCGCCGCGGTTTTGGCAAAGAGGTCGATCAACCCGGTCTCCTTGAGCTGCGTGCCAAGTTGCAGGAGTCCGCCGTACCAGATGAAGACATCCCAAGCGCCGTGTTCGCCGGTGATGTCGTTCCACGACAGCACATTCGTCAACACCAGCAAGGCGACCGCGCCCAGCAGAACGACCGTCGCCTGTTCCGCGCCGCCCAGCGCGAGCAGCAGGCAGCTTCCCGCGAGGATGATGGTGGCCAGGCGTTCGTTGCGTTGGGGCGGGCCCATTTTGGCCAGCTCTTCGCGCGCGAACTCGGCTGCCTTCGGCGTGTGGACGATGCCGGGTTTTTCAAGCCGGAATACAATGTAAGGGACGATGACGAGCGCGGTGAGCGCGGGCACGCAGGCGTAATAAAACCAGCGTCCATAATCGAGGATGACGGCGCCGTCGGTGTGAATGGCGGCTTGTTGCGCGGCCATGGGATTGCTGGCCTGGCCGGTGAGAAAGAGCGCGCAAGCGACGACGGAACCCTGGTAGAGCGCGAGCGTGAGATAGCGGCCGAGCAAGCCGGCGGTTTCTCCAGGGCGCGAATTGTACAATTCCGCCAGGCTGCGGATGATGGGTAGGAGCACGCCGCCCAGGCGCGCGGCGATGGTGGGAATCATCGCGGCCATGACAACTTCCGAGGCGACGACGGCGTAGGCGAGGCCAAGACTGGTGTGCCCGAGAAGTTTGACGAAGCCCAACGCGATGCGGCGGGCGAGGCCGGTGTTGATGAGGGCGCGCGCGAGGAAGAAGGCGGCGAGCACCATCCACACGCTGGAATTGACATAGCCGCCGAGCGCCTTCTCCAGGGGCAACGCGCCCGTGAGCACGGACGCAATCACTGCCAGCAACACGGCCGCGCCGCCGGGAAGCGGTTGCAACATCAGCGCGAGAATGCAGGGCAGAAACACCGCCAGCAGTCGCCAACCCTGCGGGTTTACTCCCTCCACATCGCGCCCCGGCTGCCACCAGCAAATGAACAGCGCGAGCCCGATGATCAACGTCCACGAAAGACGCGGAGGCAATGCGCTGTTGCGCGGCGCCGATGAAGACGAACCCGTTGTTGTTCCCGTGGGCGTGGATTGCACCTCGTTGGTTTACCCGAAAGGCCTGTTACAAATCCAGCCGAGTTCCCAATTTTTCCGCAATCGTCAGGCCCACGCTGAGGGATGCGGTCGCGGCGGGTGAGGGGGCGTTGATGACGTTGATGATGCGCTTGCCTTCGTCGATGGCGAAGTCGTCCACCATCTTGCCGTCGGGCGAGACGGCTTGAGCGCGCACGCCGGCAGGCGAAGGGGTGAGGTCTTCGCTTTTGATTTCGGGCACGAGACGCTGGAGCGCGCGCACGAACGCGGCCTTGCTGAGCGAGCGCCACATTTCCGCGGCGCCCATGCGCCAGTGTTTCACGGCGAGCTTCAGGAAGCCGGGATAAGTGAGCGCTTCGCCGAGGTCACGCAGGTTGATGTCCGACTTGCGATAGCCTTCGCGCGCGAATGCCAGCACCGCGTTCGGTCCGCAATGCACGCCGCCGCCAATCATCCTGGTGAGATGCACGCCGAGGAACGGGAATTGCGGGTCCGGCACTGGATAAATCAAGCCGCGGCACAAATGTTCGGAGTGTTTCGCCAGCTCGTAATATTCGCCGCGAAAGGGGAGGATCTTCACACTGGGCGCCTGGCCGGACAATGCCGTGACGCGGTCGGAATGCAGCCCGGCGCAGTTGATGAGATACTTGGCGCGGAATTCGCCGCGCGTGCTTTGGACAATGACTTCCTCGGCATCTTCCTGGATGTCCGTGACCTGCGCGCCGGTGACGACGCGGTTGCCGGCCTTTTCGACCAGTTGCTGCAAGCGGCGGCAGACCTGCGCGTAACTGACGATGCCCGCCTCGGGAATATGAATCGCCATGAGGCCGTCGCAATGCGGTTCGATTTCCTTGAGGCGTTCGCTGCCGATGATTTCGCATTGCACGCCGTTGGCCTTGCCGCGTTCGTGCAGGGACTTGAGGCGTTCGAGTTCGTTTTGCTCGGTGGCAACGATGACCTTGCCGCAGACGTCGTAGGGGATGCCTTCGCGTTCGCAGAAGCCCTTCATCATCTCGATGCCGCGGCGGCAGTTCTGCGCCTTGAGCGAGCCGGGCTTGTAATAAATGCCGGAGTGCAGCACGCCGGAATTGTGGCCGGTCTGGTGATGGGCGACCTCGTGTTCCTTTTCGAGAATGGTGATCCAGCGGTCAGGATAATTCTGGACGATATGGTAGGCGCTCGCGAGGCCGACAATGCCGCCGCCGACGATGATGACCTGGCTGGTGTTATCCATGCGGGGTTAAATCCGATGCCACTGATAGGACCAATATGACAGATTCGAAGTATAAAACCCGAGAGGGCTCATCGCGCCGTCCCTTTGGATTTCCCCGCGGCGGAGCCGTTCGAGTTGATGATTCTCTCGTATTCCGCAGCATAACGCAGGCCAAACTCACGCAGGCTTTTGGAATCGAAATGCGTCTGGTCGCCTTTGTCGGTGAGGCCGGTGGCCAAGGCGCAGCCGGTGCGAGGGAGAGTGCCGGGATATTTGGAAATCATCATGTTGAATTCCTTCGCGAGCGGTGATTTGGCAGCGAAGAATTCGCCGAGTTGGCCCGCGATGAACGGCGCCTCGGGCGCCTTCAAATCGGCACGCAAATCGCGGATGAACTGAGCGAGGTTTTGCGGATACGCGTCAAGGGTTTCGCGCTTGCCACAATCGCCTTCGCCTTGGTGCCAGAGGATGCCTTTGAGTGTGCCGCGTTGCAGCGCGAGGCGGGCGCGGGCGATGGCGTTGGAGTAAAGCGGTTCGCCTTTCTTCCACTTGGCAATCGGTGTTCCGCCAAACGCGCAAGGAATGAGACCGATGTGGGCGGATGGGTTTTTGTCGGCAAGCGATTTGGCGAACGTCAGGCTCAGGCCGGTGCCCGCAATTTTGGGTTTGTCAAAGTGCAGGGGATCGACGGCGGGCACCCACTGGTTTTGCGCGTCGAGCATCCACACGCGCGGGTGGGGCGTTTTGTCCACCGCTTCGGGCACGCCGCGCCCGGCCATGTTGGATTGGCCGATGAGGAGGAAGAGGTGGAGGTTCTCCTTGGGCGGTTCGGCGGCGGAGGCTGGGTGAGTGAAGAAAACAATCGCGCAGAGCAGGAAGAATGGAGCAATGAGAAGTTGGTGAGCTCGCAGCTTCGGCAATCGGACCACGCGTTGTTCTCCCTCACCCCGGCCCTCTCCCCAAGGAGAGGGAGAATCGGTTCCCGCGTCTTTCAGAAATTGGGAATCTTGGTTGGTCGGATCAACTGAACTATCACGTTTTGTCGGGCGGGAGTCAGGCGTTGCGAACCAACTGCGACAACCCTCCAAAACGCGGGAACGACGCCACCCTCTCCTTGGGGAGAGGGTCGGGGTGAGGGGGACCGACGTTTGGCGTGCCTGACTGGGTGGAGTGGAAATGCCGCGGCTTTGCGAACCAGCCAGCCAGCCGTGCGAAAAGAAGGAGGTCATTTCGTGATCTTCAGGATGCGATTGTTGTAGCTGTCGGTGATGTAGAGTTCGCCGCTGGCGGGATGGATGGTGACGCCGTGCGGACGGTTCAGCTCAACTTGTTCGGGCGGGCCGCCAATGCCGGCGGCACCTTTCTTGCCGGTGCCGGCGACGCGCACGATTTTGCCGTCCTTCGGTTGGTAGCGACGGATGAGATGATTTTCCGCGTCGGCGATGATGACGCTGTCGTCCTTGTCGATGCACAGATGCTTGGGACCATTCATCGTGGCTTTGAGTGCGTCGCCGCCGTCGCCATCCGCGCCTTTGGTGCCGCTGGCATTGACGACGGTGCGGATCTTTCCCTGCGCGTCCACGACACGCAACGCATGGCCGCCGCGTTCGAGGATGTAGATGTTGCCCTTGCCATCAACCGCGACCGCGCGCGGATCTGCCAGCGGCTGGTCCACGGCCTTTTCGCCGTCCTTGGGCACACCCTTTTTGCCATTGCCGGCCACGGTTGTGATGATGCCGGTTTTGATGTCGAGCACGCGGATGCGGAAATTGTGCAGGTCCGCGAGATAAAGCTTTTCGCCTTTCTTATCCAACGTGGCGCAGTAAATGCCGCCCAGCTTCGCTTCCGTCGCGGGCCCGCCATCGCCACCGTAACCCTTCTCGCCCGTGCCGGCGACGGTGGTGATGATGCCGGTCTTCACATCGATCTTGCGGATGCGGCAGTTCCACGTGTCGGCCAGATAAATGGCGTCATTGGGCGCGATGGCCAGATTGTGAACGCCATCGAACGTCGCCTCCCGCGCCGGGCCGCCGTCGCCGGAACTGCCTTTCTGTCCGGTGCCGGCGTAAGTGAAAATGAGGCCGCGCCGTTCCATGTTCAACAGGCGCTGGCCGGTGGCCATTTCCACGATGAAGGTGTTGCCCTTGCTGTCGAACGCCACGCCGAAGGGTTCCTTGAGCTGCGCCTGCGTGGCGGCGACGCGGTTGGCCGCCTTCGTGCCGCCACCGGCGACGAGAACGACCTTGTCGGCGCGCACTGTGACCGGGGCAAGCACGCAGGCCAGTGCGAGGCCCAGGGCGAAATTCGCGACTTTCATGGCGCTTGGTTTAGCAGGGGTGAGGTGGATTGCACAGGCGCATTTTTTACTGTGGCCGATATTCCTGTTGCGCGCGCGGGAGCCATTCCTTGATTTGTTTGATGCGCACCTCGTCGAGCGGATGCGTGCGCAGGAACCACGGGGTGTTGCCGCCGGACTGGCGGTTGTGCTCGGCGAAGCGCTCCCAGAAGCCCACGGCCGCCTCGGGGTTGTAGCCGGCGCGTGCCATGTAAATCAGGCCAATCTGGTCGGCTTCGGATTCCTGGGCGCGGCTGTGGGGCAGGGCGCGGCCCAGTTGCGTGCCGACTCCATACACCGTCGTCGTCAGCGCGCGGGTGCGGGCGTTGGAATTCGACAAGCTGGCGTCAAGGATGGCGCCGCCGGTTTGCATCAACATGGCTTCGCTCATGCGCTCGGCGCCGTGGCGGGCGACGGCGTGTGCGACTTCGTGGCCGATGACGGTGGCCAGGCCCGCTTCATCCTTGGTGATGGGCAGGATGCCGGTGTAAATGCCGACCTTCCCGCCGGGCAGGCAGAAGGCGTTGGCCTCCTTGCTGTCGAACACCACAAATTCCCATTGCGCACCCGGCAGGTCGGCGACGGCGGCGATGCGTTGGCCAACGCGCTGCACCATGGCGTTTATCTTTGCGTCCTTGCTGATGGGCGTGTCCTTCTTCATTTGTTGGAACGCGGACAACCCGAGTTGCATTTCCTGGGACGTCGAAATCAAATTCAACTGGCGGCGTCCCGTCTCGGGGACCGTGGTGCAACCCGTGAAGAAGCCGCAGGAGAGGAGAATCAATACAAGCCAATGGCGGATCGGTTTCATGTGGTGAAGAAAGCACAGATTGAAAAACAGGACAAACTGGTATTTGCGCGCGGGTTGATTTGTTGTTCAATTGAGGGCAACGCATGAACGTCAAGCTGGCTTACGGACAGGGGCACATCGACGTCGAGTTTCCCGACGCGCGGACGACGGTCATTGAACCGGCGCACGCGGCGGGGCTGGCGGATGAGAAGGCGGCGGTGCTGGACGCACTGAAGCGGCCCATCGGCGCGCGGCCGTTGCGCGAATGGCTCAAACCGGGCGCGAAGGTGTGCATCGCGTTCACGGACATCACGCGCGCGACGCCGAACGAGCGGCTGATGCCGTGGCTGCTGGAATTCCTGGCCGATGTGCCGCGCGAGAATATCACGCTCCTCAACCAGACGGGCACGCACCGGGCCAACACGCGCGCGGAACTGGAGCGGATGCTGACGCCGGAGGTGGTGGCGAATTATCGCATCGTCAATCATAACGCGGAGGATGAAGCGTCGCTGGTGCAACTGGGCGCGACGCGCGATGGCACGCCGGCGTTGATCAACCGGCTGGTCGTCGAGGCGGACGTGCGCATCATCACGGGATTCATCGAGCCGCATTTCTTCGCGGGCTTCAGCGGCGGGCCCAAAGGCATCATGCCCGGCTGCGCGGGCTTGCGCACGGTGATGAGCAATCATGGCGCGCAAAACATCGGCAGCCCGCGCGCGACCTTCGGCGTGACCGAGGGGAATCCGTTGTGGGAGGAGTTGCGGGACATCGCGCTGCGCGTGGGGCCGAGCTTTCTGCTGAACGTGACACTGAATGAGCAGCGCCAGATCACGGGCGTGTTTGCGGGCGATTTGTTGCGGGCGCACAAGGCGGGTTGCGAGTTCGTGCGCGAGTCGGCCATGCAACGGGTGAAGGCGCCGTTTGAAATCGTGGTGACGACGAACAGCGGATATCCGCTGGACATGAATTTGTATCAAGGCGTCAAAGGCATGAGCGCGGGCGCGCGCATCGTGCAGGAGGGCGGCCTGCTCATCCTGGCGTGCGAATGCCGCGAGGGCGTGCCGCGAAACAGTCCGATGGACCAGTTGCTGCGCAGCGCGCCCGGCCCGGAGGAAATTCTGGCCATGCTGGCGACGCCGGGCTTTGTGCGGCCCGACCAATGGCAGGCGCAAATCCAGGCATTGGTGCAACGTAAGGCGCGTGTGCTCGTGCACAGCCTTTTGCCGGATGAAGCATTGCGCCACGCGCACTTGAAACCGTGCCACGACATCGGCCTGGCCGTGCGACAGGAATTGGAGCGGCTCGGCCCACAAGCCCGCGTGGCGGTGTTGCCGCAGGGGCCGTTGACGATTCCGTACCTGGCGTAGCGCGGCGCAAGAATTGCTTGTGCGCCTTGCTGGATGGGTTACTAACACACAGACCAACCTCACGCATGAATACGCCCATCAAACGCCGTCAATTCCTCAAGTCTGCCGCGGTTGTCAGCGCGGCGACGCTGGCCGCGGAACGCTTCGCCGAAGCCGCTGAAAAAAGTGCGGCCAAAATCAAACCTGTCGTCATCGCCAGCGGCAACGGTTTGCAAGCGACGGCGAAAGCCATGGAGTTGATCAAGCAGGGCAAAGACGCGTTGGATGCGGTCATCGCCGGAGTGAACATCGTCGAGGATGACCCCAAGGACACAAGCGTTGGCTACGGCGGGTTGCCGAACGAAGAGGGCGTGGTGGAACTGGACGCATCGGTGATGCACGGGCCGAGCGGGCGCGGCGGTTCGGTGGCGTCGATCCAGAACATCAAGAATCCGTCGAAGGTGGCGCGCGTGGTGATGGAGCGCACGGACCATGTGTTGATTGTGGGCGCAGGCGCGTTGAAATTCGCCAAGGCGCATGGCTTCAAGGAGGAGAACCTGCTCACCGACGAAGCGCGCGAGGCGTGGCTGAAGTGGAAGGAGAATCTCAGCCCGAACGACGACTGGCTGCCGCCGCATGACAAGGACACCAAGAACATCGGGCAGTTGTGGCAGGCGAACCGGCGGCATTACGGCACGATCAATTGCAATGCGCTGGATTTGAACGGCGGCTTGTCCGGTTGCACGACGACCAGCGGGCTGGCTTTCAAGATACCGGGGCGCGTGGGTGATTCGCCGATTCTGGGCGCGGGCTTGTATGTGGACAACGACGTGGGCGCGGCGGGCTCGACGGGGCGCGGCGAGGCAAACCTGCTGGCGTGCAGCAGCGTGATGGTGGTGGAATACATGCGCCAGGGGAAATCGCCGGAGGCCGCGTGCCTGCTGGCGTGCGAGCGAATCGCGCGCCAGACGAAGATGAAGCGCCTGCTCGACGACGACGGCCGGCCGGCGTTTGACGTGCGCTTCTATGCCATCAACAAGCGCGGCGAATTCGGCAGCGCGAGCATCTGGAGCGGCGGGACATTCACGGTGAATACGGGGGAGAGGCAAAGCAGGAAGGTGGATTCGGCGTATTTGTACAGGAGAAAGAGTTAAAAGAGTTAAATGAGTTACATGGGTTAAAAAGTTGAAGGGTTGAAGCGTTGAAGCGTGATGCGTCGATGGGAGCGCCGCGGTTTCTGGAGGTTAACGTGTCGATTGATGCTTTAGTCAGAGCCTCCTTACGTCGGCTGCTACAAATATGGTCTATTGCATCGGCATGGCGATGGTTTGGCGCTGGCCGTTGCGCAGCACGGTGAGCGGGACTTTGGCGCCGGGCATTTTGCGCTGGGCGAGGAGGGCGATGAACTGGCTTTCGCTCATGCGTTGCGTCGCGTTCTCGGCGGCGACGATGATGTCGTCCTTCTGAAAACCGGCGCGTTTGGCTGCGGCGTGTTCGTTGTATTGGCCGACATATTTCACGCGCAGGGCAAGGGCGTTGGACGCGAGCTTCATTTGCTGGCGCTCGGCATCGGGAAGGTCTTCAAGCACGAGGCCGCCGCTCACCATGCGGCGCATGTCCCACGTGGTGGGCCGCCACGAAATGTTGCTCACGCGACGCCAGCCGGGCGGGACGGAGAGAGATAGGGATGTCTTTTGTCCGCCGCGCTGAACCTCGGCCTTCAACTTCGAGCCTTCCTTCGCGTTTTGCAGGATCCATTGGATGTCGGCGACGGAGATGAGCGGCTGGCCTTCCAGGGAGAGCAACGTGTCACCGGCGCGGAAGCCATCCTTGGCGGCGGAGGAACCGCCGGCGACTTCGAGCACGGTGGCGACTTCCTTGGTGTCGAACTTCAGCCCCAACGCATCGGGCATCGGCCACGGGAAGAGGTGTTCGTCGGGGATGGGCTGGTTGGCAGCGCGATAGATCTTGCGCTGCGCCTCGCGCACTTGATGGCAATGGATGCAACTGGCGACCGGCTTGCCTTCGAAATCCACACTGCCCGTGAACTTGTCCTTGAGCGCGGGATATTCTTCCGGGGTCTTGTAACGCGGGGCCGGGCCGCGTTTGCCGGCGAGGTTGGCCTTGTTCGCGGGGAAGTTCTGGTGCAATTCCAGCGCGGCCGAGAGCGTCTTGCCCAGGCCTTCGATGGAGATTTCCCGTTCGGCTTCCTTCATGTCCGAGCGCGAGCCGTAGCGCCCGTAGAGGGTGCCGTCGGCGTTCAACATGAACACGGCAAAGGTCATGTCGTAGTCGAACTGGAAGAGGGAGAGGTCGAGTCCATTGCCCTGGACCAGGCGCACGCAGACGTACTGGTCCATCAAACTGGCAATCCGGGGTTCGCGACGAACAACCTGCTCGTCAAATGTGCGGCAATCCTGTCAGGGGATGCACCGAAGCACGACGAGCAGCGGTTTGCCCGTGAGCTTCGCTTCGGCGAATCCTTTGGCGAGGTCGTTGTAAATCCATTTGCCGGCGGCGGCGGTTTCGACTGCCTTGCGGTCGCCCTGGACCTTGGCTTTGCGGTCCTCGGGAGCGGCGCTTAGGGTAAGAGCTCCGATAAAAACTGACGCGATGGCAATCAATAGAAAACGATTGTAAGCGGTTATCATACGCTTGGTAGGGGTGATATTGGTTTATAGTGGAAAATTTGCTCTCCATTTGCAAATCGATCATCGCTTAGTGGGGCAAATAACGTAACTGATGATGCACTGCATCGGTCCCTAAGGTTCTTCAAACTTTGCGTAGACGCAACAAGATACCCGCGGTTGCGAAAAGTCGGCCCCTTGAATTCGCAGCAATCTTTTGCATTGCCCCAACATTCAATGGTTTCAGCTTCTTTCTTATCGGAAACGAACACCCTAAATGAAAGGCCAAATTTGATGTCGGATTTGCTTCGACTTAGGAACAAGTCCTCCAAAAAATCTCGCTTAATACCTTCTGCACATTTCAACGCGGGTAATGGATCTGTGTAAGCGACTGTAAATGCATCATCACCGCCATCACCTCCGTAAAGTTTTGTGCCCCCTGTTGATCTTACGTTCGCCTCAACAATAGCGTAATATCGACCGATAATATCTTCCTTTGGTTCAGGAATATTGCGCAATCCGCTGAAATCCAAATACAATAGAGCAAGTTGAGAAAGGTTATTTTTGTATACAAACCTCGTTGCAAGATTGCGAGCCTTTGCGCGTGATTCATTGCGCAATCGTGTGCCAAGTAGTGGTTGCTCTTCGGTGGGGAGACCATCCAGTTTAAGTAAAATCACTCCATATACGCGCTGTAAAGCAGTAATTGCGGCAGTGGCGTTGTCCAAGAGTGTTCGGAGATCATCAGGAATGTCTATGGAGAGTTCCTTGAAGGTTTTGATGGCGCCTGTGGATTTCAGCGAATCAGCATAAGTTGAATTGCCAGTATCTAACATCGAGGATAAATTCGCAAACGCGCGCAATAGATGAATGAGGTTGCCAAGTTGGACAATTGTGTCTTGGAATTCAACGCCGAACGGGGTAATATTCTTGTTTAATCGTTCAAGCGCAGGAAGTATCTCAACGTTGCGTTCAAAGGTTTTGTTGATTATTTTAATGGTTTTGGGGAACTCTTTGATCAATCGCAATTTTGTCGCTGAGGACTCTATGTTTTGCAAAGCCCGCTGCAAGTGCGTGAGGGCCGTAGGATGGTCGCGTTTATCTAAATAAAGCCCTAATTCTTCAACGCTTACGCGAATGTTATAAATGATGTGTGCGTAGAAGTAGTTTTGCTCCCTGCATATCGATAGCATATTTAAAACGTCAACAGTATGAAAGTGTTGGTAAATAAGGGAAAGTAACTTAAAATAGGAAAGTATCTCAGAATACGGAACCTCCGTACGTTCGTCGAAGGAGGATTTAATCTCATCGAGAAAATTGCGTGAAGGCTTGCCCTTAAAAATTTGTTTTGCCTCATCCCATTCGTAGAATGGCGAGATCCGCTCAGACTTGTAAATTGATGGCCGGCTTGGGGCGCGGTGGCGGTGGTGAACATGGACGAGCGTGCCAAATGGGCCAGGTTCGCCGTAGAGGCAATGGAGTTCGTGGTGGGAATCGGCCGGGTAATCAAAGGCGAAATTCGAAAGGAGTTTGTTAAAAACGGTCGGGTCGATGGTGCAGGTCGAGCGATTTGTGGCTGCGCGGAACTGTTCAATTGCGAGAGGCAACAGCACGCGCGTGCGATTCCAAGCGAATTCAGACTTAGGCTCGCCGGTGCGACAACCGCGTGTTACCGTTCCAGACAATACGATAATCTCAGGAACTAAAGCGCCCAAATCGCAGTAATAATCGAGGTTCTCAGATAATGACACTTTGTCAGAGAACCGTTGGAATAGCTTTTCGTAGGGCAAAAAGAAGTGCACTCCGACTCGTGTTTTGGATTTCTTAATTGCGCGGTCGTAGGAAGTTTTCAAATCATCAATGACATCTGCAAATCGAGTATAAGCAACACTGGAAACCTTGGCAGACCTTGTGTGCACGCCGGTCGAAAAGTGGATAACATCTGATGAGGAAAGGAATTTTTTGGCTTCGGTAATAAAGGAATTCGTGGCATGGGTTCCTAAAACAGCATCGAGGTCGCTTGTGCGGATTGAGATGCCGCTTGAAAAATATCGACTGATGGAGGCTTCCTGAAGCAATGCCTTGGTAAGCGACACAGCGAAAGCAGTGTATATGTTAAAGTATGTGCGCAAGAGTGCGCTTTTATTGCGCACGTCAATCCGCTGGGGAACGGAAAAAGGGAGCGGAAATGGGATGTTATGAAAAAGTGGGCCTCCGACATCACTCTTCCTAAAATGCCAAGACGGAAACACCATGGGACTGAAATAGAGAACTTCGGTTTCTGGGTTGTAAGCAAATTTGAATTTGCGTAAGGGCCCCGCGGACACCGATTTATTTTGGATAAACGGTATTTCTTCGAAAAAAGCAACATCATCCAAACTGAACCGCATAGTCGGCGTTGCGAGGGCGGTATTGTTGAGGAATATTAAATTGCCAATCCTTCTTAGCGCTGCCAAAAACGGTTCTAAATCACCTTTTAGGAGCGTGGTTTGGATGACAAAATGGTCTAAGTCAAAATGTTGTCCGGATTGGAGCAAGTGATAAGATTGCTGCAATATATACTCTTGGTATACAGGCTCGGAAAGGTGGGTATGAATTTCTGCGTAGGTGTCTTCTTTCCATCTTTTGCCCATTAGTAAATCCTCGTGCCCAACGAATGAAAATGTGCGAACGTAGGCGGCATGGTTCTCAAAGTAACGACGATATTCTTGGAGGGTGGCGGTAAATTGCGTAGCATCGTCAATGACTGCAATACGCTTTTTTGAGATGGGGGGATTCGTTAGTTCAAAGAAAGCACGGTATTTTATGTGGTCGGGAAAGCACCCGAGTTTCGAGAGCTTTGATTGGGGGACCGTTTTGAGAAGTTTGCACGCTTTCTTAGCTACTGGAACGACGTAATCCGGCTTCCATGCGAAAATCTTCGCAAGGAAAACTTCAAACTCTTGAAAATGCCGCTGAAACGTGTTCATGTGCGCTTGGTTAAGGTTGTTGTGTTTGGAAAGCGCGGGCGCGGAAGAGGAAGTCCACGATGTTGCCTTCGTGCGGCTGGAGCCAGTCGAGCTTGATGGTCGGGATGGCGCCGATGTTCAGGCGGTCGATGTTCGTGGCGTTGATGAGTTCGCGCTGCCATTTTTCGTCGTTGGTGATGGCGGAGCCGACCAGCGTCTGGCCGATGCGCGAGATCATCTGGTCCTGCGGACATTCGACGACGGTCGCGAAGGGGAACATGTATTCGGTGTTGGCGATGGCGCGGTCGGGCGAGTCGCAATGCACAATCCACGGGCGCAGGTAGGCGCAGCGTGGCTTCTCGACGAGGCGCGGGCCGAACCTGGCGGTCATGTCGGTAACGCCGGCTTCCTTGAGCTTGTCGGTGATCATGGTGTTCACGCCCTGCGCCTGGCCGGGGACGGTGAAAGCGGCCAGCGCGGCCTTCGGGTCTTCCGGCGGCAGCACATCGATGGGGCCGAGCTTTTCGGCCAGCGCCTGGGCGATTTCCTTGGTGTGGCGCGAGGCCCAGATGCCGGAGCAATTGATGCAGCCGCGTCCGCTGTTCAGGTAGATGCTGTCGGCCATCAAATCGATATACTTCTCCCATTGGTCCACGACATCGTCGCCGAGGAGAATCTTGCTGAAACCGGGGCCATGCACCTGGACGCGCGGGTTGCCTTCGTAAGCTTTGACGGTCTGCGTGCTGCCGAAAATCATGGTGCGATTGCAGCGGTTCACCACTTCCGCACCCATCTCGGCGGCGCCGGGATAAATACCCACGGCCTCAGGCGGAATGCCTGCCGCCAAAAACGCGGCAGCCATGCGATAAGGCGTCCATGGTTCCTGCGGGCCGGGCTTGAGAATGAGGCCGATCTGCATCGTGACGACCGGCAGCCAGAGCGTGTGGACGCCGGGGGAATTGGACGGCAACACCATGCCGAGCACGGGCGTTTGCGCCTGATAACTCACGGTCACGCCACGACCTTCCTCGCCGTAACCGCGCGTGAGGATGTCCAGCGGCAGGCCGCGTGTGAGGCAATCGAGGATGCGGTCCATGTTCGAGAGCACGAAGTGGTTCTTGGACATGTTGAACTTGCACATGTGCTCGGGCAGGCCGGTGGAGGCGGATTGCTGGCGCGCGAAATCGTCGGGCGATTGTGTGCCATCGCCCATGGGGAGCGTGGCGTCGCGATAGAAATCGGCGGCCTTCTTCATCATCTGGACGAGGTCCTTGATGGGGATGTCGCACAGGATCTCGCGGGTGCGCTGGGCCTTCTTCATGTCCTTGGCCAGCAGGCCGGGATTGGCGCGGCTGACCTTGGCGAGAGTTTCGCCGGTGACGAAGTGGATGACGTCATCGGCATCAAGGCTTTCGTAAGGCTGACCCCAGCGGAGAACAGGAATTTTGACCATAAAACGAGTGGGCTTTTGGGTTACTGGCGGCAAGGTAGCGCAACGGGGAGGGGAAAGACAATCGGAATTGGTGGGGGAGGCGTGATTCGTGATGAGTGCGAGTTACATGAGTTACATGAGTGGGATGACGCGGCACCGGGTGAGCACCGGCGCGGGGAAGCATCAGAAGCGTTGAATTAAAAAACGTCGAAGGATTGAAGACGCGCGGCGTGGAAGACCGGGCGGCGAGCATTCCGTGAGCCGGGTTCGTTTATCACCAGGTTCTTCATTTCAATTTTCATGACGATGGCACGATGGCACAGCCGGAGGGATCTGTCTAACAAAGCTGCAAACTCTGCAAACTGTGCAAAGTAAAATGCGTTGAGGCGTGGAAAAGTTGAGCGTGGGTGGTTTTCACTTCGTTGGCATGCGTGACAGTTACCGCCAGAGCGCTGTATTTCCGCGTTTGACTTGAACAAGGAGGTTGCGGGCGGCGGCTTGGACGCGGGGAGGCGATGAGCGGGCTAATTCTTCAAGGAATTGTTCAAAACCGGGCGTGTCGTGGCGGGAACAATCGCGTAACAACCAAATGGTCAAATCTGGGTTTGCCGGTGGCCGTTCCGAATCCTTGAGCAATTCGCGAATAGCGGGAGCTGCGTCCGGCCCAAGTGCCCGCAGGCCGGCCATCGCCTTAAACATCCGCGCCGAGGGGTATTCTGGTCGGGGCAGCCAGGAAACCTTTGGTGTCATAGTCCTCCTGAATCTCGAGGTGCGTGTTTCTTCGCGAAGGCAGTCGATAAGTGCCGGCACAGCATTGGTACCCAACGTTTGGATTGCCTGTGTGGCTCGGGCTGTCGATTGTTCGGTTTGGTCAGGCCACGGCCTTTCAGAAAAACTGAACCCCTCAATTCCCATGGTGGGAGCTGCGGACGGCAATTCATCCACCCATTCACTGATGGTGCGGCCTGCATACTTTGGCTCGTCGGGAAGCAAGGCGGCTATGGAAATCACCGACAAAGCAATCGCCGCAACGGCGGCTGCGATGGATTGGGGACGCCTCATGCCACTGAGAAGAATAGGGCAGGTGGCGCAGGGAGGGAAGGGGAATTGGGGCGTGTACCCGCCCTGTTTGGAGTTCACGCTTCAGCGTGTGGGCGAGGCGTCTCTCCACAAGCTAAAGCTTGAACTCCAAACAAGCGCAAGACTCGCTCCCGGAGTGTACTGCCGCCGGAGCGCGGCCTTCAGGCCGCTTCAACGTTCGCGTGCCAGAAGGCAACCCTATCGCTATGACGTGAATGACGCTGAAGCGGCGTAAACGCCGCGCTCCGAGCCCATTTCGGCCGGGGGCAGTGCCAAGATGCGCCCCCAGGCGGTTGGCGACCGGAAAAATCCTTGTCGCCCGTGCGGGGCGGGCGTAGGAAGGAGCGCATGTCCACCTTTTATTCTTTTCCGGCCAGGGCGTCGGGTATGAACCGCCGTCAATTCATCCGTCGTTCGTTGCTGGGCGCGAGCCTGGCCGCGATGTCAGCGCCCGCGTTTTTGCGGGGGCAGAATCTCAACAGCAAATTGAACATCGCCGGCATCGGCGTGGGCGGCAAGGGCGCCACGGACACGGACAATTGCGCGGAGCTGGGGGAGAACCTCTACGCGTTGTGTGATGTGGATCTCAACACGCTGGAGTCGCGCGGGAAGAAGTATCCAAACGCGCTGAAGTTCCAGGACTATCGCGAGATGTTGGACAAGATCGGCAAGAATCTCGATGCGGTGACGATTTCGACGCCCGACCACCAGCACGCGCTGGCAGCGGTGATGGCGATGAAGCAAGGGTTGCATGCGTATGTGCAAAAACCGCTGGTGCAATCGGTGTATGAGGCGCGGGTGTTGCGGGACCTGGCGAAGAAGAAAAAGGTGGTGACGCAAATGGGCAACCAGGGCAGCGCGGGCAGCGGATTGCGGCGCGCGGTGGAAGTGATTCACGCGGGGCTCATCGGGCAGGTGCGGGAGTTGCATGTGTGGAGCAATCGCCCCATCTGGCCGCAGGGCATGGATCGTCCGGCGGGCGAGGACCCGGTGCCGGAGCATCTGAATTGGGATTTGTGGCTGGGGCCGGCGCCGTGGCGGCCGTTCAAGGATTCGTATCCGGAGTCGCCGGAGGAAGCGAACGCCAAGAGCAAGGGCAAGGCGGCGCGGCGGCGCAGTGTGTATCATCCGTTCGCGTGGCGCGGGTGGCAGGATTACGGGACGGGCGCGCTGGGGGACATGGCGTGCCACACGGTGAACATGCCGTTCCGCGCGCTGAAACTGGGTTATCCGACGAGCGTCGAGGCGAAGTCCACGGGCATCAACAAGGAAAGTTACCCGCTGAGCTCGCAGATACGGTTTGAATTTCCGGAGCGCGAGGGATTGGTACCGGTAAGTTTCACGTGGTATGACGGCAAGCCCGACGCGCCGGAAACGATGCGTCCGCATCCGGACATCACGGCGGATATCGTGGCGAAGATGGGCAAGCTGCCGGGCAGCGGCTGTTTGTTGATTGGCGACAAGGGGCGCATCTTTTCACCGGACGATTATGGCTCGCAGTTTTTTCTGCGGTTCAACGACGAGAAGGAGTTGCGTCCGGCGAAGTATAAAGAAGGCGAGGTGGAGCTGGAACACGAGGCGGTTCGCAGCATCGCGCAGAAGATTCCGCGGATCGAGGGCGGCGGCGGCAACGACGTGCTGCAAAAGAAGGAATGGCTGGAAGCGATTCGGGGCAAGGGCACGCCGTATTCGAATTTCGATGTGGCGGCGTATCTGACGGAGATCATCCTGCTGGGCTGCGTGGCGTTGCGCGTGGGCAAGAAACTGGATTGGGACGGCCCGAAGATGCGCGCAAAGAATGCGCCGGAGGCCAGGCAGTTCGTGAAGCGCGATTATCGGAAGGGGTGGAAGGTGTAGGGATTGCCGATTTGTGATTTGCGACTTGCGATTGCGAATAGGAATGAAGAATCGTCGCGAAGTCGTAAAGTTCACTACGTGGCTATGCAGGGCGGGCGAGCGATATTGCCGCGCCGAGACGGGCCCCGTCCGGTTTGTCAGCGGGAGGCTTCGGACCAATAAACCCAGTATTCCTCGGGGAAGGCGCTCTTCCAGTCCTTGCCGGAGAAGCTGCGGCTCTGGCCGCCGCGGGTTCCACCGCCGGGGAAGGAGTACACCCCGTGTTTTTCCTCGAAATAATACATCCCGTTCTCCTTCCACAATTCGGCCGTCACCGTCGCTTCGCCGCAATGCCGGAACAACCCGAACGTGACCAGATTGCCGGGCAGGTCCGGGCGCAAAATCTCCTTGCCGATGGTGCCGCGGATTTCGGCATTCATCCGCCTGGCCACGGCGATGGTTTCATCGGCGAACGGCTCGATTGTCACGTGCACGCGGCCGCGCGGGTCGTGTGTCACCGTCGTATGTTGACGTTCCAGCGCGACAAATTCCTCGTAATATTTCGGGATGATTTTGTTGACCTCGCGCAATTGCAGCGCGTTGAGGCCCATCTCTCGCGCGGAGGATTCCAGCAACTGCGGGCCTTGCGGGCTGTTCACAAAATGGGTGTTGCCGGCGAAGGTGTAGAAGATGGGCTTCTCGGGCTTCGTCGCCGTCCGTTGCACGAGGAAAGCGATGGCGATGGCGACGATCAGCAGCAGGGCCACGCCAGCGCCGGCGAGCAACGTCTTGGACTTATTCGGCGCGCTGGAACCGGCCTCCACCTGCCGCCGGGCCCAGGCTTGTCCGCCGAATTGCACCGGAATCGAGAGAATCGAAAAGACAAACGCCACCAACCAGACTTTCCACAGGGGGAAGCTGGCATAAAATTCCTTGGCCAGCTCGTCATTGCGGTGCCAACCGAAGGGCACGCCGCCCAATGCCACGTAACCCAGGACGATGCCGCCGAACGTGTACGGCCCGATGGCGATGCCGCCGGTCGCGAAGAGCAGCGCGAGCGCCAGTCCGCCGAAGCTGAACAATCCCACCGCCGCGCCGCCCAACGCGAACACGCCCACGGCAAAGCCGCCAAACGCGACCACGCCGGTCGCCGCGCCGCCAAGCGCGATTACGCCTTTGGCCTTGTCGCCGATGGCGATGATGCCCCTGGCCACGCGCATCCTCCCGGTCGTGGGATCCTGTCCGGAGACGATGTGAACGAGCGGCAGGCCGAACCACTCGGTCTTGGAGCGATAATCAAATCCGAACGCCTGCCGCATTGTGGGCGGAAGTTTCTCGACCATGCCGGCGATGCTTTCCACCTGCGTCTTGACCTCGCTCGCCTGTTGATAACGGCGCGCGGGTTCGTTCTCCAATGCCTTGAGCACGACTTCGTCCAGGCGCACGTCCATCTGCACCTTGTGCGACGGCGGGTCGAACCGTCCCATAGGCAGGCTGCCGGTGAGCATTTCGTAGAAGACGACACCCAGCGAATAAATGTCGGCGCGATGGTCCACGTTGTGCGTGCCGCCCAACTGCTCGGGCGCCATGTATTGCGGGGTGCCCATCACCGCTTGCGTCGCCGTGAGCGTGAAATCCGCCGGCGCCTTGCCCACCAGCTTGGCCAGGCCGAAGTCGGCGATCTTCACGCGGCCGCGTTTGTCGATGAGGATGTTCTCGGGCTTGATGTCGCGATGAACGATGCCTTCGTCGTGCGCGAACTGGAGGGCCTCGCACACCTTGGGCACGATGGCCAGCGCCTCCTCGGGCGTGAATTGTTTGCTGCGCAGCATCTGGCGCAGGTTCACGCCATCGACGTACTCCATCACGAAGAAATACTGACCACCCGCGAGGCCAAAGTCATAGACCGCCACGATGTGCGGGTGATTGAGTTTCGCCAGCGTGCGGGCCTCGCGGTTGAAGCGCTCGGCGAAGGATGGGTCGCGGCTGCATTCGGGCAGCATGAGCTTCAGCGCCACGAGGCGGTCCAGTTGTTTCTGGCGCGCCTTGTAAACGACGCCCATGCCGCCCTGGCCGAGGAGTTCGAGCAGTTCCAGTTGCGGGAACAGCCGGGCGACCTCTTCGATGGATGGAGGAGCATCCGCGCCGGCGGGCCGGACGGTGGTGGTGGCGGCCACTTTGAGCGCACATTCCGGGCACAACCCGCGCGGGGCGTCGGTCGGGAGGTCTTTGCCGCATTGAGGACAGACTCGTTTGGTATCCATAAGTTAGAGCCCGCATCGGGGCTTCATCCTGTCCTACGGAAAAAGCGGGCTGATGGTTACATGCATGGCGGACCCTGCAACGCCGCGATCAACTTGCGCCGTTCGTCATCGATCTCGCCCGGCGTTGCCACTGTCTGCGCAATCTCTTCCCGCAACAGCTCGCGGAAACGGCGGCGCAAGCGGTGCGCGGCGATCTTCACCGCGCCGGGGCTCATGGCCAGTCGCTCCGCAATTTGCGGATATGCCTCGGCGGGTTCTTCGCCCAAAAGATGCGGCTCCAGCGCGGCGTAAAGGGGTTGCTTGCCGTCCCTCGTCATCTCGGTTTCCAGGCGGCGGAAGGCGGTTTCCAGCAGGGTCAACGCCCAGCGGCGTTCATAGAGGACATCGGGTGAAGCGACATTGGCCGGTTCACGGCGGAAGTTTTCCTCGGCGGCTTCAGCGTCGAGGGAAAAGGTTTCCGCGCCGCCACCGCGCTTCTGTGCCTGCGCCTTGTCGTGTTCATCGGCGGCGAAGTTTTTGAGGGCGGCGAGGAGGAAGGTGCGGAAGCGGCCGCGTTGCGGGTCGGCTGATTTGAAGAGTTTGCGTTCCAGCAGACGGGCGAAGAAACTTTGGAGCAGGTCCTGCGCGTCGTGCGGATTGCGACCGGTGCGACGCAACCACGCGTAGAGGGGATACCAGTAACTGTGGCAGAGACGCGACAGGCTTTCCTGGGAATGGGCGGATGCGGTGTCGCCGGCGGACAACACGACGCTCCAATGCGTTGTAGTGAAGGACGCGTTTGCCGCCAGTACAGTCTCATCGGACTCTCGGGTGGAGGTTGCCATTGCGGTGACTAAGAGAGTAGGGGGTTGGTGGGCGGGCGTCAACGAGGGGGATGGCCCCCACTCAATGCCGGAAGTGCCAAACAAGAGGGCGCTTGAGAGTCGAGTCCCGGAATTGGGACCGGGGAATCCCGGGAGCGGGACGGGGTGGGCGATTGGCATAGCAGTATGGATTGCAATTGAAGTGATTTGGAAGATGGGACTGGGTGGCATGGAAGTTGCACTGCCAATGCGACGAGGAAAATGGCGCGGTTGGGTATGCTCCGACAGGGCGGACGAAAAAGTTTTGAAGGAATTGGTGATGGGCGACGTAATATTAATAAGCCTTTGTGCGTGAGGGATGGGCAGGTGGTGTGTCCAACGTGGGTGGCGCGGGGCAGGAAGTCAGGCTTCGCAGGTGGGTTCTCCCTCACCCTGGCCCTCTCCCCCAAGGAGAGGTGCTATTGTTGCCGCGTTTGAGATGGCCACGCGTTTTGGTTGGCTGAAACCGGTTGCCACGGGCGGAGTTAGAACTAGAATAACTTTGTTCCACGCGGTTCTGGATCAACTCGAGGTCGTACCAGTGAAGATGAATTGTTTCACGCGACGGGGCGCCGCTTTGGTGCTGACGGGGATTTGTGTTGTCGCGGGGGGCTGTTCGGCGCGGCACTATCGAAAGTCGGCGGACAAGGAAGTGGCGGCGGCGATTGCGGGGAAAACGCCCAAGGTGCCGAACATGGATCCGGCGTTCACCATCGAACAGACCAACGGCGTTTCGCTGGCGGGCCTGCCGCAACTGACTGAGCCATCACCAGAACTGGGGAAGGAAGCTGAATCCGAGGTGGGCGCGCATGTGTTGACACTGGAGAAGGCGCTGGAAATCGCGGTGCAACACAGCCGCACGTATCAAAGCAACAAGGAACAGGTCTATTTGCAGGCGCTGTCGCTGACGCTGGCGCGGCATCGATTCACGCCGATTTTTTCCACGCGACTGCGTCCGGATTATCAGGTAACGACCGAATCGGTGGCGGTGGGAATCGACGCGTTGACGGGCGAACCGACGAGCCTGGCGGGCGTGGGCGCGGCATTGGTCGAAGAACATCGCATCACGGGGGAAGGCAGTGCGGGCGTGAGCGCGCTGCTGCGTTCCGGCGCGCGGATTTCCAGCGCGTTCACCACGGATTTTCTGCGGTATTTGACGGGCAGCCCGCGCACGTTCACGTCGTCGGAATTGAGCGCCACACTGATTCAACCGTTGTGGCAGGGTGGTGGTTACCGGGCGACGGTGGAAAGCCTGACGCAAGCGGAGCGGGATCTGCTTTACCGGCTGCGGGACTTCACGCAATTCCGGAAGGACTTCAGCGTGCAGATTGCGACGGCCTATTACAATGTGCTGCAGGCGCGCGACGCGGTGCGCAACAATTATCTCGGCTTTCAAAACTTCAAGCGCAACGTGCTGCGCGGGCGCGCGCTGGCGGAGGAAGGGTTGCTCACGCAGGCGTCGCTCGGGCAACTCGAACAGGCGGAATTAAGCACCGAGACGACGTGGATCAATGCCATCCGTTCGTACAAACAGCGGCTGGACAATTTCAAACTGCAACTGGGCCTGCCGTACGAGGCCAACATCGTGATGGATGAAAGCGAACTGAAGGAATTGAAATTGATTCATCCGAACATGGAGGTGGACGACGCCATCAAGGTGGCGCTGGGGGTCCGCCTGGATTTGCAGAATGTCCGCGAGCGTTACGATGACGCCGGGCGGCAGGTGGAACTGGCCAAAAACGGCTTGCGCCCGCAGGTGGATCTGGTGGCTTCGGCGGGCATCAACAGCCGCGCGGAGACGGGCACGGGTTTTCCGTTGCCCGACCCGAACCGCTATCGCTGGAACGCCGGGCTGGACGTGGAACTGCCGTTCGACCGCAAGTCCGAGCGCAACAATTATCGCGCGGCGCTCATCGCGCAGCAACAGGCGGCGCGGCAACTCGAACAGCGCGTGGATGAAATCAAACTGCAAATTCGCGAGAACTGGCGGAACCTCGACCAGGCCAAGCGCAACTATGAGATTGGCGAAATCGGCATCGAGTTGAGCGAGCGGCGCGTCGAGGAACAGGAATTGCGCGCGGAAGTGGGGCGGGGCCAGGCGCGCGACCTGGTGGACGCGCAGAACGCGCTGATCGCGCAGAAGAACCAGCGCACGCAGGCATTGGTCAGTCACACGATTGCACGGCTGCAATTCTGGAACGACATGGGGATTTTGTTCATCAAGGAAAAAGGCCAGTGGGAGGTGAAAAATGGAGAATAAAGGCAAGTTGCGCAGTTTCGCGTTCTCATGGAAGGGCGCGGTGACGTTGCTCGTCATCGCGGGCCTGTGGGGCGTGTTCGGAAACCGCGAGAAGACCGGCGACGAAGTCCATTTTGTGGCGAAGCGCGGGCCGCTGCGGATCACCGTCGTCGAAGGCGGGAGCATCGAGGCGTTGGAATCGCAGGAAGTGAAATCCGAGGTGCGCGGTTATCAGGGGACGAAGATTTTGAAGATTGTGGAGGAAGGTTATCTGGTCACCGCGGAGGATGTGAAGAATGGCAAGGTGCTGGTGGAACTGGATTCCTCGGAACTGACCAAGCAAATCATGCAGCAGGCGATTCAATTCGAATCGACCATCGCGGCCCTGGCGGAGGCCAAGCAGGGTTATGACATCCAGTTGAACCAGAACATCAGCGATGTCAAAGCCGCCGAGCAAAAGGCGCGGTTTGCGCGGATGGATTTCGAGAAATTCCTGGGCGGCGAGGCGACCAGGGAAATCATCAGTCAGTTGGATCTGCCGCCGGGAACACCGGCCAACGGAACGAATGGCTCCAACGGTTTGGGCTCCACCGGGTCGAACGGCGACAAGCCGGTGGACGAAACATCATCGCCGCTGGCCACGGGAACGAATGGCCCGGCGCGGGCAAACGCATCGGCCGAGCCGCGCACGGTCATCATTGATTTCTCGAAGTACGCGAAGATCGAAGTGCTCGGCGATGGCGAGGCGAAACAAAAGATTCGCAAACTCGAAGACGAATATCAGGTGGCGCAACGCGAGCACAGCCAGGCGCAGGCGACGTTGCAGGGCACGCAGCGGTTGTTCGCGAAGGAGTTCGCCACGAAAACCGAACTGGAAGGCGACCAGATCAAGGTGGAGAACGCGCGGTTGAAAGTGCAGACGGCGGAAACGGCGCTGGCGTTGTTCCTGAAGTATGAGTTTCCGAAGCTGGCGGAGGAAGCGATGTCCAAATTCGTCGAAGCGGCGCGGGAGCTGGACCGCACACGCAAGGGCGCCATTTCCAAACTGGCGCAAGCGGAGGCGAAGCTGAAATCATCCGAAGCGCGTTACAACATTGAGAAGCGCCAGCGCGATGATTTTCAGGACCAGCTCCGGAAATGCACCATCAAGGCGGAGAAGGAGGGGCTGGTCGTGTATGGCGGCGGCAACATGAACATGAATTATTACGGGCAGGAACAGATTCGCGAAGGCGCGATGGTGCGGGAACGGCAGCCGATCATCACGATTCCCGACACGACCAAGATGCTGCTGAAGGTGAAAATCCACGAGTCGTACATCAAGAAGGTGGAAAAGGGCCAGAAGGTGCGCATCACGGTGGATGCCTTTCAGGACAAGCTGCTCGAAGGCGAAGTGACCAAGGTGGGCGTGCTGCCGGACTCGCAGAATCGGTGGATGAATCCCGACCTGAAGGTGTACCTGACGACGATTGACGTCACCGGCACGCATGACTGGCTGAAGCCCGGCATGAGCGCAAAGGCGGAAATTCTGGTGAAGGAATTGAAGGACGTCGTGTATGTGCCGCTCCAGGCCGTGACGCCGGACAAGGAGAAGTATCTATGCCGGTTGCAGGGCGGGGGATTGCGCGAGATTGAAGTGGGCGATTTCAACGATGAATTCATCGAGGTGAAGAAGGGATTGAACGAAGGCGAAAAGGTGTTGTTGCGCGCGCCGCCCAGCCGCGTGGAAAAAGAGGAACAAAAATCAGGCGATTCGGAGAAGGAGAAACCGGCCGCCGGCAAGGCTCCGCCGCCGGGTGCGAAATGACGGCCGTTGCATCGACTCATGCCTGCTGAATCCATCGTCCGCCTCGAAGACGTGCGCAAGTCCTACCGGATGGGGCCGGTGACGGTGGAAGCGTTGCGCGGCGTGTCGCTGGACATCAAGGCGGGCGAATTCATCAGCATCATGGGGCCGTCCGGTTGCGGCAAATCCACGTTGCTGAACCTGCTGGGCTGCCTGGACCGGCCGACCACGGGCCGATATTTGCTCGGTGGCGTGGATGTCTCCGCGATGGCCGACGACGAACTCTCGACGGTGCGCGGCGCGCGGCTGGGATTTATTTTCCAATCCTACAATTTGATCCAGCAACTCACGGTGGTGGAGAACATCGAGTTGACGCTTTACCACCAGGGCAAGTCGGAAACCGAGAGCCGGCCCATGGCCATCGAACTGGCGCGGCGCGTGGGGCTGGAGGAGCGGTTGCATCACAAGCCGTTCGAGCTTTCCGGCGGCCAGCAGCAACGCGTGGCGATTGCGCGGGCGCTGGTGAATGATCCACTGGTGATTCTCGCGGACGAACCGACGGGCAACCTTGATTCCACGTCCGGCGCGGAAATTCTAAAAATCTTCGACGAACTGCATCAGCAAGGGAAAACGCTCATCCTGGTGACGCACGATGAGAATGTGGCGCGCCGCGCCACGCGCGCGATCCGGTTGCGGGATGGCACGATTGAAAGCGACGTGGCGTTGCGGGACCGCGCGGTGACTGAAGCCGCGCCGGTTGCGGTGGAGGAAAGGAAGGAAACCGTGGCGGACGAAGTGCAGGCGTTTCTGCAATTCCTGCGCGGCTTGAGCGGCGAGCGGTTGAAGCGCGCGTTCCGGCTGGGTCTGAAAAGCCTGTGGTTGCACCGGCTGCGCTCGGCGTTGACCATGCTGGGCATTGTGTTTGGCGTGTGCTCCGTCATCGCGATGCTGGCCATCGGCGAGGGCGCGAGCCACGAGGCGCAGGAACAGATCAAAAACCTGGGCAGCCAGAACATCATTTTGCGCAGCGTGAAACCGCCGGAGGAACAGAAGGTCTCCGACCAGAACAGCCAGAATTATGTGTTGAAGTACGGCCTGACGCACACGGACATCAGCCGCATCAAGAGCACCATTCCAGGCGTCACCGTGGTGGTTCCGGGCCGGATTGTGCGCGATTACGTGTGGAACATCAGCCGGCGCGTGGATTGCGACATCGTGGGCACCGTTCCGTGGTATCCGGAGATGCGCAATCATTACGTCGCCGAAGGGCGGTTTTTCAGTGACCGCGAGATGGAAGAGAAGGCGAACGTGTGCGTGCTGGGCGCGGAAATGGTGGACAAATTGTTTCCGCTGGGCGCGCCCATGGGCAGGGACGTGCGCGTGGGCGGCACTTACTACCGCGTCATCGGCGTGATGCAAAATCGCGTCGTGACCTCCAAGGACGAGGACGCCGTGGAGCGTCCGAAGGATGGCGCGGCCAATCGGATGTTTATTCCGTTGGCGACGGCCACGGCGCGCTACGGCGAGATTCTGATGAAACGGCGTAGCGGGAGTTTCGAGGCCGAGGAGGTGGAACTGCACGAAGTGACGGTCAAGGTGGCCACGCCCGAGCAGGTCGTGGGCGTGGCGGAGGCCGTGAAGGAACTGATGCAACGCAACCACAAGAAGGCGGATTACGACATCATCGTGCCACTGGAATTGCTGAAGCGGGCCGAGCGCACGAAACAAATCTTCAACGTGGTGCTGGGTTCGATCGCCGCGATATCGCTGCTGGTGGGGGGCATCGGCATCATGAACATCATGCTGGCCAATGTCACCGAGCGGACGCGCGAAATCGGCATCCGCCGGGCGTTGGGCTCGAAGCGGCGCGACATCATCACGCAATTCCTGGTGGAGGCGGTCATCCTGTCGGGCACGGGCGGGTTGCTGGGCGTGGCGCTGGGGATTGCGATACCGTTTGTGGTGACGTGGTTTGCCGACATGGTGACGATTGTGACCTTCTGGTCGCCGGTGATTGCCTTTGGCATCTCGGGGTGGGTGGGGATTGTGTTTGGTTTGTACCCGGCCTTTCGCGCGGCGAGCATGGACCCGGTGGAGGCGTTGCGGCATGAATAGGTAGCGCGGATTGATTCGAAACGGTTGCACGCTTGCCGGGGCCTGCACCATGGGCTAGGTTTTCTGGCCTATGGATAATAGTGACGTTCCGCCCAATCCGAGCCCTGAACCGCCGCCGTCGCCGCAACCGCCACCGCCCAGGGTGACGCCACCCCCCGTGCCGCCGGTCATTGCCGCACCGCCGCCGCACCGCCCCAGGCAGTCGTCCGGTCGCGGGTGGATGATTATGACGTTCCTGCTGGCGTTTGCGCTGATGATGGTCGTGGGCAGTTCGTTGTTGGAGATGGTCAACGGGTTTGGCGTTCAGCCGCCGTCGCGCCACAGCCACGGCCGCTGGCTCGAGGAACTGGTCATCGAGGAGAATCATTCCGACAACAAGATCGCCATTGTCGATATTGACGGCGTGATCATGAGCGGGTCGATTGACGGCTCGGGGCTGGACCTGGTGAAGCTCATCAAGGACCAGCTCAAGCGCGCCGAGGACGACAAGCGCGTCAAAGCTGTTGTGCTGAAGGTGGATTCGCCGGGCGGCGAGGTGCTGGCGTCCGATGAAATCTATCGCGCGATCCAGGAATTTCAGGAGGACACGGGCAAGCCGGTGGTGGCGTCGATGAGCAGCGTGGCGGCGTCGGGCGGCTATTATGTGTCGGCGCCGTGCCAGTGGATAGTGGCCAACGAGTTAACGATCACGGGCAGCATCGGCGTGATCATGCACAGTTACAATTATCGCGGCTTGATGAACAAGGTGGGCGTGCGCCCCCAGGTGTTCAAGAGCGGCAAATTCAAGGACATGCTCAGCGGCGACAAGGAACTGGAGGAAATTCTCCCGGAAGAAAAGGAGATGGTGCAGGGCCTCATCAACGAAACGTTCACACGCTTCAAAAAAGTGGTGGCGGACGGCCGCAAGTACGCCAATACGAAGAACAAGGGCAAGGGCCGCGCGCTGGTATCGGACTGGGAGGAATACGCCGATGGCCGCATCCTCTCCGGGCGGCAGGCGCATGAGCACGGGTTCGTGGATGAGCTGGGGAATTTCGACACGGCGGTGGGGCGCGCGATGGAGCTGGCGAACATCGGCGATGCCGACCTGGTGGGTTTTCGCCCCCCTTTCACCCTGGGAAATATCTTCCGCATTTTCGGCAAGAGCGAGGCGGCGTCCATCAAGGTGGATCTGGGAGTGGACCTGCCGCGCATCCAGGCGGGCCGTTTGTATTTTCTGTCGCCGACGTTGATTTACTAAGTTGACAGTCGGGGAATAACTTTTCCGTCCGAGTTCTTGCCAGCCAGTTGGGCGGGGCGTAACCTGACGTTCCCTATGAAGCGCGACAATCTGCTCATTGTGGCAGACAGCGAGCATGACGCGAACATGCTCTACGCGGTAAGGATGTTTGTTCCGGATCCTTTCATTTACCTCCGTTTGCACGGCAAATGCCACCTGGTCATGAACGATCTCGAAGTGGACCGCGCGAAACGGGAGGCCCGGCATTGCAAGGTGATTTCGCTCAGCGCGTGCCAGCAGAAGCTCAAGCGGCTGGGCAAAAAGAAAACCGGCCTGCCCCAGGTCATCGCCCTGCTCCTGCGTGAGGCGCGCGTGGGGAAAATTCTTGTCCCGCACAATTTTCCCATCGGGCTCGCGCGGCAGTTGCGTGATTTGAATGTGAAGGTGCGCGTGGCCGATGACGGCATTTTTCCCGAGCGCACGATCAAGAACGCCGAGGAAGTGAAAAAAATCAGCGCGGCGCTGATGATGGCGGAGGTGGGCCTGTCCGAAGGCATCCAGGCGCTCAAGTCGGCGCGGGTCGCGAAGAACGGCCGCTTGATCTATCACAACGTGCCGCTCACGTCGGAAAAGCTCCGTTCCATCATCGATATCGCCATCATCCAGGCCGGCGGCCTGGCCAGCCACACGATTGTCGCCGGCGGGCGGCAGGCGTGCGATCCCCACGAGCGCGGCCACGGACAATTGCGCGCCAACCAGCCGATTGTCATCGACGTGTTCCCGCGTTCGCAGAAGACCGGCTATTTCGGCGACATCACGCGCACGGTGGTGAAGGGCCGGGCGAGCGAGCCGGTGCGCAAGCTCTACGACACCGTGTCGCGCGCGCAGGAGGCGGCCTTCAGCAAACTGCGCAACCACGCCCCGGCATTGGACGTGCATCGGAACGTGCAGCAGATTTTTGACAAGGAAGGTTACAAGACCGGCCGGCACAACGGGCGCATGCAGGGTTTTTTTCACGGCACCGGCCACGGGCTGGGCCTGGAAATCCATGAAGCGCCGCGCGTGAACGCGACGACCAGGGACGTTTTGGAAGCGGGCAACGTGGTGACGGTGGAACCGGGATTGTATTATCCCGAACTGGGCGGCGTGCGGTTGGAAGACGTGGCGCTCGTCACCGGCAACGGCTGCCGCAACCTGACGAAGTTCGAGAAGGTGCTGGAGGTGTGATTTCTCGTCCCGCTGCGTCATTTTGACTCGTTGCCGTTTCTCGGTTCTCCCTTGCCACCCAGACTCTTGCGCAGTTTGTCTTCCGGCATTTGTCTTGCTCCAGATTGAACAGTATAGATACAAGAGCCGTCCTAATGACGGAAAGGTCGCCGCCGCGCGAGTGGCGCGGCAATTGGGCCGGTCATGGAATTTGAATTATGACAACGAGCATGTTTGCTTTGCTGATCTTCGATCAATGGTGGTGGCTGTTCATCCCGGGCCTGTTGCTCGGGTTGTACGCGCAGATCAAATTGAGTTCCAGTTACAACCGTTACACGCGCGTGCCGGCGGAAAGCGGCGCCAGCGGCGCGCAGGCCGCCCGCGAAATCCTCGACCAGGCGGGCTTGAGTGAGGTGCCCATCCTGGAAGTGCCGGGCCATTTGACCGATCACTATGATCCGGTGAAGAAACGGCTCTGCCTGTCGTCCGAGAATTTTCATGGCCGCTCGCTGGCGGCGTTGGGCGTGGCGGCGCACGAGGCAGGGCACGCGTTGCAGCACAAGGCGGCGTATGCGCCGCTGGAATTGCGCATGGCGCTGGTGCCCATCACCAGCTTCGCGAGCAGCGCGGTCATCTGGATCGCGGTGCTGGGCATGGTCATGGGCATGGCGAAACTGGCGCTGGCCGGTGTCGTGGTGTTCGGCCTCATCACGTTGTTCCAACTGGTGACGCTGCCCGTCGAGTTCGATGCGAGCCGCCGCGCCAAGGAAATGTTGTCGCGCCTCGGGCTGGTGTCGAACCGCGAGGCCGGTGGAGTCAGCAAGGTGCTCGATGCCGCCGCGCTGACGTATGTGGCCGCGATGGTGCAATCGCTGCTGACGCTGCTGCATTTCCTGCTGATTCTGCGCGGCAGCGAGCGCGACTGAAGTTTGTTCATAGTGCTTGCGCTTGGGTCGGGATGGCTTAAGTTTCGTCACCGTTCATTCCTATGTCGGCTCGAACCAAAATCAAGCGAGGGGCAGCGAAACCGCGGACACCAAAGCGGGTCACCGTGCCGGAAGAAGAGCAACCGCCCGTCGTCCCGGACCCTTTGCCGGCGCCGGTTGTCGCCGCCGCGCTGCCCGCCAAGCCGGCGGAGGCCGAGGATTCGGAAACCGAGCAGGAACCCACCCCCGAGGAACTGGCCGCCGAAGCCGCGCTCGAAGCAGTGGCCAATGCGCCGGTTCCCGCGCCCGAAGTCAAACAGCGCTCCAGTTACGACGCGGACACCGCCATCAAATTGTATCTGCGCGAAATCGGGCTGGTGAAACTGCTCACGCCCGAGGAGGAGGTCGAGCTGGCCGCGCGCATCAAGAAAGGCGACAAGAAGGCGCGCGAGCAAATGATCAAGGCGAACCTTCGTCTCGTGGTGAAAATCGCCCACGATTACGAAGGCCTGGGGTTGCCGTTGCTCGACCTCATCAGCGAGGGCAACATCGGCTTGATGAAGGCGGTCGAGCGCTTCGACCCGTCCAAGGGCGGCAAGCTCTCGACCTACGGCGCCTGGTGGATCAAGCAATCCATCAAGCGCGCGCTGGCCAACCAGTCCAAGACCATCCGCCTGCCGGTCCATCTGGTGGACAAGATTTCCAAGATGCGCCGCACCGCCATGCGCCTGCACGAAGTGCTGGGCCGCGAGCCGACCGATGACGAACTGGGCGAGGAAATGGGCATGACCGCCGCGCGCATCTCCCAGATGCGCACCGCCGCCATCCGTCCCGCCTCGCTGGATGCGCCCATCAGCGAGGACGAGGATTCCAACAATTTCTCCGAGGTCGTCGAGGATGAGAACGCCGAGACGCCGTACGAGAAACTCGAGGACAAGACGGTCACCTCGATGTTGCAGGAATTGATCAACAGCCTGCCGCAACGGGAGGCGACCATTTTGCGTTACCGCTTCGGCCTGGATGGCGAGGGTGAAAAGACGCTGGAGGAAGTCGGCCAGAAATTCGGTGTCACCCGCGAGCGCGTGCGCCAGATTCAAAACATCGCGCTCAACAAACTGCGCCGGATGATCGAGAAGCTCGAAGCCGTCAAGAAGTAGGCGTCCAATACCAAGGAAATTGTCCTGTTACATATGGAGTTAGGCCGCATGAGCATCTCATTCGCGAAGACGCCGTATTTCAAACGATTAGGCATCAGTGCCAGCGTGGTCTGGTTCTCGTCTCTTCTTCTCGCGCGTGGCAGCGTTCGAGGCGCGTCAGAGGTGCAGTGGTTCGGCGTTGGCGAGAGGCTCGGTTACTACCAGTTGCTTCCGGACCACTGGTTTTTCTCTGTAACTTGTGGTGTCGCGACAGTGTTGCTTCTCCTCGTTGCAGCTCGATGGACCGCCGCTTCGTTCATTGTTACTTTTTGGTTTGTGCTGAACGAACTGTATGCATTTTGGTTTGCGTCAGTTTACGATGGCCACTCATGAAGCAACGCGGTCAAGGGTTGTCATCGTCTCTTGCAGCCGACCGGGCGTTTCCGTCGGCGGTCGCTGTTCGTTAGGCCACTCGACCACGACCATATGACATTCACGACTGAAGACATACGATGAAAAAGAAAGAGCACCCGTTGGATGAGCCAGGCCAGCAGTGGTCATGGAAGATTACGCTGACAATCGTGTGCGCAATCGTCGGTGCGATTGTTGCACTTTATCTGTTCCGAGTTTTGTGAGCTCAGACAAATCGACGCAGCCCCAGTTCCCGTTGCGCTGCCTGGCCAACCCTGAATAGCTTCGGATTACCTTTATTGGGTCGTTAGGCGCTGTTGCTCGCTTCCTATGGGCCAGAACTTGAGCAGGTTTTTCTTCGGAGTGTTCTTTGGTCCTGCGGTGATTCTTCTTCACGAGTGCGGGCACTATTTCGCTTCCGCAGCTCTCGGTCTGACAGCGCATTTCCACTACGCCGAAGTGACCACCGACTACTCACTGCCTGTGTCATCTCACGCCCTGCAGTTGGTTACGGTTGCCGGGCCCGCAGTCGAAGCGCTCCTGGCCATCGGCGGGTTTTTCTGGCTATGGCGTCTGCGCCGTGGCCGCTTGGAGGCGCCCGCGACGTGCTGGGACTGGCTCGCCACTTTTCTCGTCCTTTGTGCCGGTCGTTGGTTGCGTGGCTTGCTGCGGTTGTCCGGGTCAGATGAGGCCTTTCTCTCTGCGAGCTTTGGATTTCCGGAGTGGTTGTTTCCCTGTCTTCTCGCGCCTGCCGCGCTCGCTCTCCTGATAGCGGCGGTTCGGTTACACCCACGCGGCAATCGTTTGGCTCCGTTCGGTTCGGCGGTTCTTGGCGCTGGTCTGGGGGTCATTCTGTGGCTCAAGGTTTTCGGGCCACGAATCTTGCCATGATGGTTTTCCCTCCAGTATCCACGTGCCGTACCCTCTACAGGTCGTCTGCGGGGTCGCCCATTAACAAGCAATCGGAACCATTCGACTGACCACGTTTCCGTGAGTAATCATTCGTTTCATTTTTCTGTCCCTCATCGTTCTGTCAGCCCTCCCAATCGCAAATCGCAAATCAAAAATCGCAAATCCCAACCCCATCCTTACGGCTTGAGCCGGACGAGGCCGCACGGTTTAATACCCGCACCAGTCCGTTGACAGACTGGTTTTGCCAATTACAGCCGACTCATGAGCCATAAATCGCCGACCATCGAAGACATCGCCAACGCCGTGCGCAACGTGCCGGACTTTCCCAAGCCGGGCATTCAATTCAAGGACATCACCCCCGTGCTGGCGGACCCGACACTGCTGGCCGCTTCCATCGACGCGCTCACGGAAGGCATCAAGCCCGGCACAATTGATTTCGTGGTGGGCATCGACGCGCGCGGGTTCATCTTCGCGTCCGCCGCGGCGGTCAAGTTGAAGGCGGGCTTCGTGCCGGTGCGCAAGAAAGGCAAGCTTCCCTACCAGACCTTCGAAGAGGAATACGCGCTGGAATACGGCACCAATACGATTGCGATTCACGTAGATGCGGTGCACCGCGGCTCGCGCGTGTTGTTGGTGGACGATCTGCTGGCGACCGGCGGCACGGCGGCGGCGGCGGCTTCGCTGCTCAAAAAGGTGGGCGCGAACATCGTGGGTGTGAATTTTCTCATTGAACTGGGTTTCCTGGACGGCCGCAAAAAATTGGACGGATTCCCGGTCCGCTCGCTGATTGTTTATTGAGCGACGCGGCGCGATTGCTCGTTGCGCGGCCTTGGCGGATTCATCAGGCAGACCTGCGACACCATCGAAATGCACTGGCTCCAGTCACTTGACGACGCCGTTTTCCGCTTCCTCAACGGGTCGTTGAGCAACCCGGTGTTCGATGCGGTCATGCCGTTCTTCAGCGGCAACGCGCTGTTTGTGCCGGTCGTGCTGGTCGCCGCCGCGATGCTGGCGTGGAAAGGCGGCGTGCGCGGGCGGGTCTGCCTGTTCATGCTGGTGCTCGTGGTCGCCATCGGCGACGGGCTCATCTGCAATTCCCTCAAAGATTCCATTGGCCGGCTGCGTCCGTTCAACGTGCTGACGGATGCCAATGTGCTCGTTGGCAAGGGCGGCAGCGGCAGCATGCCATCGTCGCACGCGGCGAACTGGTTTTCCGCCGTGGCCGTGCTGTTCATCTATTACCGGGGCAGCTTGAAGCTCGCCGTGCCGCTGGCGTTGCTGGTGGGTTTCTCGCGCATTTACAACGGCGTGCATTATCCGTCGGACGTGCTGGCAGGCGCGTTGCTGGGACTGCTTTATGGGACGGGAATCGTCTATGGGGCGGACGCGCTATGGCAACGCGTCGTGCTGAAGTGGTTTCCGCCGTGGCGCGCGCGGCTGGGGTCACTGCGGAATCCGCAGGCGGCCACGGCTGACTCCAGCGCCACCGAGACAGCCGCGGGGGATGTGTACTGGATGCGCGGCGGGTATTTGCTGGTGGCCATCGTCACGCTTGCGCGGCTGTGGTACCTGGCCGCGGGCAAGATTGAATTGAGCGAGGACGAAGCCTACCAATGGCTTTGGTCCAAGCATCTGGCGCTCTCGTATTTCAGCAAACCGCCGATGATCGCCTACGCGCAGTGGCTGGGCACCTCGATTTGGGGCGACACGGCGTTCGGCGTGCGCTTTCTGTCGCCGCTGATTTCGGCGACGATGTCGGTGTTGTTGTTGCGGTTCCTCGCGCGCGAAGCGAATGCGCGTTGCGGCTTCTGGCTGGTGGCGATTGCGCAGGTCGTTCCGCTGATGGCGGTGGGTTCCACGTTGATGACGGTGGACCCGCTGAACGTGCTGTTCTGGACGGCGGCCATGGTGTCAGGCTGGCACGCGATACAAAAGGACTCGACGAAACACTGGCTCTGGACGGGCCTGTGGATGGGGCTGGGCTTTCTCAGCAAATACACGTCGCTCTTCCAACTGCTTTCCTTCGCCGTGTTCTTCGCCGTGTGGCCCGCCGCGCGCGCGCAACTCAAACGGCCCGGCCCATCGCTCGCGCTCGTCATCAATGCGCTGTGTTCGCTGCCGGTCCTCCTGTGGAACCAGCAACACGGGTGGATCACCGTCAAGCATCTGGAAAATCGCGCGGGCCTCGAACAAGCCTGGCAGTTCCGGCCCAACTTCATCTGGGATTTTGTCCTTCAGGAATTCGCGCTGCTGCATCCCATCTTCTTTGTCGCCCTGTGGTGGGCGGCGATCGCGCTCTGGCGCAACCGCGCGAAGTCGCCGCTGCAATTGTATCTGTTCAGCATGGGCGCGCCGTTGTTTCTCGTGTATTTCCTGTACACCGTGCGCGCGCGCGTCCAGCCGAACTGGATTGCGCCGTCGGTGCTGCCGTTGCTTTGTCTCATGGTTGTGTTCTGGGAGGACCGCTGGCGCGCCGGCGTGAAGGCGGTCAAGCCATGGCTCACGGCGGGATTGCTCGTGGGCCTGGTGATGGTGGTGCTGATGCATGAATCGCGTTTTCTGCGCTTCGCCGTGCGTGGCGGTCTGCCGCCGGACAAAGACTGGCTGACGCGCGTGCGCGGCTGGCGCGAGACCGCGAAGGTGGTGGACGACCAGCGGCGGCTGCTCGAAGCGTCCGGGCAGCCCGTGTTCATCATCGGCTCGCATTACGGCATCACCGGCCTGTTGTCCTTCTACATTCCCGAAGCTGCCGCCGACCCGAATGCCAATCCGCTGGTATATTACCAATCGGCCGAGCATCCCGAGAACCAGTTTTACTTCTGGCCGGGATATAAAGAGATGCGGCGCGGTCAGAATGCGATTTACGTGCAGGTTTTGAAGAACAAAGCGGAACCGGAACCGCCGCCCGAGCGGTTGGTGAAGGAATTTGCCGAGGTGACCGACCTCGGCAAACACGACGTGGCCTATCGCGGACGAACCATCCGCACGCTGCGCTTGCTCGCGTGCCGTGAATTGAAATGAGCGCCTCCTGCCAGCACTTGTTTGCGGTCAGTGATTACGACCTCGCCGCCACGCTGAGTTCCGGCCAGGCCTTCCGCTGGCGCGAATGCTTCCCTCTCCCCTCAACGGGCAGAGGGACCGAGGGCGAGGGGTGGTCATATCCAGCGCACAACATCGCCAAGACGCGGCAACCACACCTCCCTCTCCCCAAGGGAGAGGGCCGGGGTGAGGGGGAAGGGAGCGTCATCTTACCCGCGACTCCAACACCCACCCCATGGGAAGGCATCGTCTCCGGTCACTGGGTGCAACTCCGGCACGCCCCCAACGGCATCGAAGCCCGCTGCGCCGTCGCACAAACCGACTGGCAATGGCTGGCAGACTATTTGCAGACGGATGTTCGCTTGGATGAAGTACTGAACTCGTTCCCGAATGACGAACCGCTGACGCGCGCGGTGACCGCCTGTCGTGGCCTGCGCCTGTTGCGCCAGCCCCCGTGGGAATGCCTGGCCTCGTTCATCCTCTCCTCGACCAAACAAATCGTGCAGATCCAGCAGATTGTTGGTTTGGTGTGTGAACGCTTCGGCGACAGTGTTCGCGTGCCGTCCAGCCACGGGCCAGTATTTTCGTTTCCCGACGCGGAGCGTCTGGCCGAATGCAGTGAAGCGGAATTGCGCGCGTGCAAGATGGGCTTTCGCGCGCGTTATCTGAAGGGCAGCGCCGAAATGATTGCGCGCGGCGAAGTGGACTTGGAACGGTTGCGGTCCATGTCATGCGAAGAAGCGCGTGCCGCGCTGCTGACGTTGCCGGGTGTCGGCCGCAAGATTGCCGATTGCGTGCTGCTGTTTGCGTATGGCTTTCAGGAAGCCTTCCCGGTGGATGTCTGGGTCATGCGCGCGCTGCGGCAGCTTTATTTTCCCCGCCGCAAGGTCGCGCCGCGGCGCCTGTTGAAATTCACGGCCACCTATTTCGGTCCGAACGCTGGCTACGCGCAGCAATACCTGTTTCATTATATGCGCGTCCACGAGCGGCGGCGGTAATTCCTATGGAAATCATCAACACTCATCTCGAAGTCCTGTTCAGCCCGGCGGAGTTTGAAGCGCTGTCGCGCCGCGATCTCGGCGGCACCGTGTGCGTGGTGTTCGACATCCTGCGCGCCACGTCGAGCATGGTCATGGCGCTGGCCAACGGTGCGTCGGGCATCCTCCCGGTCGCCGACATCCCGGCCGCCCTGCGCATCCGCGCGCAACAACCCATGGCGTTGCTGGCAGGGGAGCGCGATGGATTCCGCATCCGCGCGGACTTGACCGGTTCCATCGACTTCGACCTCGGCAACTCGCCGCGGGAATTCAAGCGCGACAAGGTCGCCGGCGAATTCATCGTCATGACCACCACCAACGGAACCCGCGCGCTCAAGGCGTGCGCCGGTGCGCGCAAGATTCTGGTCGGCTCGTTTCTGAACCTGCATCGCGTGGCCGCGTGGGTGGCGATGAATCGGCCGCCGGAATTGGTGTTGGTGTGCAGCGGCACACATGAGGAGGCGGCGTTGGAGGACACGCTGGCGGCGGGGGCGTTGTGCGAATCGGTGTGGCCCTATTATGAGGAACGCTGGATTGCAGACTCGGCTCTCATCGCGCGGCAGGTTTACCTCACCATGCAGAGTCAATTGCCGGCGGCGGTGGCCATGGCGCGGAATGGGCGGCGGTTGCTGTCCATCGCGGACCTGCGGGATGACGTGGCGGTCTGTCTTCTACGCGACACGATCAATGTGCTGGCGGAAATGGGAAGGGACGGAGTGGTGCGGGCGATTGCTTAAACTGCCGGTATGTGGCGGAAGCGGGCGGAACCGGCAGTTTTTGGCGCCTATTTAGTTTGCAGAGTTGGCAGAGTTTGCAGTTTTTGCAGGATCGAATCCAAAGAACACGTCGCATGAGCCCTTCGAATCGCGGTGGTTGGCGGCGGGCCGCGGCTGGGGACAGCGGTCCGAAGGTTACTCGACGCTGATTTGCGGCGGGTTCGCGTAGTTGTTCCAGAGGCGGTCGATGTCGGCGGCATCCGCGGTGGCGTCGGCGATGATGAAACGGTAGCGGGAGATGTAGGGTTTGCCGGGGGTGATTTCCCAATCGCCATCCTGGGAGGGCGCCCAGCATAATTGCGGATTCTTGGGATTCAGGCGCAATGGCTGCGGGGCGCGGAAATTGTCCGGGTGACAAAGAATCGCGATGCCGGCGGGCTGGCCGTCCACGTCGCCGCCGAACTGCACCCAGCGCGCCTTGGTGGAATCGCCCTTGGCGCGGTCATCGCCGTTGGCGGTGAGGAAGATTACCTTCGACGGATTGTCCCACTGGCCGCTGCCGCGCACGCCCAGGCCGCCGTAATGATACTTCGGCAACTTCAGCGGGACGGAGGCCGCGCACTCCTGCGTCGAGACGAGGTCGAACACCCACACCGGCTTTGCGCCCGCGCCCGTGGCGTAAACCGTCACGCTCCACGTTTCGTTCAACACCGGTTTCGGCTGGCCGCTCATCCAGTCCACGAAGCGATGCTTGCCGCGAAACCCGCCGTGCACCGGGCCGCTCCAGGTCGTTTCCAACGAGTCAAACTCGACTGCGCCGGTGAGCTTGCCGTCTTTCTCCTTGCCCATGTTCCAGAAGTCCGGCGTGCGGCCTTCGAATTCCGTATGCGTCCACGCGAACCAGATGCCGCGATGCCAGCGATGGTCGCGCGGGTAATCGCCCGTGACGATTTTGCCGGCGGGACTGAAGACCGGATGCAGATATGCGCCGTGGCGGAAGTAGGCGGGAACGTCAGGGGAGGGGACCTCACTCGGTTCCATCTGATATTGCAACACCGCCTTGCCACCGGCGGAAAGCTTCACCACGCTGCCGTCCTTCTTCGCGACGACACCCGCGCTGTCCACGCCGGCGCCGACGAGTTGGTATGATTTCACAGCGCCCTTTTTCAATTCCGGTTCGATGAAGAAGGCGCGCCCATCGGCGTCCACCTGCACCGGAACAAGCTCGCCCTTCGGCCCGCGCAACGCGCGGAACTCGCGGGCAGCCTTCGGCAGTTCGAACGAAACGATGACGCCGCGGCGGTCGAACCCGCCGGCGGACACGTTGACGCGCGTGGCTTTGTCGGCCGCGAACGCAGGAGCGGCGGCCAGCAGGGACAGGGCGAAAGCGAGGGGATGAACGGTGTGAAGCATGGTGCCTGTTTGCCTTGGGGCTGCGAGCGAGTCAAGCGAACTCGGGCGATTCACGCCGGTGTGATTGGAAGCGGGCGGTTCGGAGTCCCGGCTTTTCAACCGGCTGCGACGTTCCAGT
>JBFMBT010000007.1:0-46627 GCA_040754875.1 Verrucomicrobiota bacterium | reverse complement strand
CTTCGGCTTCGCCGAATTTGAGGGGAGAGGGAAGCATTGGTGGCGGGGTGGCGGGGCGGGGCGTTGTGGGACAGCGAACCCCTCTCCCTTGTTCCCTCTCCCCCTCGTTCCTCCGGGGAGAGGGAGACGTTCAAGACGCGTTGGGAGGAATTCAAGCGTTGGGATTGGCCGGGCGCCTGCCAAGGGTGTGCGCAGTGCGCGGGCGCGAGGGGGCGCTGACGGACACGGGTGAACCGGTCCGTTCTGGACGGTGGCGCTCCCTGGCGCATGGAAGTAGTGTGCCACGAAGTGATAACAATGTCAAATGATGTGTAGCATTTTGAGGAACAACCGGTGGGCGAGGATGAGGCGCAAGGCTCGCGGAGAACCCACCCCTGGCCCCTCCCGGGAGGGGAAGGGCGTTGGGAGAAGGTCGATGCGTTTGCTATAACCACCCGCACCCTCGGTCTCCCGATTGAGAGGAGAAGCAAGCACCCGTTGCTGTGGTTGGTGAAAGATAACGCGCTCTGGCCCAGTTCTAATCGTAGCCCTGCTACAAGCGTGTTGAAAAAACGCTTGAGCGGCGGCGGGGGGTTTGGCTAAATCCCCGTCCCTTGCGGGAAGGGCCGTGGTAGGATACCCAAGTGGCCAACGGGGGCAGACTGTAAATCTGCTGGCTTACGCCTTCGATGGTTCGAATCCATCTCCTACCACCACTTCATTTTCACGCACCCCAGCATTCCGGGCTCAGGCCGCGGACGAAAGCGCGCCGTGGATGACGTGGACATCGCGTTGCGGGAAGGGGATTTCGATCCCGCGGGCGCGGAAGGCGGTGAGAACGGCTTCATGGATTTCGGACCCGGCGACGCCAAAATCGGTCAAGGCGACCCAGGGTTTGACGGAAATATTGATGGAGGAATCAGCAAACTCGGAGATGACCACGAGGGGCGCGGGGTCCTTGAGGATCTTGGGGTTGGCCTCCAGGACGGAACGCACGACGGCCATGGCGTCGGACAGGTTGGTGGCGTAGGCGACGCCGACGGTGAGGTTGAGCTGCCGGATCTTGCCGTAGTTGTGGAGGATTTCGCCGACGATCTTGCGATTGGGAATGACGACGCGCGAGCGGTCCGGATGCACGAGGATGGTGGAGAACAGTTCGATGGTCTCGACCTGACCGTGGACGCCGACGATCTCGACGTATTCGCCGACGCGGTAGGGCTTGGTGAAGATGATGAGCAGGCCGGCGATAAGGTTGCCGAGCACGCCCTGCATGGCCAGGCCGACGCCAAGGCCGGCCACGCTGACGCCGGCAATCAAGGGAGCGATGGGCATGCCCAGTTGCTGGAGCGCGACCGTAATGGTGAGCGCCATGACGAGCAGCCGGACGATGCGAACCATAAGCGTGCGCACGGGCGGTTCGAGTTCGCGCTTGAGCAGCCAGCCCATCAGGACGTTGCCAATCCAGCGGGCGACCATGTAGCCGAGGAACAGGATGAAAAACGCGGCCGCGATGTCCACGCCCTTGAGCAGGAAGAAATCGATGATTTTTTGTTTGGATTCAGCGGTAAGCATAATTTTTCAGGATGGTGTTGGCTCCGTTACCATGAGGGCATTTCCCGTTGGAGCCATGGCGGGTCCGCCCGCGCCCGGATGTTACGCCAGCGGGGGGAAAGGGCAAAGGGGATTTACGATTTGCGATTTGCGATTTGCGATTGGGGAGCTGAAAGCGATGCGGAGCGCGTTGGATGTTCCGTTGGAGAATCCAGCCGTTGATGGTTCGTCAGCCAGAGCCTCGTCACGGGCGTGTTGCCCAAATATCAGGCTTCGCAAGGGGGGCTCGCCCTCACCCTGTCCCTCTCCCCCAGGAGAGGGGAGGTGGAATCGAGCGCGTTGGCTATTCGATTGAGCGTTGGAGAATCCAGCCGTTGATGGTTCGTCAGTCAGAGCCTCGTCACCTCGGCTGCTACGAGGTTCATGGGCGGCGGGCGAGTGATTGGGAGGCGGTTTCGATCCATTCGGTACCGGGCAGGGCGTAGGGGCGGAAGACCTCGAGGTAGCCTTCGTGTTCGTTGTAGAGGATGGCGCGGTGGAGGCCGAGGCCGCCGGCCTTGGGGCTGTCGATGAGGCTGGCGGAGTCGTTGGCGCTCATCTGGAACAGGATGCGCAGTTCAAATTCGCTGAGCGCCTTGCGGCTCAGGAAGCGGTTCACGTTGTTGTAGGTGTCGCACACGGCGATGATGTGGATGCCCACCGAGGGCCCCGAGCAGATCAAGTCATTCAATTGCTGGCCGGGGCTGGCGGCGGCGTCACTGGAGAAGCTGAAATCTTCTTCGTGGCGCAGCTTCTTGAAGCGCGGCAGGCCGAGGATGAAGATGAACGTCTCGGGCCGGTTTGATTCGGCGGCATCGCTGCGCTCCTTCATGTCCGCCGCGGTGCGGGTCAGCGCGTCCTCGATTTCCGTTCCGCGCGCGACGGTGAGTTCGCCGGGCAACGCGGCGCGGAGGCGCTCCAGGTAATCGCGTTCGGGCGAACCGGGCGCGCTGCTGTCGAAGACGATGAATTGCGCCGTGCCCTTGGGATATTGTGCCGCAAGGGAAACCAGGCCGACGGACAGAATCGCCAGGGCCGCTTCGTCGCGCTGGCCGACAATCAACAGGTTGCTGCCGCTCTGGCGATGGAACACGGCTTCGGTGGGGCCTTTGATGGAATTGGGCGCGCCGAGCCAGATGCGGGCCGAGGCCGGCGCGCTTTCCGGTTTGGTTTCAAGTTGCGCCTGAAGCGCGCGATTCTCGTGGATGTCCGCGGGCGAATTGCCGTCGAACACCACGGGCGCGGGCACCGTCGTGCCGCGTTGACGCGCCATCTCGGCGGCCCTTAGCAAGTATTGCTCGCGCGCGTCGTCCGGCAGCCAGACGGTCTGGAACGGGCTGTTGCCTTCGATGGCGCCGGCGGCGTCGTTGTAAATGCCTTCGCCGGGGCGGCTGAGCAGGCGCGGCGCGGCGTTGTTCTCATCCATGATGAGATAGGCATCGGCCTCGTTGCACTGAAGCGCGATGCGGATGACCATCTGGCCGAGCGTGGTGCGGGCGAGTGTATAAGCGCCACCGAGCGTTTGCGAACCGAGCAGCACGTGGATGCCAAACGCGCGGCCCTGCCGCACGATGCGGTCCAGCAACAGCGCGGCGTTTTGCGCAATGCGGTCGTCCTCGGTGAAGAATTCCTGGAACTCATCGATGATGAGCAGGCTGCGGGGAATGGTCTGCGTGCCGCCGGCGCGCTTGTAGCCAGCCAGGTCCTGCACGCCCAGGCGGCGGAACAATTCGCCGCGGCGGCGCAATTCCTCATCAACGCGCTGAAGCACGCTGAGGCCGAACTCGCGGTCACTCTCGATGGCGATGACGCGCGCGTGGGGCAGGCGGGCCGCCGCGTAGCATTGGAACTCGACGCCTTTCTTGAAATCGACGAGGTAGAACTCGACGTGCTCGGGACTGCACCACAAGGCGAGATTGGTGATCATCACGTGGAACAACGTCGATTTGCCGGAACCGGTTTTACCCGCGATGAGCGCGTGCTGGCGCGTGCCCTGGCCGATGGCGAGGTATTGCAGTTTCGTCGCGCCGGTGCGGCCGATGGGCACGCGCAGTTCGCTGGTGGTGTCCAGCGACCAATATTTGCCTTCCTCCGGCGCGATGTGGGAGAACGGCACTTCGACGCGGCTGGAGAGAAGGGTTTGCTCGCCGACCTTGCGGATGAAACTGGTCATGCTGACGGAATCCGGCGGTGCTTCGAGCGTCACGCGTGTGCCTTCGATTTCGCCATCGCCGAGGCGGAACCCCTCCGGCTGGCAGTTCACGCAAACGCTGCTCTTCTTCAAATCCTCGACGCCGGGCGGGGCCTGCTGGCGGCGGTCCCAATGAATGAGCGTGAAGACACCACAGCGCGCGCCGCTGGCGGCGATGCTCAGCAGGCGCTTGGCGGCGGTTTCGCTGAAGTTGGCCGGGAAATCGGCGACGACCAGGAAGTGATATTTCTCGGCGATGCTGCCGGCCTTCACATTATATTCGGTGATGGTGGCGTATTCGTTGCGCAAATACATCTGGATCACCTTTTCGATGTGTTCGTTGATTTCGGCGAGGTGGCGCTCGATCTGCTCGGCCTGGGTCCAGATGCGGCTGCTGATGATATGCTCGCCGTAATCGGCCAGATGCGTGACGCCGGCAAAGCTCTGGCCGAGGCCGACGGGGTCGATCAACGTGAAATGCACGCGGCCCGGCGGGGCCGAGGCGAGCAGGCGCAGGATCATGTTATTGAGCGCGCCGATGACCTCCTTGCGGCAGCCGGGCGCCGATTCGAACAGGACCGAGCCTTGGCTCGGGATGCGCAACAACAGCGGGCAGGCCAGGCGCGAAGGGCCGGGCAGCTTCAACCGGCCGTTCTGCAACTCGGAGCCGGTCAGCTTTTCGAGGTCCACTTCGAAAGCGCCGAATTTGGCGGCGTGCGAGAATTCCACCGGCACGGTCCAGCTTTCCTGAAAGCCCGGCTGCCAGGCGGGGAACAGCGCGTCGGCCTGGGCGACCGTGTTGCGGATGGATTCGTAAAGCGGGTGGACGCGTTGCTTCCATTCCCTTTCGAGGGCGCGCCAGCGGGCTTCATGCTCGGCGCGCAGTTGTGCGTCGCGAACCCTGGCGGCCTCGGTCAACTGGCGTTTGTGTTCCTCGGCCTGCGATTTCAACAGGGACACGGCGGCGGTGAGCTTGCGGTCCACGCGTTCGAGCTGCTTTGGATAATGCTGCTCGTGCCGGCGGGCGATGCGCGCGGCCTTTTCCTCCGTGTCCTTGCGGGCATTTTCGCGGGAGCGAGCGGCCTCTTCCACGGCGATGCTCCATTGCCGCTTCAAATCGGCGGTCGTGGTGGAACAATTGTTTTCAATCGTTTCGATGCCGCGCTCGTATTCCTCCTGGGATTGCTTCAGGCAGGCGTCATAGAGGTCGCGCGCCTGGCCCAGCGCGGCGGCGACGCTTTGGGCGACCGGCCGGGCGCGGCGCTGGCCGACCAGGTACAGCACGCTGGCCAGCACGATGAGCGCGCCGAGCAAGCCGCCGGCGGCCGGATACGAGGCCGCCGCCGGCCAGAGGTAGCGAACACCCAAAAAGGCCAGCGCGACGCCCACGGCGATAAAGATGATCAGCCAGGGCAACGGCAGCGCCCGGAACAGAGACGGCAACGGCTTCTCGCGAAACGCCTGCAAATCGCGCGTGGTGCGCGCAATGGTTTCGCGCAATTGCTCCAGAAGTTCGTTCGCCGTGGCCGCCGTGGGAACCGCCGTCGGCGCGGGGATGTCCGTCACAAGTTCGAGCAAACTCTTGTAGCCGCGAAAACATAAGTGGGTCAGCTCCCGCAGCACGCCGGAGGCCGCGTAAGTTTCGGCCAGCGCCGCCTGGAATGCGTCGGACGCCTTTTTGGCATCCACGCGCTCGGCGTCGCGGTTGCGGTCGGTCTTCAGCAATTTGCGCTGGATGTCGTATTTCTTGCGCCCCTCCTGGTCATCGATTTCGTGGAGGTGGCGTTCGAGGCTGGTCTTGGTGGCCTTGCGGATGCGGACCTGGCGTTTGGGATAATCGTTGCGGATCTTTTCGCGGACGGTCTGGGCCTTGAATTCGGCTTCGCCGACACTCGCGGCGCAGCGCGCGTCGGTTTCGGTGATTTTCGATTCGAGATGGCGGCGCTCGCGGCTGAGTTGGACGCGCAATTCCTCCTCCAACTGGCTGCCCATGCCGGCGACTTCGCCGATGACGCGGCGCAGCTCGCCCACCAGGGCGAGCGTGTCGTTGGCGCCCGGGAGATTATTCACACTCCCTCCTTACGCGGTAGAGAATGCCGTCCAGCTTGTCCACCGCGTTTTCGGTCACATTGACCTGCGCCTGCAGCGGCACCAGGTACTTTGTCTCAAACTCCTGGCTGCGCGCGTCCAGCCAGAATTCCTTGGTGTGCTCCCATTGGACCATCAGATCGCGCGTCAGGTTGACGAGCTGGGTTTTGGTGCCGCGCACGCTCATGACGCACCTCCCGATGGTTTGGCCGCGGTGGAAACCCCTTCGCCGGAAGCCGGCGTACCCAAGCCTTCGGCGATGACGGGAGCGCGCTCGCGATAAGCGTAAGACTCCAGAATCTTGTGAATCTCACCCAGAAAGTGAACCGCCTTCTGCATATCGACTGTCAGGAACGCGTGCAAATTCTCCAGATGCCTGGCCTGGGGCGAGACTTCGTGTTCGAACTCGCGGCTCCAGCGTTTCAAAATGATCAGCTTCTCCTCGGCGGCGACGAGCACGCGCTTGGCCTTGTTGACTTCCATCTGCCGGACGGTCGTGGCCTCGGGCAATCCCGCGGAGCGCGCGCTGAACAAATCGGCCTGGGCCATCTCGAGGTCCTTGGTGCGGCGGCGCACCTGCGCCTCCCAATGCGTCCGCTGGTCGTGGTCCAGCCACATGCGCGTGCGCATGATGTCGTGGCTGGCGGCATCCACCGCCTGCGTCGCCTTCTCGATGTAGATGAGCAGCGCGGCGCGGAAGTGGTCGATGGCCTCGATCGACTTGATGTGGGCGCGGTCAGCCATGGGAAATCAACGTTGCGTCAGGTAATCCTGGATGCGCTGGGCCTTGCGGAGCAGATACGGCGTGTGCTGGTTGGAGATTTCCATGAAGCGTTTCAGGGCCTTCATCGTCTGCTGGAATTCCTGCGAAAAACGCTCATGCTCCTGGTCCTGCCAGGTGTCGCCCAGCGAGGCAAACCGGGCCTGCAAGGAGGCCATGCGATTCTGGAGATCCACGTTGAACCGTTTCAATTCCTCGGCGAACCGCCGCACGTCTTCGGGGTCCATGATGGCTTGGCTCATAAAAATATCCTTTCGTTGGCGGGCGTTGCGCGGCGCGTCACCAGACGTCCCCACGCGAACCCCAATCGCCTGTTCCCTTGGAAATGCATGCGCTTTTGAGACAAGATACTGCACCTTGCGCAATTATCCAAGGCGCATTTGAGAGAGGGCAAAGGCCAAATGACTAACGAAACCCCAAGCATCAGACCTCAAGGTCGCTGGAGTTGCTTCCCGACGTGGGCTCGTGAATAGTAGCCGGCATGTCGTCGCGGCGGAAAAAGGCGCTGACCGTGGGAGTGGGGATACTTCTCTTCGCCTGTCTCACGGCGTTCGTGGGCACGCGTCCCGTCAACCAGCCTCCGCCCTTGCCCAACCCGAACGGATACGATGACTTCGTCAAGGCCGGCCTCGTGGTCCCAAATTTTCCCAACAACGATGTCTCAAAAATCCCACCGGACCAACTGCGCCCGCTCGTCGCCCAATGCGAAGCGGCCATCGCCCTGATGCGCCCCGGCCTGGACCGCGAATGCCAGGTACCCGTGGAATACTCACCGGAATTCATGAGCCGGCGTGTGAATCAGATCATGGCCGTCAAATCGATGGGACGCGCGTTGGTTGCCTCCGCGCGCCTGGCCGAACACGATGGACGCCCCGCTGAAGCAACGGCGCATTGTCTGGACGCCATTGCGTTGGGACAGTTGAGTTGCCGGAAAGGGCTGATGATTGACGGGCTCGTCGGCATTGCGGTCGAAAGCATGGGCGCCACGAAACTGGCTTCGCTGCGGCCCACGCTGGATGCGGCGACTTGCCGGGCAGCCATCAAAAGGCTGGAAGAACTCGAATCCAAACGGGAATCGTCCGGGGCCATCCTTGAGGTCGAACGCCAATGGGTCAAAGGTTCGTTCACCCTGGCGCAGCGTCTCGGGGCGCTCGTGCAATACAAATCGCAACAAAGCACGCGCCAGAGTTTCATCTCACGACACCATCAACAGACCACCGCGACGCGCCAACTCACCCTTGACCTCGCGGCGCGCGCCTACGAACTGGACCACGGCAAACCACCCGCCAAGGCCGCGGACCTGACGCCCGCCTACCTCAGGCGCGTGCCCAGAAATCCCGAGTCCGATCTGCCCCTGACGCTTCCGTAATACATGAGTTCACCACGCATCATCGTGGCCGGCGGCGGCGCGGCGGGATTCTTCGCCGCCATCACCTGCGCCGAAGCCGCCCGCGACGCGTCGATCACCATCCTCGAAAAGGGGCCGCAGTTCCTCACCAAGGTCCGCATCTCCGGCGGCGGGCGTTGCAACGTGACGCATGCGTGCTTCGAGGCGCGGGAACTGACCACCCGTTACCCGCGCGGCGATCGCGAACTGATCGCGCCCTTCAAGCGCTTTCAGGCCAGTGACACCGTGGCGTGGTTCGAGTCGCGCGGAGTGAAACTCAAGACCGAGCCCGATGGCCGCATGTTTCCCACCACGGACACTTCGCAAACCATCATCGATTGTCTGCTGCGCGAGGCGCAGGGGGCCGGCGTCCGGATGTTCACCAACCGCGGCGTCGAACGCGTTGCCAAAAGTGCGGACGGCGAATTCACGCTGACGTTGTCCAACGGTGAAACCATGCAGTGCGACCGGTTGCTGCTGGCCACGGGCGGTTGCCGCACGCCTGCGCTCGGGCAACTGGCCGTGTCGCTCGGGCACACACTGGAACCGCCCGTGCCGTCGCTGTTCACCTTTCACATCGAGGCCCCGTGGCTGCGCGAACTGGCCGGTGTTTCCCTCGAATCCGTCGAAGCCTCGGTGCCGGGCACGACCTTGCGCGAGCGCGGGCCGTTGCTGGTGACGCATTGGGGATTGAGCGGGCCGGTGATCCTGCGCCTGTCCGCGTGGGGCGCGCGCGAATTGCACGGGTTGAACTACGAATTCCCGTTGCTCATCCACTGGTTGCCGCACCTCAACGCCGAAGGCATCGCGGCGGAATTGCAGGCGCGCCGCGCCTCGCAGGGCGCCAAGCTCGTTGTCAACGCGCCCATCGCGCCGCTGACCGCGCGCCTGTGGGAACAACTTGTCCTTGCCGCCGGCATTGCGCGCGACACCCGCTGGTCCGCACTGTCGCGCGCCGCCCAGCATCAACTGGTTCAACAACTGGCCCGCACCGAATTCCGCGTCACCGGCAAAAGCCTCAACAAGGACGAATTCGTCACCTGCGGCGGCGTGCGCCTGAGCGAAGTGAATTTCAAGACCATGGAAAGCCGAGTTTGCCCCGGATTGTATTTCGCCGGCGAACTCCTCGATATCGACGGCATCACCGGCGGTTTCAACTTCCAGGCGGCGTGGACGACGGGCTGGATCGCGGGGCAGGCGATGGGGGCATGAGGACGCTCATTACGCTTCGAACTGTTCCACTGACGTCGTTGCGCTCCGCGAAAATCTCCGCGCGCGTGGCCTCCTTCGGTTTGGAGTTCAAGCTTTAGCTTGTGGAAGGTGGCGTGGCCATCACTGACCGGTCGGAATGTTTGAAAACCTGCTCATTTGCTTCGTCACTGAAACAAAAGCCGCGCGTCCCGCCGCACGCTGAAGCGTGAACTCCATACCAGTGCGCTCATTGCGTCTGAATTGTTCCACTGGCGTCGTTGCGCTCAGCGGAAATCTCCGCGCGCGTGGCGCCGTGGGACAGGTTTCGCCTACTTCGCCGCCACGGGCGTCGCGGCACGCGCTCCGGTTTGCAACGCGTACAGGTGTGTCATCGTCGCAACATACAACACACCGTTGGCCGCGGTAGCAGTGGCGCTGACGGGCGCGGCCAGTTTCATTTCGCTCAACACCTGCTTCTCGCGGCTGGCGGCAAAGATGTAGTAGTCGCCGCTGCGCGTGCCCAGATAGACCCGGCCATCGGCCACATAGGGCGAGGCCCAGACGTCGCCTTTGATGTCGTGCGTCCACAGCGCCTTGCCGGTCTTCGCATCGAGGCAATGGAATTTGCGCCCGCAATCGGCGATGAAGACCAGGCCGTTGTGGATGGCGGGCGTGGACAGGACGTGCTTCTCCAGCGCATACGACCATACCTGGGCGGTTTTGGTAATGTCGCCGGTGCCGGTCGCGTCGATGCATTTGAGCCACGCCTCGTTTTTGCCCCAGAAGATGTCGCCGCCGCCGGCAACGAAGAGGCGGTTGTCGTGGAAAACCGGCATGCCGTAGATGTTGCTCGGGCTTTCGCGCCGGTTCTGGTTGTAGAAATGGACGTTCTCCTTCGGCGCCGTGGGGTCGAAATCAAACTGCCAGACTTTCTTCAACGTCTGCACTTCGTCCTTGGCGGAGGCCACAGGTTCGAAGGCGTAAATCACGCCGTTGCCGGCGGCGAAGAAAATCAACGTGCGGCCGTTGACCTTCGCGAGCGACGGCGAGGACCACGTGCAATGAAAAATGTTCGGACTGATGCCCTCGCGGTCGCGCGCGAGGTAACGGCCGGTGCGTTTGTCGAGAACGACGAGGCTGGGAGCTTCGGGCGCGAGGATCTTCTTGTGGGTGTTGTCCACGCCGGTGCCGGTGTTCAGATAAAGATAATCGCCGTGGATGAGAATCGAGCTGTGCGCGCCGTCGTGCGACCAGATGCCCGCGCCGGTGGTGAGGTTGAAGAGCCAAAGGATGTCGCCATCGAGCGGGCCGGGCTGGAGCGCCTGCGGCGGCGCGTTGGTGCCGCGCGGCGTCATGTGCGCGCCTTCATCGCGAAAGGGGCCGTCGTTGCCGTTGGCCATGCCGCGCGCGTCCAGGCACACGACTTCGCCACGATTGTTCACGGTATAAACGCGATCACCTTCCACCGTCGCGGGCGATGAAGTGCCGCATCTGGGCCAGTCGAAGAATTTGTCCTCCTCGCGCTTGGGCGCGACGTGCTGCCAGAGCAGGCGGCCGGTTGCTTCCTCGAAGCACATCATGACGCCGCGGTCGCCCTGATGTTTCGGGTCGCGCGGTTCGCCGTTGTTGGTGCCGATGTACACGCGGCCGTTGGCGATGACCGGCGTGGAATGCGTTTCGGTGCCGAGCTTCGCCATCCACTTGACGTTGCGTCCGGTGGCCGGGTCGAAGGAATCGGGCAAACCATTTTCCGGCGACACCATGTTGCGCGTCCATGCGTGTCCCCATTGCGGCTGGTCGGCGGCCCGGGCGGCGGACGTGGCGACAACGGCTGCAATCACAACAGGCAGAAAATGCGGTTTCATGCGATATTGTCTTCTTACTACTGTACAAACGGGCCGGTGTCACCGCCCGTTCTGGCCGGATGGCCCGTTTCGGCGCATTCTCGAATAATGCAACCCATTCGGCTCAAGTGGTTTGCATTGGCATACATCCTGCCCCTTAACAAGTATGAAAACGAACCTGTTGGTAATGGTGATGGCGATGGCCGTGGCTTTGACCGGATGCTCCAAGAGCAACAGCGAGCCGACGGCGCTGAATCTCGCCAAGCTCGGCAACGCATACGTCGGCGAGCACGCTAAGGACAAGGTCGTGCAGATTCGCTCGGACAAATCGGTCGGCAGCCTCACGCCGAATGTCTGGTATGTGGTGTATTATGACCAGACTGCGCCACTCAAGGCGGTGGAAGTGAAATTCGGCGCCGGCCAGATGATGGGCGTGGAGCGGCCGCTGCGTTTGCTGGAGCCGCTCTTCGGCAACGACCAGCCGTTGCTGGCCGACAAAATCAAAATCGATTCCAACGAAGCCATCGAACTGGCGCTGAAGGAACCGATCCTGAAAAATCTGAAAGTCACTTCGACCGCTCCGAAACTGGAGCGCGGCGAAGATGGGTTGCCTGTGTGGAAAGTCCGCGTGTGGGCCGCGAAGTTGCGCAATCCAACCGAGGAAGCCGACCTGGGCGAAATCATTCTTTCCGCCGAGGACGGAAAACTCCGGCTCGCAAAAGTGGAAATCAGCCGCGTCGATTAAGCGTCCTCAACGCAAATGCGTCGGGCGGCGGGAACGCCGCCGGACGTTTGCGTTACGAGAAGGTCGTCGAGTTGCGCCACTCGGTGGGGACGATTTCCGCGCCGTCGCGTTCGGTGAGGCGAAAGAATGATTCGATGGCGCGGATGACCAGGTCTTCGTCTTCGCCGGTGGCTTCCACCTCCAGCGCAGCGGCGTTGGTGGCGCTGAGCAACAACAGGCCGATCAGGCTGCGTCCATCCGCCTGTTGCTCCCCGTGGCGAAAGCAAACTTGTGAGCGAAAATGTCGAAGGGTGCGGACCAATCTCGAAGCGGTGCGGGCATGGAGGCCATCCGGAAAAGCAACGGTCACACTGGTCTTTTTCATACGACTTTCTGGCCACGTCAGTGAAACGCACGTAATCCGACATCCGCGCGGGCCACGCGTTCAAACAGTTTTAAAAAATTCCTGGCCGCGCGGCGAGAACACAAAGCAGGGAAGGTGCCAGGGCGCGAAAAAAGAGGATTGTGTCGGGGTTGAGGCCCATTAACTTTCACCAAAGCAAACAAACTCCATTTGACCTATGCCCTTTCATCTTCCTCCCCTCTCACGCCGCCGGTTCATCACTCGTTCCCTGGCCGCCGTGGCCGGTCTGACCCTTGAACGCGACGCCTGGGCCGCCGCCAAACCGGATCCGAATCGCTGGGCTTTGCTGGCCGATACCCACGTGGCCGAGGACCGCACGAAGATTGCGCGTGAAACGAACATGTCAGACAACCTGGGCGCCGTCGGGAAGGAATTGCTCGGCCTGGCGTATCGGCCCGCCGGCGTGCTGGTGAATGGCGATTGCGCGTTCAACACGGGCGAGCCGGGGGATTACCGCACGTTCACGGAGTTGCTGGAACCGTTGCGCGCGGCGCAAATGCCCATTCATGTAACGTTAGGCAACCACGACCATCGCGAGCACATCCGCGAGGCCGTGAGCGAGGCCAGGGGCGCGAAGCGTCCGGTGGCGGACAAGCACGTGGGATTGCTGCGCGGTGAGCACGCGAATTGGTTCCTGCTGGATTCGCTGGAGTTGGTCAACAAAACGCCCGGTCTGCTGGGCGACGCGCAACTGGCGTGGCTGGCGAAGGAATTGGACGCCCACTCGGACAAGCCGGCGATCATTTTCGCGCATCATAATTTGAACCTGCAAGGCGGCGAGACCAAGAGCGCGCTGAAAGACACAGAGAAACTGCTCGAAGTGCTGGCACCGCGCAAACACGTCAAGGCCTACGTGTTCGGCCACACGCATACGTGGCTCACGCAAGAACACGCCAGCGGCATCCACCTGGTGAACCTGCCGCCGGTGGGCTACGTCTTCGACAAGAAGCGTCCGAACGGCTGGGTGGAGGCGACGTTGCACCCGGACAGAATCAAACTGCAGTTAAACGCGTTGAACCGCGAGCACCCGGAGCACGGGCAGGTGAAGGAATTGAAGTGGCGATGAGGCGCTGGCCCGCGCCGAAGAAGGGCGGTTGGCGCTGGAAAGAGGGAAATTCGAGGACGAGGAGAAGGACGAGGACGAGCACGAAGCGGGGGGCACAATAAAAGCCGTTCCGCATCGCACGGAACGGCATTTATCCGGCCTGACAGTGGGGCTGTCCTAGGCCTCGAACGATTTGCCACACCCGCAGCTTTGGCGGGCGTTGGGGTTGACGATTTTGAAACCGCCACCCGTTAAACTGTCGGAGTAGTCCACGGTCGCGCCGCGGACGTAATTGGCGCTGAATTCGTCCACCAGGACGCAGACGCCGTTGAAATCGACAACATGGTCGTTGTCGCGTTTTTCGTCGAACACCATCCCGTATTGCAGGCCCGAGCAACCGCCGCGCTCGACGTAGATGCGAAGATGTTTGCCGGCATTTTCCGGCTCGCTGGAGAGGATGGTCTTGATCTGGTTGACGGCGTCGTCTGTCAAACGAACGACCGGCTCGATTTCAGTGGCGGTACTCATCGCTGAACCCTGACTACTCCGAAGACTACGCTCCGGCGCAGAATGTGTCAAACCTGTAAAGCGAAGATTTCAATTCGAGACGGAAGGAACTGTAGGACACGGAGGTCACGGTTCGACGTGCACCGGCATTCCGACCCAGACGAGTTTCTCGAGAAGTTTGGCGTTCCAGTTGGCCACGCGGAAGCAGCCGTGGGATTCAGTGCGGCCCACCATTTCAGGTTGCGGCGTGCCGTGAATTCCGTAGCCGGGACGGTCGAGTCCAATCCACGCGGTGCCCACGGGATTGTTGGGGCCGGGAGGGAGAATCAATTTCTGTTTCATTTTGCGCGCCTCGGCGGATTCGGGGAACACGGCGGGATCGAAGGTGTAATTGGGATTGCCCGCCACCGACACGACGCGCAGTTCTCCTTCGGGCCGTTTCTCGACGCGCTGGGCGATGCTGCAGGGGAAGTGCGCCAGGAGCTGGCCGTCGGCGCCGATGGCTTCCAAGGTTTTTGCGCCAAGTTGAATGCGGATGGAGGCGGCCTTTTCGCGCGTGGAGGGGAAATTGACGGCCGGGATTTTCACCGAAACACCGGCGGCGATATTGGCCCAGTCAAGGTCTGGGTTGAGCTGGCGGATGAGGTTGGGATGGGAATGGCTTTTTTCGGCGAGGAGTTCGAGGAGGGTTTCGAAATCGAGTTTGTCCTGGCGGGACTTGCCGAGCCAGGTGGGGCTGAGGGGACGCAGGCGCGCGAGGTCGGCGGCAGAGACGACGTAATTCGTGTAGGGAGACGACCTTAGCAAGAGGTGGGATTTGGTGGCGGCATCGAGTTCGGCGGTGACGGGGAGGATTTCCCGTTTTTGGAAAGCGGCGAGGGCGGCGCGGGTTTGGGGGCCGATGATGCCATCGATGGAGCCGGAGGAAATGCCGAGGCGGTCCAGAGCCAGTTGGGCTTCAAAGACATCGCGCACGGGGCGGGGGAAAGTGCCAGGGGGAACGGGGACGGTATTCGTAACGGCGACCACGGGTGGCGCGGAGGTTTGGTGGGCGGAAACGGGCGGCGGCGATGTCTGGCCGCTGGCGGGTGGCGGTGCAACGGCGACCGAAGGTGGCGCAGCCGTGGAGGGAACAACCACCGGCGCGGCGTTGGTAACAACGGATGCGGTGGCGGGCGGAATATTTGTGGTTGTTGGCGCGATTTGAGTCGGCTGGTCGGATGGCGCGGGGCGCATGAACCACCACACGAGGCCGGTCACGATCGCCAGGATCGCCAGCGCGAGCACGCCATAGACCCAACGGCCCGGAGGTTTCCGGTTGAACTGGGGCTTGAAGCGCGTGTGAATCGGCACGGGCGGATTAAGGCATAATCGGGCGGCGCGACCCAAGAATTATCGCGGATGATTGCGGGATTGCCTTCCGCGCGAGGGTGTCATACGATGCCGCGGAGTTGGCCGGGCGCGCGTTCCTTTTTGTAACAAGGAAACTACGCTCGACACCCGCTGGCGCTCGTGAGAAAAGCTTTATTATCATGGCTGCACTGACCGAAGCCGAGAAGGGGCAACTGGAGCAGACGATTGAGATGTTTGAGGTCATCACTCAATCGCAGCCCCAGGACTATCAATCCCTCGAAATCCTCAAGGAAGCCTACTTCAAACTGGGCCGGCAGAAGGATGTGGTCGGCACGGCCAAGCGCATTGCCCAGGCGTATGTGGGATTGGGCCAGCTTTCCTCGGCCATTCTCGAATACGAAAGCATCCTCCAGCAATACCCGGACGACCCGGATGTGCAGAAGGCGTTGCAAGACCTCGAGCGCCAGACGACCGGCGAGGCGACCGCGCCGGACATGCAGGTGGCCGAAGCCGCCAAACCATCTCCCACGGCGGCGACAGATGCGCCCACCATCAAGATGCCGGGCGCGCCGAAGATGGCCACGGACATTGACGACGGCCGGCTGGCGATGCGGAAGATTTTCGTGGATGGCAAATTGATTTCGCCGAAGGATTTCGACGTAACCTGGCCCGCGCCGGAACTGGAAGACCCGATGCGCGTGGTCGATCCGTTCATTCAAATTCTGGCGGACAAGGGATTGCTGCCGATCGAACAATCGCTCAAGGCGCTCATCGAAAAATCGCGCCTCGGTTATTTTCCGCTGGAGAAGTACGACGTCGATATCGAACTGGCGCGGTCGTTTCCGCGCGAGGTGTGCCAGCGCTGGTGCGTGCTGCCGATCGACCGCATGAGCAAGTCGGTGCTGGTGGCGACGGTCAACCCGTTCAACAACGCGGCGGCGGCCGAACTGGCGGCCAAGACGCAGTACCGGCTGCTCTGGTATATCGCGCCGCCGGCGGACCTGGTGAAGGTTTTGAAGAAAATATTCCGTTAATCCCGAGCGCCTATGCCACCGCCCAAATCATTTGGCGAACGCATCGCCGACGCCCTCATGGAAGACGGGCTGCTGACCGCGAAGCAAATCGAGGAATTGCTCGAGATGCAGAAGAAGGAAGGCACACGCCTCCTGAAGCTGTTGATCGACAAATCCTACGTCAACGAAATGGACATGACGGTGGTGATGGGCCGCGTGCTCAAGACGCCGCCGATCAATCTCGGCCGCATCGGCATCCCGGCGGAAATCGCCAATCTCATCCCGAAGGAAGTCGCCACCAACCACAAGGTGCTGCCGGTGTCGCGCCTGGAGAACAAGCTGTTCCTGGCGATGGCCGACCCGTTGAACGTGCTGGCGCTGGACGACGTCAAGCGCATCACCAAGCTGGACGTCCAGCCGATGATCGCGCCGGAGAAGGCGATTGTTGACAAGATCAACAACCTGGACACGGGCAAGGGCAGCATGGAGGACATCATCCAGGACGCCCAGAAACAGGCGGACCTGGAGGCGGAAGCGGAAGGCGCGGAAATCGTCAACGAAGTTTCCGAGGAAATGGGCGCGGATGCGCTGGCTGCCGCCGGCGAGGAAGCCCCCGTCATCAAGCTGGCCAACCTCATCCTGGTGCAGGCCATCAAGGACAAGGCGAGCGACATTCACATCGAGCCGTTCGAGAAACAGGTGAGCCTGCGCTACCGCGTGGACGGCGCGCTCCTGCATTACCCGCCGCCGCCCAAGACGCTCCAGATCGCGCTTTGCTCGCGCCTCAAGATCATGAGCAACCTGGACATCGCCGAGCGCCGTCTGCCGCAGGACGGACGCATGCGCATGAAGGTGGCCGGGCGCGACATCGACCTGCGCGTTTCGTTCCTGCCCGTGGTGCACGGCGAGAAGTGCGTGTTGCGCGTGCTGGATAAATCAAACCTGTCCGCCAGCATGGACAAGCTGGGCATGGACAAGGACACGTTCCGGCGGTTCAAGGCGGCGGTGGACGCGCCGCACGGCCTGATGCTCGTGACCGGTCCGACCGGTTCGGGCAAGACGACGACGCTTTATTCCGCGCTGAACGAACTGAACAATCCGGATTACAACATCGTTACTTGCGAAGACCCCGTTGAATTCCAGATTCAAGGCATCAACCAGGTGCCCATCCGGAAGGAAATCGGCCTGACGTTTGCGGCGGCGCTGCGCTCGATTCTGCGCCAGGACCCGGACATCATCATGATCGGGGAAATCCGCGACGAAGAAACGGCGGAAATCGCAGTAGAAGCGGCGCTGACGGGCCACCAGGTGTTGAGCACGATGCACTGCAACGACGCGCCCGGCGCGATCTCGCGTCTGGACGACATGGGCATCGCACCATTCCTTATTTCGTCGTCCGTCATTCTCGCCTGCGCGCAGCGTCTCATGCGCCGCGTCTGCAATGTGTGCAAGGAGCCGATCTCCTATCCGCCCAAGATGTATGAGGATCTGGCGATTGATCCGAAGATGTATGAGGGCGTCCAGCTTTACAAAGGCCGCGGCTGCGAGCGTTGCAAGAACACCGGTTATGCCGGGCGCGCGGCGATCATCGAGGCCATGACTGTCAGCGACGAAATCCGCAAAATGGTGATCAAACGCATGAGCGCCATGGAAATCGGCAAGCAAGCCGTCAGCGAAGGCATGAAAACGCTGCGCATGGTGGCGCTGGAAAAGGTGCGCGAAGGCATTTCGACGCTGGAACAGGTGCTGGTGCTCACGGCGAGCCACTGACACCGCGTGGCTGGACAAGATTCGCGGGGAAGTTGCCACCCCGTCGGGCTGCATGAAACGGGTCCTTTTTGTTGATCACGTCAACCGCATCCTCGGCGGCGCGGAGGTTAATCTGCTCGAATTGCTTCCCGTTTTTGCGCACCAGCAGCGGTGGGTTCCCGCGTGCGCTTGCGCCAATCACAGCCCCCTGAGCCGGGCGCTGGCCAACTTCCCCATCAAACAATGGGAGCACCAGTTTGACAGCGCGCTCAACGAGGCGCGTTTCACCAACGGCCTGTTGCCCGTCCTCCGCCTGCCTGCCGCGCTCAAGGCTCTGGGCAACGCCGGCGGCAAGCTCAACGAAATCTTCGACAAGTTCGAGCCGCACGTCGTGGTTTCCTGCACCAACAAGGACCACTTCTGCGCCGGGCGCACCTGCAAGCCACGGCGCATTCCCTCGGTGTGGTGGGTGAACGATGTCCTGTCGGCGGATTTCTTTTCGTGGCCGGTGCGGCGGGCGTTTTTCAAGGAAGCGCAGCAGCACGCGAAGCGGCTGGTGGTCGTCTCGGAGTATTCGCGCCGCATTCTCGTGAACGGCGGGCTGCCGGAAGCGGCGGTGCGCACGGTGTACAACGGCGTCTCGGTGGACCGCTACCAGACCGCCGAGCGCGGCATCATGCGCGAGATGTGCGGCCTGTCGAAGGACGAGCCGGTCATTGGGCTGGTGGGCCGCATCACGCCGTGGAAGGGGCATCGCATGTTTGTCGAGCTGGCGAAGACGTGGATCGAGGCGCGGCTGCCGGGAAATTTCGTCATCGTGGGCAAGCCGTTCAACGAGGATCAGCGGTTCGAGGCGGAGCTGCACCGGTTTGTCGCGAAGCACAAGTTCGAGGACCGGATTCATTTCGTTCCGTTCCAGACGAACGTGGCCGCGACGCTGCGCGACCTGGACGTGTTGCTGCACACGTCGCTGCGGCCCGAACCGTTCGGGCGGATCATCATCGAGGCGATGGCGGCGGGCGTGACGGTCATCGCCGCGCGCGCCGGTGGCGTGCCGGAAGTCATCACGCACGAGAGCGACGGCCTGCTGGCGACGCCGGGCGACGCGGCGGATTATTTGAACTGCCTGCACCGGGTGGTCGATGACGCGACGCTGGCCACGCAATTGCGCGAGAATGCGCTCAAGACCGTGCGCGCCCGGTTTTCGATGGAACACATGCAACAACAGTTCGAACAAGTCCTCGACGAAGCCGCCGTCTGACATGAGGTTCCTTTTTCTGACGCTTGGCTATCACCCCGACCGCGTGGGCGGCGCGTATCGGTACGTCAGGGAAGTGGCGGTGCGGCTGGCCGCGCGCGGACACCAGGTGGCGGCGGTTTATCCCGGGCCGGACACCAAGACGCCCGAGAAGGAGTTGCGCGATGGCGTGGAATTGCGCCGGTTTCCCGATGCGAAGGGGCCGTTCCACCAGAACTGGCGCGCGGAAAACGCGGACGCGCACGCGCTGTGCGAGGAGTGGCGCAACGCGGCCGGCGAACCACCGGTCGTGGTGTTGTGTCATGCATACTTCGCGCCTGCGGTTGAACGCCTGTCCGTCCAGCCGCTCTTTCTGTTCACCGGCCCGTGGGCGCAGGAATATCGCTTCAGCCGCAGCGCGCAGCCGCGCACAGTTTCCCGCAAACTGATGGACGGGGTGATTGCCATGGTGATGGCGCGCACAGAACGGCGCGCGTTGCGGCGCGCCGCGGGCATCCTGACCATCAGCCGATATTACCACGACCACCTGCCGCAATGGCACGGGCACGGCCTGCCGGCGATCACGGTGATTGGCGGCGGCGTGGACCTGGATGTGTTTCATCCGCCGCCGTATCGCGGAACGTTGCGGGAACAACACGGGTTGAAGAAGAAACAGTTCGTGCTGCTCTGCGTGCGCCGGCTGGACCCGCGCATGGGTTTGCCGGGGTTGCTGGACGCGTTCGCGCGCGTGGCGCCCGAGCATCCGAACGCGCTGTTGTGGATTGCGGGCGATGGCCCGCAACGCGCCGGACTGCAGGCGCGCATTGATGAATTGCGTCTCACGGACCGCGTCCGCCTGCTGGGTTTTGTGCCGGAGGCGGAACTGCCGAAACTTTACGGCGTGGCCGACTGCACCATCATGCCGTCGCTGGATCTCGAAGGCTTCGGCCTGGCGACCGCCGAGTCGCTGGCGTGCGGCACGCCGGTCATTGGCTCGCGTGCGGGGGCGACGCCGGAATTGCTGGCGCATTTGAAACCGGAACTGCTGTTCAACCGCGGCTCGGTGGAGGCGCTGGCGGAGAAACTCGAGGCGGTGCTGGCGCACGACGAATGGCTGCCGACCCGCGAGCATTGCCGCCAGTACGCTGAGGAACGTTTCTCGTGGCAACGACCGGTCGAAGCCATTGAAGCGGCGGCAACCCAGATTCATCGCGCGTGAAGATTCTCGAACTCGGCAAATTCTATCCGCCTTATCGGGGCGGCATGGAAACGCTGCTGCGTTCGTGGGCCGAAGGCTTCGCGCACAAAGGGGCGGAGGTGGATTGTGTAGTCGCCAACGATTCGGCGCGGACGGTGCATGAAGAACTCAACGGCGTGCGCGTGCATCGGCTGGCCAGTTTCGGCTCGCTCTTTTCCACGTCGCTTTGCCCGGCGTATCCGGGCAGCACCCGCCGTTATCCTGCCGACCTCTGGCATGCGCATTTTCCCAATCCGCTCATGGACCTGGCCTGCGTGCGCGGGCCGAAGGAGGTCCCGCTGGTCATCAGTTATCACAGCGACATCATCCGGCAGGCGGCGTTGATGGGCTTCTACGAGCCGTTGTTGAAGAAGCTCCTCGCGCGCGCGACGCGGATCATCGTCGCCACGCCGCAGCACATTGAATACTCGCCGTGGCTGGGGGCTCATCGCGACAAGTGCCGGGTCATTCCGTTTGGCATCGATTTGCAACGGTTCGAGCCGACGCCCGCCGTGTTGCAACAGGCGGCGGAACTGAAAAAAAACGCGGACGGGAAAAGAATTTTGCTCAACATCGGCCGGCTGGTGGGGTATAAAGGACAGCGTCATTTGCTGGAAGCGGCGAGACAGTTGGACGCAGCCGTATGGCTCGTGGGTGGTGGGCCGTTGGCTGGCGAGTTGAAAGTGCTGGCCCAGTCGTTGGGCATCGCCCCGCGCGTGCGATTCTGGGAAACCGTGGATGACGCCTTGTTGCCCGCCATCTTGCATGCGTGTGATGTGTTTGTGTTGCCGTCGGTTACGCCGAATGAGGCGTTCGGTCTGGTGCAGGTCGAGGCCATGGCTTGCGGCAAGCCGGTGGTGAGTTGCGCGTTGCGGTCGGGTGTGCCGTTCGTGAACCAGGACGGCGTCACCGGGCTGATTGTTCCACCGGGAGATTCGGCAGCGCTGGCTGTCGCGCTGCAACGCCTGTTGTCCGACACCGCGCTGGCCGACCGCCTGGGAGCGGCGGGACGAGCGCGCGCCCAGAGTGAATTCGCCGAACCGGTGATGATTGCGCGATATTGGGATTGTTTCCAGGAACACCTGGCCGGAAGACGATGAAGACCTACATCGCCACCCTGATCCTGTCAGCGCTGGCGGCTTTTTTGCTGACGCCCCTGATGCGCCGGCTGGCGTTCCGCATCGGAGCGATCGATTTGCCGGGCGAACGCAAGGTTCACACGGAACCGATGGCGCGTCTCGGCGGGCTGGCAGTCTTCGGCGGGTTTTGTTTTCCGTGGATTGGCTTCTATCTGCTCGACAACCGCGTCACGGCCACGTTTCAGAATTACGAAAAAATGTTCGCGGCGCTGATGGTCGGCGCCACGATGATGCTGATGCTGGGCGTTTACGACGACGTCAAGGGACTCAACGCGCCGAAGAAGTTCGCCGTCCAGATTCTCACCGCGGTGGCGCTTTACTTTGGCGGGTTTCAAATCACGGTGCTCAGCAATCCGTTTGGGGACCCATTCCAACTGGGCTGGCTGTCGCTGCCAGTCTCGATTCTGTGGATTGTCGCCATTACCAACGCGATCAACCTGCTGGACGGCATTGACGGGCTGGTCACCGGCGTGACCGTATGCATCGCGCTGTCGCTGGCGCTGATCAATATTCTCAATGACAATATCATCGTGGCGTTGCTTACGCTTTGTCTGGCGGGCGCGTGCCTGGGTTTCCTGCCGCATAATTTCTCGCCGGCGCGCATCTTTCTGGGCGACACGGGCAGCCTGTTCATTGGCGTGGTGCTGGCCTGCATCGGCATCATCTCGTTGTTCAAGGCCACGACGGCGACCATCGTCGTGGTGCCATTGATTTTGTTTGGCGTGCCGCTGTTCGACACCACGGCGGTGCTGTTTGGGCGGCTGCTCCGGGGCGATCCTTTGTTTCGCGCGGACAAGACGCATCTGCATCACCGGCTGTTGCGGCTGGGTTGGAATCAGAAGCAGGCGTCGGTGTTTCTTTATGGCGTCACACTGGCGCTGGGGGCGGTGGCGATCTACGTGAACCTTTACCAGACACCACTGCTGGTGCTCTTCGTGGTTGCCGCCAGCCTTGTGCTTTGCACGTGGGTGTTGTTTGCTTTGCGTATGCGCGGACGCGACCAAAGCCAGTCCGACGCGAAGTAATGCTTTCACTCGAAGACGCACAACAACGCATTCTGGCGCAAGTCGAACCGCTCGCCAGCGAAGACATTTCCTTGGGCGACGCCGACGGGCGCATTCTCGCCGCCTCGGTCGTTGCGCCGGTGGACCTGCCGGGCTTCGACAATTCCGCGATGGACGGTTATGCCGTGCGCTCGGCCGATGTGCAAAGCGCGAAGGCGGATGCCCCGGTGTCCTTGCGCATCATCGCGCAGGTGGCCGCCGGGGAACGCTTCGATGGCGAGGTGCAATCCGGCACGTGCGTGCGGTTGTTCACCGGTTCACCGTTGCCGCGCGGCGCGGACGCCGTGGTCATGCAGGAGGACGCGCGCCCGGACGCGGCGCATCCGGATAACGTGTTGATTTGCGACACGGCCCGCCCGTGGGAACACGTTCGGCTCAAGGGCGAGGACGTGAAGCGCGGCGAGACGACCGTGGCCGCCGGGCTGCGCCTGAATGCGGGCCGGCTTGGTTTGCTGGCGGCGCTGGGCATCGCGCGGGTGACGGCCGGCAAATCGCCGGTCATCGGCTTGCTCGCCACGGGCAGCGAACTGCGGACCGCGGGCGAACCGCTCCAGCCGGGCCAGATCTACGAAAGCAACCGCACGAGCCTCGCCAGTTTGCTGCGCCACGCCGGGGCGACGCCGAAGATTTATCCGTTGGTGCCGGACACGTTGGAGGCCACGCAAACCGCCTTGCAAACCGCCTTCGCCGAATGCGATGCCGTCATCACGTCGGGCGGCGTTTCCGTGGGCGGCTTCGATTTCGTGAAGGATGCGTTTCGCGGCATTGGCGGGGAGCTGGATTTCTGGCGCGTCGCCATCAAGCCGGGCAAGCCGTTTGTGTTCGGCCGATGCCGCGGGCGCTTGCTGTTCGGTTTGCCCGGCAACCCGGTGTCGGCGCTGGTGACGTATCTGATGCTGGTGCGCCCGGCGATCCTGAAACTTCAGGGCGCGCGCCAGGTGTTCCTGCCATCGCATCCCGGCATTCTCGGTGAGTCATTAGCCAACCGCGGTGATCGCCGCCATTTCGTGCGCGTGGTGGTGGATGAGCAGGGGAACGTGCGCTCGGCGGGCACGCAGGCCTCACACATGCTCGGGTCGCTCTCGGCGGCCAATGGTTTGGTGGATGTACCGCCGCTGAAGACGCTGGCCACGGGGGCGGTGGTCAAGGTGTTGTATTGGGAGTGATGTTGCCGTCCTTCAGTGCTGCGCGCCCTTGTGTTCTTCGAAACGCGTCTCCAGCAATTTCATCACCTGCCGGCGGCATTCCTCGCGGAGGCGGTTCAATTCCCGGCGGTAACTGGCCCAGACGCCGGTGAACACCAACAGACAAACCAGCGACCCGACGCCCAGCGGACACAGGACGCGCAAGACCAGTTGAGTGAGGCGCGAGACGCCATGAAGCAGGTCGCCCTGCAGCACGGCGGCATAGCCGAGGCCGGCCGCCGCCAGCATCGTAAGCCAGGCCATCAGGACCATGGCGCGGCGCAGGCAACGCTCGTTGCGTTGGGCCTGCGTCATCCGTTCCTCGAGTTGATGGCACTCTTCGGAGTCCTCGAAGTGGATGCATTCGCGCAGAAACGCGGTCTGCCGTTGGTACTCATTAATCATCATAAGCGCGCATCGCTTTCATTCACGGAGTCCGGCGCCGCATACGGCGGGGCGGGCCTTTCTCATCTCCGCAACGACTTCCCATACCTGATGGGTACGCTAGCCGACGAACCGGCCTGTTCAATGGGGTGCAACCCTACCAAGGTCGCCGTAACCACCCCAATTGCATCGTGCGGAGCCATTGATGCATTTGTAAAGAGCAGTGGTTGTGCCAGTAACAATCAGGCTTTTTCGTAAGTGCCTGCCACACGCAGGTTTGTAGGACGAGAGGGGGAAATGGCGGTAGTACGAAGTCCAATTAATGACGGCACTGCCTTCACACGCTAAAGCGTGAACTCCAAACAGGTGCGCGTGTGCGCATTGGATTCTTCTTCCCGCCGTGACCGCGTGCCTCCCGAATTCTCCCGGTGCACCTTTTTCTCCGGTATGGAGTTCAAGCTTCAGCTTGTGGAGGGTGACGTTGCCACCATCAAACAGGACCCCCATCCAGCCGTGTTAGTCGTATTGACGAAACTTTGTCGCACCTACGACAAAGTTTCGCCGACTGATGTGGTTGGCCGAATTAAACTTGCCTGCTTTGCGTCCGAGTCTATACACAATGGAAACACCGCGTGATGCATTTGAAGCCAAACAACTTTGCTGAGTTTCGCGCGCGGTGGTTTTCCATCGCCGCTCAAGGCGGGGAGCAATCGCGACGCGTTGGGATTGGGCGGGAGAACCCACGGGGTGTGTGGAAGGGATGGTGTCGCAAGCCTGAGCACCCCTCTCCCTTGTTCCCTCTCCCCCTCGTTCCTCCGGGGAGAGGGAGACGTGCAAGGCGCGTTGGGAGAGATTCAGGCGTTGGGATTTGCGAGGCGCAACAAAGCGCCATCGGACTGGCGCACTCCAAGACGCTGGCGCGTTCGCGATGCGTCGGGGGAATGGCGTTCACGTTGGTTTGTCTGCTGGTGCTTTCACTCGCCGCTCCAATCCAGGCCAAGGAATCTGCGAAGCCGGCCAAACCGGTGTCGCTTCAATTGCATGTGCGCACCGACGGCGAAGCAGCGCCCATTGTCTTGCGCGGCGCCGATGCGCGGCGGCAGTTGCTGGCGACCGCGGCCTACGCCGATGGCGCGATGCGCGATTATACGCGCAAGGTCACTTACAAGGTGTCGCCCGCGCGCGTCGTTGCTGTGAACCAGGACGGCGTGGTGACGCCGTTGGGCAATGGCTCGGCAACCATCACGGCACGCAGTCCGGATGGATTGAGTGCGTCGATTGAAGTCAGCGTGGAGCGGTTTGATGAAGTGGTCCCGATCAATTTCGCCAACCAGATTGTGCCCATCTTCACCAAGACCGGTTGCAACGGCGGCGGGTGCCACGGCAAATCAAGCGGACAAAATGGATTCAAACTGTCGCTGCTGGGCTTCGAGCCGACGGAGGATTACGAGCATCTGGTGCGCGAGGCGCGTGGGCGGCGCATCTTCACGGCGTCGCCGGAGAACAGCCTGCTGTTGCTCAAGGGCACGGCGGAGATGCCGCACGGCGGCGGCAAGCGGTTGGAGAAAGATTCGCCGGATTACCAATTGCTGGTGCGCTGGATCAGCCAGGGCATGCCGTACGGGCGGACGAATGATCCGACGGTGGCGCGCATCGAGGTGCAGCCGAAGGAACGCGTGCTGGAGCGCGACGGCGAGCAGCAGCTCGTGGTGCTGGCGCATTACACCGATGGCTCGGTCGAAGACGTGACGGCCAGCGCGCTCTACGAGCCAAATGACAAAAATCTCGCGAAGACAGATGAGCGGGGCCATGTCCTCGTTTTCCAGCAGCCCGGCGATGTGGCGGTGATGGTGCGGTATCAGGCGAAAGTGGCCACGTTTCGCGCCACGATTCCGCTGGGCGCGCCGGTGGAGAACCTGCCCGCACCGCGGAATTACATTGATGAACTGGTGTTCAAGAAATTGAAGGCCGTGGGCATGCCGCCGTCGCCGGGATGCGATGACGAAACGTTCATCCGCCGCGTGACGCTGGACATCACGGGCCGCCTGTCCACGCCGGAGGAGACGCAACGTTTTCTCGCGGACAAGGACGCGGCCAAGCGAGACAAGTTCATCGATGCGCTGCTGGGCAGCACGGATTACGCGGAGAATTTCGCCAACAAATGGAGCGCGCTCTTGCGCAACAAACGCGGCGCCGGCACGCACACGCGCGGCACGTACGCCTTTCACGGGTGGATTCGCGACAGCCTGCACGCGAACAAGCCGTACGACCAGTTCACGCGTGAGATTCTCGCGGCGTCCGGCGAAATGGGCGACCACCCGCCGGTGGCGTGGTATCGGCAGGTAAACAACATGACGTCGCAGCTTGAGGACACGGCGCAGTTGTTCCTGGGCACGCGCCTCCAGTGCGCGCAATGCCATCATCATCCGTTCGAGCGCTGGAGCCAGGCGGATTACTACAGCTTCGCCGCGTTCTTCTCGCGCGTGGGCAAGCGGCGCGGTGACCAACCCGGCGAGGAAGTGGTGTTTCATCAGCGCGGCACGGCGTCCGCCACGAACAAGAAGAACGGCCAGCCGGTAAAGCCCGCGGGCCTGGGCGCGCCGCCGCTGGATTTACCGGCGGAAAATGATCCGCGCCAGGCGCTCGTGGATTGGATGGCGGGCAGCAACAATCCGTTTTTCGCGAAGTCGCTGGTGAACCGTTATTGGAAACATTTCTTTGGGCGCGCATTGGTCGAGCCCGAGGATGACATGCGCGAAACCAATCCGGCGACCAATCCGGAATTGCTCGACGCGCTGGCGGCGGATTTCGCGAACAGCGGTTACGACTTGAAGAAACTCGTGCGGACCATCGCGCAATCGAAAACCTATCAACTCAGCTCCGAGCCAAACGAGCACAACGCCATCGATAAACAATATTTCTCGCGTTATTACCCGAAGCGCCTGACGGCGGAGGTGCTGCTGGATTCAGTGAACGAACTGGTGGGCGCGCAAAGCCGGTTCGACGGCCAGCAGATTGGCACGCGCGCGGTGGCGTTGCCGGACAACAGTTACAACGCGGGCTCGTGGTTCCTCACGGTGTTTGGCCGGCCCGATGCGTCGAGTTCGTGCGAATGCGAACGCTCGCAGGATGCCAGCCTCGCGCAAAGCCTGCACCTGCTCAACTCGAAGGAAATCCAGGACAAGCTCGTGGCCGACGCGGGCCGCGCCGCGCAACTGGCCGCCGACGACAAGCGCGCGGACGACGAGAAGATTCGCGAGCTATATGTGCGCGTGTTCTCGCGCGAGCCGAAGCCCGAGGAAATCACGATTGCCAAAACGCATCTGGCAAAAAAGCGCACGGACAAGGACGGGAAGGAATTGCCCAACAGCAAACGCCTCGCTTACGAAGACATCATCTGGGCGCTGATGAATACGAAGGAGTTTTTGTTCAATCACTGAACACTTCGTTCAATGCCGGCTTTCCGCCGGGCCGGACGCCGCTTCCACACGCAAATCGCCTTCGCCGAGCTTGCGTTTGAACAATTCGAGCACCAGCCCGTAGCATTTCAACGCCAGCTCGGGATCGTAGCGATGCCCTTCGTCGCGCATGAATGCGTGCTGGCCGTTGAATTCGTGCCAGGTGAAATGCAGGTTGGCATCAGCCATGGCGTTGTGGAGAAGCGTGCGGCCTTCGCGCGGCACGTGCGGGTCTTGGCGACCCCAGATCATCAGCATCTCGCCCTTGATTTCCTTCACGCGATCAAGCGTGTTGTCCTTCATTCCTTTGCCGAGGCCGCGCTTGTGGATGTCGGTCGCGTAAAAACACACGCCGGCGAGCACATCGGGATTCATCGACGCGCGGAACGACAGGTGCCCGCCGATGCAGATGCCGATGGCGCCGAGTTTGCCGGTGCAATCGGGACGCGACTTCAGGTAATCCAACGCCGCGCGCGCGTCGGAGTCGTAGCTGGCGAGGTCCTTGGTGGTCTTGAGCGCGTTGCCTCGGTCGGCGCCCGCCTGGTCATAGGGCAACACGGTGCCCGGCGCTTCGAACTCGTGATAGATTTCCGGCGCGACCACGATGAATCCGTGCCCTGCGAGCATCGCCGCGGTGCGCCGGATGGGGCCGGTCACCTGGAAGATTTCCGAGAACAGCAGCAGGCCCGGATAACGCCCCGGCGCGGCGGGCCGAAAGACGTAGGTGCGCATCGGGCCGGTGGGCGTGGACAGGTCCACGAATTCATTGTCTTTGATGATCATAACCACGGGTGTGAGACGTGCCCGTGGAGCGTTTGTAGAAGCGAAAGGCGCGCGCGTCAATCCTTCGGACCGTGTGGCAGCCGACGCGAGGAGCCTGCATTCCTCTTCCGTAGAAAGAAGGTCAGAGCCTCGTTGCTTCGGCTGCTACCAGATTGAAGACCGCACCGCTACTCCGCGAACTGCATCGTATCCAGTTCTTCGATGCGGCGGCGCAATTTCTTCAACGCGTGTTCTTGAATCTGGCGGATGCGCTCGCGCGTGACGCCAAACTTCACACCGATTTCCTCCAGCGTTTGCGCGTTGTCGCCGTCCAGGCCGAAGCGGAACTTCAAGATGGCCTGTTCGCGCGAGTCGAGCGTGGTGATGATTTCGCGGATCAACTCGGTGTTGGTCTTGCCTTCGAGCTGTTCGTAGGGCGTGCCGGCGCGTTCGTCCTTCACGACGTCGGCGATGCTTTTGCCGTCGTCGCCGTCATCGCCCACCGGGGCGTCGAGCGAGGCGGGCTTCATCGCGGCGGTGCGCCAGCGGCGGATGCGCTGGGCGGTGGTGTCGAGTTCGTGCGCGAGTTCTTCATCGGTCGGTTCGCGCCCGAGCATGTCCTGCAAACGCGCCTCGATCTGGCGGAGGTGAAAAAGTTTGTCCACCACGTGCACCGGCAGGCGGATGGTCTTGGACTGATTGGCCAACGCGCGTTTGATGGCCTGCTTGATCCACCACGCGGCGTAGGTCGAAAGCTTGGCGCCTTTGCGCGGGTCGAAACGCTCGACGGCTTTCATGAGGCCGATGTTGCCTTCGTTGATGAGGTCGAGCAGCGGGGTGCCATAACCTTCGTAGTCGCGGGCGATTTTCACGACCAGGCGCAAATTCGCCTTGATCATGCGCTCGCGGGCTTTCTTGTCGCCTCGTTTGATGCGCTTGGCCAGCATGATTTCCTCGTCCGGCGTGAGCAGGGCAGTCTCGCCGACTTCGCGCAGGTAAAGCTGGAAGGCGTCCTTGTCGGTATGCAGCGTCTCGACCGGGATGGTCGCCGGCGCGGGCTTGGGTTCGGGGCGTTCCACCGGCCCGGCCATGCGGGCCGGGCGCGTGCCGCGGGCGAACGGACTCTTCGATCGGCGGGCTGGCCGCACTGCGCGGGACTTGGCGAATTTCGTTTTCACAGCTTTCATACAATCATTCCCGGTTACCTGCCGGCCACCTCGACGGCTGCCTCCTGCCAGGTCGCGGCCAAGTTTGAGCCTGCCGCTAATATAACACGTGCGTCATGGGTTCGGTGCGCGAACCGGGGGACGCATTCCCAACGGCCCAGTATAGTTGACCAGTTGGTTAAGGTTTCGTTCATAAAAAAAGATGACGACCGTTCATGCGGCTGCGGCTGTTTGAGTTACGCCCAAAAGCTCCATCGCTCCGGAGGACATTTCGCGCACACCATCCAAGCTGTTCAAGATGCGGGCTTGCGTCAGAACGCCTTGGGCATAAGCGAATAACAACTTGGCCTTGAACGCGGCGTTGGGGGCCACGATAAGGCGTTGCTCGTGCGCGTCGCGGATCGTTGTTTCCAAATACTTCAAGTAGCGATTCAAGATTTCCTCGACCTTGCCGCGGATGGCCTGGTCTTGCGTGCAAACCTCGCAACCCAATGTGAACAAAGGACATCCGAGGACATAACCCTTCTCCTTCTGAAGCGCTTCCTGGCATTCGAGGACGCGATTGAAGTAATTGGTCAGCCGTTCCAAGGGCGGGATGGTGGGCGAAAAAACACGGTCCAAGTCCGCCTGCTTGGTCTGCCAGTTGTCTTCCATGGCGGCGACCGCGAGATCGGATTTGGAGGCGAAAAAGTAGTAAAAACTGCCCTTTTTCACCTTTGCCTTGGCGCAGATGGCGTCCACGCTGGTCGAGCCGTAGCTGTTTTCCCAGATCAGGTTGATGGCTGCTTCCATCAATCGTTGTTTGGCATCGCTTACACGTGGCATACTGCGCTCTCTTACAGGAATCAATCTGCCCTATCTTTACCAAATAGTCAACTATAAAAATGAAATCGACGCAAGCGACTCGTTGACAAACACTTGTCTGGTGGCTGCGGAAGTTCAAGAGTTCAAGGTTCTGGGTCATGGTCAAAGGTCATGGTAGGGGAAAAGATCCAAGGAGTCTGGAATAGTCCTTGGGGGGAGGGCCAAGCGTGATGCGTGATGCGTCTGGGAGAGACGCGGGTCGGCGGCGGGGGTTGGTGATGGACAATGGGTCATGGTGGTTCGGGAGTCAGAGCCTCGTCACCTCGGCTGCCACCAATATTTGAAGGAGGGGCAGATGTGGATTTAGGTGGATGGAGGTGGGCGGTGGTGGAAGCCAATAGCCGGATAGCCGATCGCCAAGGCGGAATTTTTTTATTATTTTTCAATTCGCGACGCGAACGGAGAGGTTCGTGCGCGCGGGGCGCGAATCAGAGGTGTTCATTAATGGTATGAGGGGTGAAATTTTTATTTTTTTCGCATAGGTGGGCAGATGTGAGACAAAGCGGCACGAGCCGGGCACGCCCAAAACGACCGATAAGCATGGCTGAATGCGGCGGTGAAGCGCCGCAGGGGCGCGCGATGGATGAGCGCGAGGGTGCGCGGACGGAAGGCTGTGTAGCCGGACCGTTTTTCGCGGTGGCGCTCCCTGGCGCATACGACGGACCTAATGTGGCATGTAGTGATAGTCATGTCAACTTATCATTTGGTCGTTGCTGCTCCGGGACGGGTCCCCTCCGGCCCCGTCCATTGGGAGGGTGCGCTGCTTCCAAGGGGCGGTATCGCAACACCGTTATTCCCAGTGGCATAAGACCAAAGGCAAATTGGGTGAACACCCAATATCCTACACGCAATTTTACGTAGATACTCTAACGAGCCTCTTTTAGTCGTCGGCTCATTTATCGATATATGGTCCCCAAGGTTAACGATCATTTCATGGCCTGGCCGGCGCGGTTGTGTGGCGCATGGCCGCCGCAACTGAAGGCATCATGAGCCGTCCAATCAGGATTCTGTTGGCCGATGACCACGAGGTCGTGCGCACCGGATTGCGCGCGATGCTCGCCCGCTTTTCGCAAATCCAGGTTGTCGCCGAAGCGGCGACGGCGAGCGACGCCCTCACCATGGCGGTGCGGCTGGAACCGGACGTCGTGCTGCTGGATGCCCGCATGGCGGATGGCAACAGTTTTGAAGCCTGCCAGAAAATCCTGCACCATGGCCACTCGCATGTGCTTTACCTCACGGCTTTCGCGGACGACGATACCGTGCTGAGCGCCGTTTCGGCGGGTGCGGCGGGCTACCTGCTCAAGGAAATTTCCGGCGAGGAACTCGTGCGGGCCATCGAGCACGTCGCCGCCGGCCAGTCGGTGCTGGATCCGGCGGTGACGCGCCGGATCATGGGCGCGACCCAATCCGGCTTCAAACCTGCGAAGGAAGCATCGCTGCAACTGCTCTCGCCGCAGGAGACGGAAGTGGCCGCGTTGATTACGCAAGGCCACACGAACAAGGATATCGCCCTGCGCCTGGGAATCTCCGTTTCCACCGTGAAAAATTATGTTGGCAACATCATGGCGAAGCTGCATTTCCACCGCCGTTCGCAAATCGCCTCATTTTACATACAGCACACTTCGACCAAATCCGTTGCCAACGCCGATGCCCCGGTCCTGGTGATGGAATGAGGCGGTGTCGCCGCGTTGGGAGAAGGGCAGGGGGGATCATCAACCAACCGCTATTGCAGCTCCTTCCAATTGTTCCGCACGGCCGCATCCAGTCCCCGGTGCACAATCTCCATGATCTCTTTCTGCGTGATGGGCCCGCCTTTCAACAGTTCGCGGTACAACTTCGAAAACATCGCCATCCGATACTCCCCGTTCGACGTCAGATCCCTCCCGTGCCTGACCCAGCGGACGGTTGGATTGGAGGTGTTTTCGTTGATGATATTGTCAACCCAGTCGGCGGCAACCAGTCGATGGAACACTTTCATGCGTATCCTAAAATAGACGGGCCGCCCGCATTCTTCCAGACTCCGCACATGGGGCAAAACACCCACCGCCGCCCCTGGCGCCGCTAGAGCGGTTAAAGTTGAACTGTGGCCGCAAGCGGAGCGCGGGCTTAAGCCCGCTTCAGCGTGGTTTGTGCTGGCGGCGTTGAAGCGGCGTGAACGCCGCGCTCCTTGCGCCGGACCTAAATGCGGCTACAGAATTTTTGTAACCGCCCTAAATCCGAAAGGAAGAAACTGTGGCGTGCTGCATGGCGACGTCGCCCTCCACAAGCTGAAGCTTGAACTCCAAACAAGGCGGATCCAAGCGGGCGGATAGCATGGAGCGACTGAGAATCTTGACACTGCCTCGGGGCGCGGCCTTCAGGCCGCTTCAGCGTGAGAGTGGATCGCGGCGGAATCCATGGCCCGCGGGTTGGCGGACAGTGAAGCGGCGTGAACGCCGCGCCCCGGCCAAGTTGTGTTTCGACGCTGTGTCAACATGCGCCCAGAGCGACTTGGAAGTGTTCGCGCGAGTTGCGGAATTACTGAACACTGCTACGGAACGCTTTTCCCCACGGCAGCCGGCTCAATCGTGAACTCGTAATTCGCGCCCGGCTGCCCGCTGATTTGATCCAGCACGGGCGAATAATCCCGCACCGTCACCGTTTTGCCGTCCGGATGAAACTGCAGCAGGCGCAGGTAGCCTTCGCCGCCATTCTTCTGATTCTGATAATCCACGACCATTTGATGAACCGTGTTGCCGTGTTTGCCCTGGCTGTCCAGCCGGCCGGTCACGCACACATGCCCGCTCACCACCAGCGCGAAGTTCGCGTGTTGCGACACGAGCTTTTGCCAGATGTCCTCGCCATCGTTGAAGCCGCCGGCCGCCTTCGACAACGCGTAACCGTCCAGCCCCTTGTTGCGCGCCACCTTGTTCTTCTTCGCCTCCTCCATGATGCGGCGATCGAAGCGCGAATTGTCCGGCCGCAGGTAGGCGTGTGTGACCAGGATGGCCGAACGATCCGCGTGGCGCTTCACGACGTCATTCGCCCAGCGTAACACGTCATCGCGCGGCCCGAATTCGAGCGCGAGAATCAGCCACTTGCGTCCGCCTGCTTCGAATAGATGGAAATTGTTCTCCGTCCGCTCCGGCTCCTTGTCATAGACGCCGCCGAAAGTCGGCCACTTCTTCAACGTCGCCACGGGGAAGAATTCATTCAACGCCGTCTGGCGGCTCGACGCATTGCCATTGGGTCCCAGGTCATGATTGCCCACGGTCAACGCGCACGGCACCCGGGCGTCGAGCAACGCGTGCGCCTGCGCCGCCACGCGCCATTGGTCGTTCGTGTTGTGCTGCGTGATATCGCCCACGTGCAGCACATAGGCGATGTTGTATTTCTTCGCGTTGCTCGCGATCCACTTCGTTTGCGCGGGATAAGTCTCCGGAAATTTCCACGCGTAAATCTGCGTGTCCGGCAACACCGCCAGCGTGAACCCGCCATCGACCGGCGGCGGCGCTTCGCCCAACACGACGCGCGCGGCGAACAACCAGAACAGCGCCAGCGAAAACCAGACCTGGCGGAGCGAACGGCGGAAGAATGACTTCATGCGCGCAGCGTGGCGTGACTCGCGATGTTCGTCAAATACCGTGTCCCATTGCAGGCTGTGATTAGACGTGGTGGTGGCAACGCGTTGGGTTGAACCACCCCTCACCCTCGGTCCCTCTCCGGTTGAGGCGGAGAGGAAAGCGTTGTTACTGCCTTGGGAGGAAATGGCGCGTAAGGCCCGCAGGGAACCCACCCCTGGCCCCTCCCAGGAGGGGAGTGACGTTCGGCGTGTCGATGCTCTTGATGTAACCACCCCCCTCGGTCCCTCTCCCCATTGAAATTCTGTAGCCGCATTTAGGTCCGGCCCAAGGAGCGCGGCGTTCACGCCGCTTCAACGCCGCCAGCACAAACCGCGCTGAAACGGGCTAAAGCCCGCGCTCCACTTGCGGCCACAGTTAAACTGTAACCGCTCTGAGGAACTGGCGCCCTCGGTCCATTCACCAGTTCCATGATTTTGCCCTGAAATGATTTTGCCTGCCTCCCCCCAATCGCCAATCGCACATCAAAAATCGCAAATCACTTCGCTTCCGCCAGCGCCGCCACCGCCCAGCTCGTCGCGCTGATCGCAATGAACTGGTCCTTGCCGTGCGGGAACTTGGAATCAAAGAAAATCTGCACCGGCTTCGACCGCGTCTTCACGTGCCACGAACCGTCCTCGCGCTGCGTTTGCAACAGGTACCGCACGCCGCGCTGAAACGCCGCGTCCTTCGTGGCCGTGCCCGTTTCCTGCAACACGAACAACGCCTGGCCGGTCGCGTAAGCGTCGCTTTCCATGCCCGACAATTGCGCCCAGCCGCCGTCCGCGCGCTGGCTTTGCAACACGGCTTGGCGCGCCCGTTCCACCTCCGCCTTCTCGCCGCCCAGCAGATGCAAGCCCCACAGTTTCGCGTTGCGATCCTCCTGCGACTTCGCCTCCGTTGCGCTCAACCACTTCCGCGCCGACTCCACGACGCGCGCCACGTCATCCTTCTGTTCCGGCGCGGCGAATTTCTGCGCGTAATACGCGCCAATCGTGGTGCTCGTCATCCGCGAATCCTCCAGCGGCGGCCGGTCCAGGTTGCTCCAGAAATGCCCGTCCTTCTCCTGCGTGCGCGCCAGATACGCCACCATCGTAGCCGTCGTCTCGTCGCGTTTGGCGTCGCCCAGGTCCAGCGCCCACAGGCCGTAACCGACCGTCATCGCGCGTCCGCCGATGTTCTTGCCCTCCCTTAATTGCTCCACGCGCGACCGGAATGATTCATGCGTCAGCTTCGTCTGCGCTTCGAACAGCGCCGTATTGATTTCAAACCCGCGCCGCCGCGCCCGGTCCATCGCCTGCATGGGCAACGTCTGATGATGACACGAAAAGCACGTGCGCTCCTCCGGATACGCCGCCACACTCGTCTCAATGACGCGCAATCCCGCTCGCACCGCGCGGGCGATTTGGTCCCGATCGTTTTCCCTTTCCGCCGCCACGCTCCCGACCACCACGGTCAGACAAAGCGCAGTCGCGGTGCGGCTCAAACTCGCGGCCAGCAATGACCTTTGGGGCATGATCCCTTGATAGCGGATTCTCCGAAGAAATGCAAAGCATCAACGCATTTCCATCGGTCACCGAAGTGTTTCGTCGCGTCGATGCTCATTGTAGCAGCCGACGTGAGTCGGCTCATTCTTTTGAACTGAGGACTTTGCTGGTGTTGTGCGCGTACACGGTAATCATGGCGTGATTCGCAATGCCCGGAATCCTTCCAGGGTTCGCCCAAACAGCGGACCGAAGAGCGATGGAAACGTTCGGTAAACAAGCCAACCGATGGCCGCTGAAAATGGGAAAACAATGATTTCCTTGTTGCGGGTTGTTCCGCGAAGAATCGCGTCGGCTGCCTGGGCCGGCGTGAGCATGAGTCGCTTCCACGGCAGCCAGCGAAGGTAATCTTCTTTACGTACGTTCCAAAAGAAACTGCGTTCTGGAATGTCGGTCTGCACAAGACTCGGGCAGGCAACGCTCACTTTGACACCCAAGCCGGCTGCCTCCACACGCACGGCAGTGGAAAAGCCGACAATCGCCCACTTGGTTGTGCTGTAGGCGGAAATAATCGGCGTGGGCATCAAACCGGTCATGGAAGAGACATTTACGATGTGCCCGGAGCCCTGGCGCACCATCACGCGATAGGCCGCCATGGTGCCATGAACGACTCCAAAAAGATTTACCTCCACGATGCGGCGGAAATCCTGGATGTTTCCATCGCGCAATTCTCCGACGGCTGCGACGGCCGCGTTGTTGAACATAAAATCCAGGCGACCGTGCTTTGCCACAACATCATTGACGAGTGCATCGATTTGCATCACGTCCGAGACATCTGCCTTTGCCGCTTCGGCCTGAGCGCCGCGCTGTCGAAGCTGGGTGGCCACGTCCTCCGCGCCCTGCCCATTGATGTCGGCAACCACGACGCGCGCACCCAACTCCGCAAGTCGTTCACATAATGCGCGCCCGATGCCCGCCGCGCCTCCCGTCACAACGGCAGTGCGATCCCTAAAGATTTGCATGGCGCAGTCCGTTCATCGGATTTTGAAAAGCTCATCAATCTTCTGCCGGACGGTTGCATCCATTTTAATCAGTGGCGGCCAGGGACGCTTGAAGCCTTCGCCGGGCAATTTCTTCGTCGCGTCGATGCCGAGTTTGCTGCCGATGGCCATTTCGCTGGTGGCGTGGTCTAGCACGTCAGCCGGGCCCTTGGTGAAGATGCTGTCGCGCTGCGGGTCGGTGTTGGCGCAGAGGCGGAAGAGGACTTCGCTGGTGTTGTGCACGTCCACGTCGGCGTCCACCACGACGAGGTATTTGGTGAACATCATCTGGCCCATGCCCCAGAGGCCGTGCATGATTTTATAGGCCTGCATCGGGTAGGTTTTCTTGATGCTCACGAAGACGAGGTTGTGGAAGACGCCTTCGGCGGGCAGCGCGATGTCCACGATCTCGGGGAAGTTCATCTTGAAGATGGGCAGGAACAACTTCACGGACGCGCCGCCGATGTAGAAGTCCTCCATCGGCGGGATGCCGACAATGGTGGCGGGATAAACGGCATCCTTGCGATGGGTGATGGCGGTGATGTGGAAGACGGGATACGGCTCGGGCAACGTGTAATAGCCGGTGTGGTCGCCGAACGGGCCTTCGTCGCGCAGCGGTTCCCTGGGATCGACGTAGCCTTCGATGACGAAGTCGGCATTCGCCGGCACTTCGAGGTCGTTCGTCTCGCACTTCACCAGTTCGACGGATTTCTTCCGCAGATAGCCGGCGAGCAGGAATTCATCCAACCCATCGGGCAACGGCGCGGTGGCGCAGAACGGATACACCGGATCGCCGCCGATGAACACACTCACGGGCATGCGCGTGCCCGTTTCGTAATAGCGCCGCCCATGACGCGCGCCCACCTTCTGCAACTGCCAGTGCATGCCGGCGGACCGGTCATCGTAAATCTGCATGCGATACATGCCGACGTTGCGTTCGCCGGTGTCGGGGTCCTTCGTGACGACGCAGGGCAGGGTGATGAAGCGTCCGCCGTCGAGGGGCCAGCATTGTTGGATGGGGAGGTTGAGGAGGGTGGCAGGAGATTTTTGATTTATGATTTCAGATTTATGATTTGGAGCCGCCGGCCAGGGTTCGGTGCGGGTGGGAGGAGCGTCGAAGCGGTGGATGACTTCCTTGCACGGGCCGGACTTGACGAGCGCGGGCTTGGCGTGGCGCAAGTCGATGGCGGTGCCGAACAATTTGATGGCTTCCTTGAAACTGGTGGGCGGCTTGGCCTTCATGAGCGAGCCCAGTTCCTGCGCGACGGCATCGACGGAGTCGGCCTGCAGGCTGACGGCCATGCGTTTCCAGGAGCCCAGCGTGTTGATGGCCAGCGGGAAAGGCGAGACCTGGCCGTTGACCGTCGGCTTTTCGATGAGCAACGCGTTGCCGCCGCCCGGCTTCTTCATTTCGCGATCGGCCAGCTCGGTGATTTCCAGCTCCGTGGCAACGGGCTGCGAAACGCGCACAAGTTCGCCGCATTGTTCGAGGGCTTGAAGGAATTCGCGAAAGGATTCGTAAGCCATGGTGGCGCGAAGCTAGCACAGGGGCAGGGGAGTGCAAAGCGGCAATCGGCGGGCGTGGTGCGTGATTCGTGATGCGTAGAAGGGGTGACGTTTTGGGCGGGCAAAGCGGCCGGAAGGAGGTTAAGTTTTCGGCGTGAGAGTGAGATGGATCTTCGCGTTGTTGCTGGCGTGTGTTGGCTTGACGGGGTGCGCAACGGCATCGCGACACGGCGTGGCGCGCAACGGGGCGGAGACCGGGCGCGAGGAGGTTGCGGGCGCGGAAGCCGACAAACCGAAGCCCAAAATCAAGACCATCCAGAAATGGAATCCCATCTGGTGGTTTGGCAATGCGGATGAGCCCGAGCCACCCGATTGGTACCGGCCCGAAGATCCGAACCGCCGGCGCAAATGGTATTGGCGCAATCCGCTGCATAATTTCACGTTTTATGTCATTGGCATCGCGGACAAACCGTTCAAGCGTTCGGGCAGCCATCCCGAGCACGTGTTCAATCCCAAGGCGGGATGGACGTGGGCGGTGTGCCGTTACAAATGGTGGCGCCTGCCGTTCCTTTCGTACACCCGGGGCCATTGCTCGTTTTACGTCGGCTGGCGCGAGCGCGGCAATTTCGGTTTCAAACTGACGTTGCAAAAGCAGCGGGTCGTCACTGACTCGGATACAGACGCCCACGCCGGCCCTTGATTCAATCTCACGATGCCGCCCAGACTCCGAATCATCTCCGGCGGCCAGACTGGCGCGGACCGCGCGGCGCTGGACTTTGCGCTGGAGCAGGGGATTCCCCACGGCGGCTGGTGTCCCAAGGGCCGCCTCGCCGAGGACGGCCCCATCTCCCGCCGATATCGGTTGCGCCAGACGCCCGGGGCCGAATATCTTCAACGCACCGAATGGAATGTGCGCGATGCCGATGCCACCGTCATCATCTCGGTGGCGCGCGAATTGTCCGGCGGCTCGCTTGCCACGCAACAATTCGCGCGGCTGCATCACAAGCCGTGCCTCCATCTGGTGGGGCAACGCCCCATGGCTGCCAACGCGCGGCGACTACAACAATTCGTCCGCCGGCATCGCGTCAAAGTCTTGAATGTTGCCGGTCCCCGGGCGTCTCATGAACCGGGCGCAGCCCTGCTGGTCAAACAAATCCTGACCGCCGCGTTTGCGCGCGGCAGCAAAACGACAAAGGCAAAGACATGAGGGTATTAACCGCAGTTCTTCTCATTGGCGCCGCGTGGCTGTCCAACGCGGCGGATGTCGAACGCGTTGATTCAACCGCCGGCATTTCCCGGGCCGTCATCGCGGCCCAACAACCGCTGGTGCACACCACGCAATTGTTGCCGCTCGATGCGTCCGGGCAAATCGTCGGCAAAGCCGATGCCCGCGCGCAGGTGAGCCAGGCGCTTGCCAATCTCGAAAACGTCTTGAAGGCAACCGGCAGCGGATTCGCGCGTCTCGTCAAAGTGAATGTCTATGTGCGCGCGGCGGACGTCGTGCCCGCCGTCCATCAAGCCTTCGCGCAACGCTTCGCCAAAGCCGCGCCCGCAGTCTGTTTCGTCGAAGGTGAGCTCGCGCACAGCGGTGCCTTGGTTTCGCTCGATGCCGTCGCCACCACGGCCAAAGTGCCCGCGCAGGTTGAGTGTTTCACTGTGAAGGGCGTCCACGCCGTCCCGGGCGGCTCGCATGCCGCCATCCTGCCACCCGGCAAACGCGTTTACATCTCCGGCATGGCCAGCAAGGGCGACGTGGGCGTCGCCGCCGCCGACACCATGAAGCAGCTCTGGTCCGTGCTGGAATTCCTGAAACTGCGCGACGCCGAGGTCGTCCAACTCAAGGCCTTCCTCACGCCGATGGCGAAACGCGAAGATGCCGAGCGCGCCATGGCCGCCCTGTTCGCCGGACGCAAAGTGCCGCCCATCATATTCGTCGAATGGGTTTCCAAGGTGCCGATTGAAATCGAACTTATCGCCGCCGCCGGTCCGGAAGACAAATCGGCCGACGTCATCGAATACCTCACGCCGCCCGGCGTGAAGGCCTCGCCTGTGTACAGCCGCGTCGCGCGCATCAACAGCGGCCAGACCGTGTTCATCAGCGGCCTGTATCCCAAACCCGGCCAGAGTGCGCCCGACCAGATCCGCGACATCTTCGGCCAACTCAAATCTCTTGGCGACAAAACCGGCACCAACCTGCGCCACCTCGCCAAAGCCACCTATTACGTCTCCGCCGACGACACCAGCGCCGAACTCAACAAAATCCGCCCCGAGTATTACGACCCCGCGCGTCCCCCGGCCGCCTCGAAGGCCCAGGTCCGCGGCGTCGCCCGCGACACCTGCCGCATCACGCTCGACATGATCGCCGCGCAGAAGAAATGAACTCGAAAACATAAGTTGCACACGTCGCCTCAACGTTCTAAATAATCCCATGATTCGAACCTGTTCACTGCTGGTCGCCCTGTTGTTCTTCGCGGCGGTTCCCGCGCACGCGAAGTCGGAACGGGGTTTCGTGAGTCTCTTTGACGGCAAATCGCTCAAGGGCTGGACGCTCCTGGGCAAAAAGGGCGACGGCTATTACGTCAAGGACGGCATGATTGTCTGCGCCAAGGGCGGCGGCGGCAATCTCCTCACCGACCGCCAGTATGCCGACTTCATCCTGCGCCTGGAATTCCGCCTCGAAGAAGGCTCCAACAACGGCATCGGCATCCGCGCGCCGATGACCGACAAACAGATCGCCTATTACGGCATGGAGTTGCAGGTCATCGACGATTATTCCTCCAAATACGGCAAGCTCCAGCCGTGGCAGTTTCACGGGTCCATTTACAACATCGTTCCCGCCAAGGTGGGCGCGCTCAAGCCCGCGGGCGAATGGAACGAGCAGGAAATCACCTGTGATGGCCGCCACATCAAGGTCAAACTCAACGGCAAGGTCATCGTTGATGCCGACCTCAACGAAATCACCGATCACACCGTGTTGAACAAACATCCCGGCATGTTCCGCGACCGCGGCCATATCGGATTCCTCGGGCATAACGATTACGTCGAGTTCCGCAACATTCGTATCAAGGAATTGCCCGTGGCGCGCGTGGACAACAAGCCGCCCAAGGGTTTCAAAGCGTTGTTTGACGGCCACAGCCTCGATGGCTGGCAGGGTTTGGTGCTCGACCCGCCCAAGCGCGAGAAGCTCGAATTGCTCGAATGGGCGAAACTGCAAATCGCCGCGGATGACGTGGCGCGCGAAAACTGGCGCATCGTCGATGGCGCGCTGGTCTATGTCGGCAAGAAATTCGACAATCTCTGCACCACCCGCGAATACGGCAACTTCGAGTTGCTCGTCGATTGGAAGATTCCCGCCAATTCGGACAGCGGCATTTACCTGCGCGGCACGCCGCAGGTGCAGATTTGGGACAAGCCCGAAGGCTCGGGCGCGCTCTGGAACAACAAGAAGGCGGGCAACAAGCCGCTCAAACGCGCCGATTATTTCGTCGGCGAATGGAACCGCTTCCGCATCGTCATGCTCGACGACAAGGTCACCATCCATTTGAACGATGACCTCGTGGTCTATGACGGCAAGGCCGCCGGCATCCCGCTGGAAAACTACTGGGAACCCGGCAAGCCCATTTATCCCTGGGGCGCCATCGAGCTTCAGGCCCACACCACGCCCGTTCATTTCAAAAACATCTTTATCCGCGAACTGCCCTAACCCGCACGCTTATGAACTTTCGCTCCTCCCGCCGCAAATTCCTGAAACAAGCCACTTGGGCTGCCGCGGGCGCCTGGCTGGCCGGCAGCTCCCGTTTTGCGCACGCCGCGCCGAAGGTCCGCCTCATCGCCGCCAGCGACAAATTGAACATCGGCGTCATCGGCACCGCCAACCGCGCCGCCGCCAACATCAAAGGCGTCGAAGGCGAAAACATCGTTGCCATCTGCGACGTCGATGAAAACCTCCTCGACGCCGCGGCACAGCGGTTTCCCAACGCGAAGAAGTTCACCGATTTCCGCAAGCTCATCGACCAAAAGGGCATCGACGCCATTGTCGTTTCCACGCCCGACCACACCCACGCCTTTGCCACCGCGCTGGCGCTCCGGGCCGGGCGTCACGTCTATTGCGAGAAGCCGCTCACGCACACCGTCTCCGAGGCGCGGATGATTGCGCGGCTGGCCGACGACTTGAAACTCGCCACGCAAATGGGCAACCAGATCCACGCCAGCAACAATTACCGCCGCGTCGTCGAACTGGTCCAAAGCAATGTCATCGGCCCCATCCGCGAAGTGCACGTCTGGGTCGGCACCGTCTGGGAACCCATGGCGCGCCCGATCGAAATCGTGCCTGTCCCCGCTTATTTGAATTACGATGTCTGGCTGGGCCCCGCGCAATATCGACCGTATCATCCCGAATACTTGCCGAAGAACTGGCGGCGTTGGTGGTCCTTCGGCGGCGGCACCATGGCCGATTTCGGTTGCCATTACATGGACCTCCCGCATTGGGCGCTCAACCTTCGTTATCCCATCACCGTCGAGGCCGAAGGCCCCGCCGCGCATCCCGAGTGCGCGCCGCCGTGGATGATCGCGCATTTTGATTATCCTTCGCGCGACGCCCAGCCGCCCGTGCGCTTGACCTGGTATCAGGGAGGCAAGCGCCCGCCGCACTTCGAGCAGGGGCAGTTGCCCAAGTGGGGCAATGGCGTCCTCTTTGTCGGCCAGCACGGCATGTTGCTCGCCGATTACAACAAGCACGTCCTCCTGCCCGAGAAAACCTTCGCCGATTTCAAGGCGCCGGAGCCGTTCATCCCCGATTCCATCGGCCACCACGCCGAGTGGATTCTTGCCTGCAAGACCGGCACGGCCACCACGTGTAATTTCGATTACACCGCCGCGCTGACCGAAACCGTATTGCTCGGCAACGTCGCCCACCGCGCCAGCCAGAAAATCGAGTGGGACGCCGACAAACTCAAAGCCGTGAACTGCCCCGCCGCCGACGAATTCATCCAGCACGACTACCGCTCCGGCTGGCGGCTATAACCGGGAGCGCGGCGTTTACGCGCTTCAGCGTCATTCACGTCATAGTGATGGGTTTTGGCTTCCGGCGGGCGAACGTTGAAGTGACCTGAAGGTCACGCTGTGTCAGGATGCGCCTTCAGCGACATCCGGGGCCTTTTTATCATCGCCTGCCGTTGCCCCGTGCGATAGGCTTTCTCCACACACTATGCGCATCATGATTGCGACGGTGACCGCGGGCGCAGGGCATCTGCAAGCCGCGGCGGCGTTGGAGGAGGCGTGGAAGTCCGGGCGCCCGCACGATGTCATCGAGCGGATTGATCTGCTCGCGTACGTGCCGAAAATCCAGAAACAACTTTATGCCGACGGCTACCTGCGGTTGGTGGAGCACGCGCCGGAGTTGTGGGGCATGGTGTTCAAAAAGACGGACGACCCGGCCCTGGTGCGCAAGCTGACGGCGTTTCGGCGCAAGTTCGCGCGCGCGACCAACCGCAAGTTTGTGGCGCACCTCAAGGAATTCCAGCCGGACGTCGTCCTGTGCACGCACTACCTGCCGCTGGAAATCATGGGCAGTCTCAAGGGCAAACGCGGCTGGAATCATCCTTACACGGTCAGCATCGTGACCGATTACGAGGCGCATGCGTTGTGGATGGAGGAATCGGTGGATTTGTATTGCGTGGCGTTCGAGGAAACCGGCGCGAGCCTGGCCGCTCGCGGCGCGCCGGCGAACCAGATTGCCGCGACCGGCATTCCCATTGCGGCGAAGTTCCGCAGCGGCCCGGACCCTCGCGCGGTGCGCAAGCAGATGGGCTTGCGGGATGACCTGCCCGTGTTGCTCGTGTTGAGCGGCGGCTTCGGCATGGGGCCGGTGGGCGAAATTTTGGAGGAACTCGACAAGCTGAGCCTGACGCTCCAGGTCGTGGTGGTCGCCGGGAAGAATGAGGAATTGCGGCGCGAACTGGCCGCGCGCAATTACCGCCTGCCCACGCGCATTCTTGGGTTCGTCACCAACATGCACGAGTTGATGGCGGTCGCGGATTTGATTGTGAGCAAGCCCGGCGGGTTGACTACGTCCGAGGCGATGGCGATGGGCAAGCCGTTGTTCATCTTGAATCCGATTCCCGGCCAGGAAGCGGCCAACAGCGATTTCCTGCTCGAACACGGCGCGGCGGCCAAGGTGAACCGCGTCCAGGATGTGCCGCATCGCATCGAACAATTGTTCGAAACGAAGAAGCTGGCGCAACTCGCGCGCGCGGCGAAGTCGCTGGGCCGGCCGAACGCTGCGCAGGACGTTTGCCGCGCGGTTCTGGCGGGCATGGCGAATCACAAGGCGGAGAAAAATAATTAACCATTGCGTTGCGTATGACTTTCGGCCGTGTGTTGTTCTGCGTGACCTTGGCGCTGCTTATGAGCAACCCGCTGCTCGCGCAAACCTCCAACCTCAAACGCGACGAAGCGGTCATCCTTTTTCCCACGCTGGCGTGGCAGGAGTCCAATTCCTGGCACGCCGAAATGCACGCGTGGGTGTTTGAACCGGAAAAACGCGCGTTGTCCCTCGGTGCCATTCGCAAGGTGCTTGGTCTGGTCGAAGAAGACACCACGCCCGAAGAAGAAGCCATTTTCAAGGAACGCGCGCTCTGGTTTCTCGTCGATAACGAGCGCACCAAGCGCGTGGTCGTGCGCGCGGCGGACAAGGTGTATCAACTGCCGCCGACCGAGGCGAATGGTCACACATGGGGCGCAACGATTTTGGGCGGAACCGATGTGTTGAAGTGGACGGCGCTGGCGGGTGCGAACGGGGGTGCGGTGCCGCTGGAAGTGATTTTGCCGGAGAGCGATGGGCGGCGGGTGAATGGGGAAATCCACGTGGTTGAGCCGGCTGGGTTGTCGGTCATTTCGGACATTGACGACACGATCAAGGTCAGCGAAGTGCGCGACCGCAAGGCGTTGCTGCGGAACACGTTTTATCGGCCGTTCAAGGCGGTGGATGGCATGAGCGCGATGTACCGGCGCTGGGCGGAAACCAGGCAGGCGCGATTCCATTACGTGTCGGCCAGTCCATGGCAATTGTATCCGGCGCTGGCGGAATTCCGTGCGGCGGAAGGATTTCCGGCGGGCACGTTTCACCTGAAGGATTTTCGGGTGAAGGATCGGACCGCGCTGGCGTTGTTTGATTCGCCGGTGGAATACAAGCTGGGCGTGATAGAGCCTCTGCTGCAACGGTTTCCGGAGCGGCGGTTTGTTTTGGTGGGCGATTCGGGGGAGAAAGACCCGGAAGTGTATGGCGAAATTGCACGCCGGCACCCGCAGCAGGTGGTGGTGATTTTGATTCGCGATGTTACGGGCGAAGGCCGCGACGCCCAACGCTATGTGGACGCCTTCCGCTCAGTGGCGGCCGACCGGTGGCGCATCTTTGCCGAGCCGCGGGAGGTTTTGGACGCGTTGGAGCAGCGCAACTTGCCGGACCGCGGCTGTCCTCAGCCGCAGCGTGTGGACTGAAACCAAATTCCAGGAGGTTCGTTTGATTTTGTGCGCGTATGGCGGTATGCCGTCGCACAGGGATGACATCGCAGACGGTCCCGTGCGTTTGTTGGCAGGCTGCACGCTGCGGCTGGGGACAGCCGCGGTCCGGGCCACGCCAGCCACCTAAAAATCCCTCAAATAACACTTGCAACGTGTCTTACAGGCTTCTATATTGCGCGCTCTTTTTTGAAAGAAAGTTGATGATTTATGCGACGTCCAAAAGGCATTAAAACGAAGAAAGCCGTGGCCAAGCGGTTCAAGATCACGGGCACCGGCAAGGTGCTGCGCTCCCGCTCGGGCAAGCGCCACCTGCTCGCCAACAAGAACCCCAAGCGCCGCCGTTCCCTCGGCACTGCCACGCTCGTGGATCCCACGGACGTCTATCGCATCACGCAGAACCTGCCGTTCAGCCACTAAGCCGGCACGACCCGAATTTCAACCGATAGAATCCTATGCGAGTTACCAACGCCCCAGCTTCGCGCAAGCGCCGCATTCGTACGATCAAAGCCGCCAAGGGCTTCCGGATGCGCCGTTCCAAACTGTATCGTTACGCCGCCGATGCCTTGGATCATGGCCGCCAGTATGCGTTCCGTGATCGTCGTGCCAAGAAGCGCACCTTCCGCGCCCTTTGGCAGATCCGCATCAACGCCGCCGCCCGCGCCGCCGGCACCACTTACAGCCGCCTCATCGAGGGCCTCAAGGCCGCCCAGTGCGCGCTGGACCGCAAGGTTCTCGCCGACATCGCCGCGACCGATGCCACGGCATTTGGCGAACTGGTGAAGCTCGCCCAGAACGCGCTGAAGGCCAAAGCCGCCAAGGCGTAAGCAAAGCTTTTACACTAAACGGGCGAGCGTTGTTACGTTCGCCCGTTTTTGTTTGCAGCGCGGATTCTTCCACGCGCGAGGGTGAATCGGCGGAATCCCAAATCATGAGGGGGTTTGGGGACGAGGATGGGGGATACAGCTCTTGTTTGGAGTTCAAGCTTTAGCGCGGTTAAAGTTTAACTGTGGCCGCAAGTGGAGCGCGGGCTTTAGCCCGCTTCAGCGTGGTTTGTGCTGGCGGCGTTGAAGCGGCGTGAACGCCGCGCTCCTTGTGCCGGATTTAAATGCGGCTACA